>DATAOO010000293.1:0-9916 GCA_036265695.1 Pseudonocardia sp. | reverse complement strand
GAACGCCAACGGCAAGCTGGGCGCGGCCACCAGCCCGACGAGCGCGGGCACGGCCAACGCGTGCCCCGCACGGATCGTGCGGACCCGGCCGAGCCGGTCGGCCAGCCTGCCGCCGACGAGCGTGGCCGCGGCGCCGACGCCGAGCAGCACGGTGAGCGCGCTGCTCGCGGTCGCGGGGTCGGCGCCGAAGCGTTGGCGCAGGTAGAGCGCGATCAGGCTGGACGCCCCGAAGAACACCACGGAACGGGCGATCACCGCCCCGGTCAGCCAGAGGAACGGCCGCCAGCGCGACGTGCCGACGCGTTCCACGGGCGCCGACGAACGGGCCCGCGGCGCAGATCGGCCGAACGCGAGCACCGCGGCCGCGGCGACGGCGGGCACGGCCAGCAGCGGGGTGCCGCCGAGGCCTGCGACGAGCAGCACGGCGGTGGTGGCGGTGGGCCGACGGCGAAGCCGATGTTGCCGCCGAGGGCGAACCAGCTCATCCCGACGGCGGTACCGCCCGCGGCGCCGCGGGCGGCGCGCGACGCCTCGGGGTGGTAGGCCGCGACCCCGAGGCCGGAGAGCGCGATCGCGGCCCAGGTGAGCGCGTAGTCGTCGCTCATCCCGGAGAGCCCGATCCCGATCCCCGCCAGCGCGAGCCCGCTGGGCAGCAGCCAGCGCATCGGCCGACGGTCGGTGAGCAGGCCGAACGCGGGCTGGGCCACCGAGGACAGCACGGTGGCGGCCAGCGTGAGCCCGGTCGCCGCGGCGTAGCTGTGGCCGCGGGCGAGCACCATCAGCGCCACGAGCGCGGGCACCGCCCCCTGGTAGAGGTCGTCGATGAGGTGGCTCGCCGTGAGCGTGGCCAGTCGCCGCCGGTTCATGCGCCGCGCAGCTGGAGCAGGGTGGTCTCGACGTTGCGGCGGGTGGCGTCGACGGCGGCGGCGCCGTCGCCCGCGGCGATCGCGGCGGCGAGGTCGTGGTGGGCGTCGGTGGCCGCCGCGCGGTCGGCCGGGCTGCGCAGCGCGGTGTCGGCGGCGAGGTCGAGCAGCGCGGCCCGCAGCGCCGTCGCGAAGTGCGTGAAGAGCTCGGCCAGCACCGGGTTGTGGGCGGCCGCGATCACGGCGTGGTGGAAGACGAGGTCGGCGTCGACGAACTCGGCGGGCGAGCCCGCCGCCACGCGCGCGGCGAGCGCGGCCCGCAGCGCGACGAGGTCGGCGTCGGTGCGGCGGGCCGCGGCCAGGCGGGCCGCCTCCAGCTCCAGCGCCATGCGGACCTCGTAGACCTCGGCCACGACCGCGCGGCGCAGCCGTCGGTCGAGCGGCGTGAGCGGGCTCGCCGAGGCGACGAACGTGCCCGCCCCCTGCCGCGTCTCCACCATCCCCACGGCGGCGAGCGACCGCACGGCCTCCCGCACCGTGGAGCGCCCCACCCCGAGCAGCCTGCCGAGCTCCAGCTCGCCCGGCAGCCGGGTGCCGATCGGCCAGTGCCCGGCGGCGAGCAGGCGGGCCAGCTCGTCGGCGGCCTGCTCGACCAGTGACTGGCGGGCCACCGGGCGTACGTCCACGACCACGGCCTCCCCTCAGCTTGTCTGACAAGCAGACTAGCCGCAAGTGAGGAGAAGCGGGAAGGTCAGGCGGCGAGGGGTCGAAGGGCGAAGTCCCACGACGACAGGTCCCGGTCGACGAGCTCCCAGATGCCGAACCGGCGGCTGCGCAGCAGGGTCCGCACCGGCAGGTTGTCCGGCTGCACGGTGGCCTGCACGGTCCACCCGACCCAGCGCGGTTCGTCCAGCGCGGTCGCGAGCAGGTGGGTCGCCACGCCGCGGCGCTGCCACGCGTCGGCGACGAGCAGGCTCAGCTCGACCGCCCGCGTCCCGACGACGATGAGGTTCAGCAGTCCGACCGGGTGGCCCGCGACCGTCGCGACGGTGGCCGTGCCGAGCGGGGGCCCGGCCAGGAGGTAGCTCCCGTACCGGCTCCAGACCACCTCCCGGTCCATCGGCGCGGGGAGGAAGAAGCGCCGTTGCAACGAGGCGGGCGAACAGGAGCCCACCAGTGCCCGCACCGCCTCGGCGGTCGCCGGACTTATGACGACTGTCATAGTCTCTTGTTCTACGCTGCACGAGCCGATCGGGCACTATGACGGTCGTCATAAATCGAGGAGGACCGATGAACCGGGCGCGTCGGATGTGGGGGCTCCTCGAGCCGATCCACGTGGTCAGCTACTTCACCCCCGAGGCCCGGGCGGCCGCCGACGCGCTCGGCATGCGCGGGTTCTGGATGGGTTACGCCGCCCAGCGCTCGGCGCCGCTCGGCGCGGTGGGGCCCGGGATCGCCACGGCGGCGTTCTTCGGGTTCCACCCCGACCGGCTCGAGCGGGCGCTGCCGGACGCGTGGGAGCTGACGACGCCCGCGGCGGCGCTCGCCGCGCGGCTGGACGGTGCGGGTGCGGCGCTGCGGCGGCTGTGGGGCGATGACGTCGTCGCCGCGCCCGCCACGGCCGAGGCCGCGGAGCTGGCCTGGCGGGCCGCCGCGGCCGCCGGGTGCGCGGGCCGGGTGCTGGCCGCCGCCAACCAAGTGTTGCCCCGGCCGCCCGAGCCGCACCTGGCGCTGTGGCAGGCCGCCACCACATTGCGCGAGCACCGCGGCGACGGCCACATCGCCGTCCTGGTGGCGCGCGGGATCACCCCCGTCGGCTCGCACCTGATCAAGGCGGCGGCGGGGGAGTCCGACCCGGAGGTGCTGCGCACGGGCCGCAAGTTCGACGAGTCGGCCTGGGCCGAGGGCGCCGCGGCGCTGCGGGCGGACGGTGTCCTCACGGCGGACGGGCGGCTCACCGACGCGGGCAGGCGCCTGCACGCCGAGATCGAGGACGCCACCGACGCGGCGGCGGACGGGCCGTGGCGCGCGCTCGGCGATGCGGCGACGAAGCGGCTCGCCGACCTGCTCGCGCCGTTGGCCGCGGCGGTGCTGGACAGCGGCACGCTGCCGCAGCCCAACCCGGTCGGTTTCGTCCGCGGGTGATCGCCGCGAGCGGCACACCACGCAGGCGGCAACCGGCATGCGGTACCGCTCGCGGCGATCACCCCGGCCAAGCGAGGGTGTCCCAGGCCCGGTCGAGGTGGGCCCGGTACGGGTCGGGGTCGATCGACTGGGCGCGGCGCCAGTCGGCGTTCCAGAACGTGGCGGCGTAGCGGTCGGCGCGGTCGCACATCAGCGTCACGATGCTGCCGGTGCGGCCCGCGGCGCGCAGCTCGCACGCCAGCAGTAGGGCGCCGTAGAGGTTGGTGCCGGTGGACGGGCCCGCGCGCAGCCCGAACCGCTCGTCGAGGAAGAGCATTGTCGCGACCGACGCCGCGTCGGGCACGCCGAGCATCCGGTCGACGACGCGCGGCACGAACGACGGCTCGACCCGGGGCCGTCCGATGCCCTCGATGCGCGACCCGGGGGTGTCCGCGATCTCGGCGGCGTAGGCGGGCAGGAACGCCGACCCCTGCGGGTCGACCACGGCGAGCCGGGTGGCCAGGCCGCGGTAGCGCAGGTACCGGCCGATGGTGGCGCTCGTGCCGCCGGTGCCCGCGCCCACCACGATCCACTCGGGCACCGGGTGCGGCTCGGCCGCCAGCTGCTCGAAGATCGACTCGGCGATGTTGTTGTTGCCCCGCCAGTCGGTGGCGCGCTCGGCGTTGGTGAACTGGTCGAGGTAGTGGCCGCCCACCTCGGCGGCGAGGCGGCGGGCGACCTCGTAGACCGCGCCCGCGGAGTCCACCAGCTCGCACCGACCGCCCTCGCGCTCGATCAGCGCGAGCTTGTCGGGGCTGGTCGATCGGGCGACCACCGCGACGAACGGCAGCCCGAGCAGCCGGGCGAAGTAGGCCTCGCTGATCGCCGTCGAGCCGCTGGACGCCTCGACGACCGTGCTGTCGGGCCCGATGTCGCCGTTGCAGATGGCGTAGAGGAACAGCGAACGCGCCAGGCGGTGCTTGAGGCTGCCGGTCGGGTGGGTGGACTCGTCCTTGAGGTAGATGTCGACGCCCAGGCCCGCCGGTGTGCGCACCTGCAGCAGGTGGGTGTCGGCGCTGCGGCGGGTGTCGGCGCTCAGGCGGGCCACCGCCCAGTCGACCCAGCCGCGGTCGATCGGCGCCCGTGGCGCGACGTCTCGGACCTGCTCTGTCACGGCCGGAAATCTAGACCGCGAGCAGCAGGTCCAGCTCCGTTTGCACCGCATCGAGCGCGGTGAGGTCGCGCCGGGCGCGGCTGAGCACCAGCGCGCCCTCGGCCGCGCTGACCACCAGCAGCGCGAGGCGGGCCGCCCGCTCGGCGGGCACGCCGCCGCGCGCGAGGGCCTCCTGCAGCGGCGCCAGCCAGGTCGCGAACGCCGTCCGGGCCGCTTCGGTGACGGTTGGGCTGTCCCACGAGGCGTCGGCGACGCCCGCGATGATCGGGCAGCCGCCGCGGTAGTCGGTGATGGTCAGGAGCTCGCGGAACCGGTCGAGCAGGCCGTGCACGACGTCCCGCGGCGACGGCGGCTCGGCGGCGGCCAGCGCCGCGTGCAGCGGGCGGGCGGCCCGCTCGGCCATCCACGCCATCGCCTCGACGAGCAGCTGCTCCTTGCCGCCGGGGAAGTAGTACTGCAGCGAGCCGCGCGGGGCGCCCGCGTGCTCCACGACGTCGCGCAGCCCGGTGCCGCCGACCCCGCGCTCGCGGAAGAGCAAGGCGGCGCTGCGGACGGTGCGTTCCCGTGCACTCTTCTGCGTCATGACGGTTGTCATAGTAGTCGCAGCGGCCGAGCAGCGGCGCGGGATCAGGGCTTCCGGCCGACACCGCCCGATTCGGAGACGTCGGGGGCCTCACCGAACACGTTGGCCTCGGGCCGCCACAGGTTGATCGGCACGACGCCCGGCTCGACGAGCTCCAGCCCCTTGTAGTACCCGGCGATCTGCTCGTGGGTGCGGGCGTTGTACGGCACGCCGCCGCTGTCGCGGTACATCTCGATGGCCGCGATGTACTCCGGGCTCGAGTCGGTGCCGTCCGTCTCGACCAGGTAGCTGCCCGACGGCAGGCCGTCGAGCAGCGCGCGCACGATCGAGCAGGCCTCTTCGTACTCCGCGACGTGCCCGAGCACGCCGATCATCAGGAGCGCGATCGGCTCGTCGAGGTCGAGCGTCTTGCCCGCCTCGGCGAGGATCGCCTGTGGGTCGTGCATGTCGGCGTCGATGTAGCTGGTGGAGCCCTCGGGCGAGCTCGTGAGCAGCGCGCGAGCGTGGGCGAGCACCAGCGGGTCGTTGTCGACGTAGACGATGCGGGCTTCCGGGGCCAGCCGCTGGGCGACCTCGTGGGTGTTGTCCGCGGTCGGCAGGCCCGTGCCGACGTCGAGGAACTGCCGTATGCCCTGCTCCTGGACCAGGTAGCGCACCGCGCGCGAGAGGAACTGGCGGCAGGCGCGCGCCTTGTCCAACTGCTGCGGGTAGTACGTGAGGAACTCCTCGCCCGCCTCGCGGTCGGCCTGGAAGTTGTCCTTCCCGCCCAGCCAGTAGTTCCAGATCCGGGCGGAATGCGGCACGGAGGTGTCGAAGGGGTTCGGGCCTGCCATAAGCGCACCGTAGTCCGCCTTCGTCGCGTACCGTGATCCCGTCATGCTCAGTGATCCGAGTCCGCGGCCGCCGCGCTGCTACGACCCGTCGGTCGCGCCGTACCGCGACGGCGACGACAGCAGCGTCGTGCACGTCCACGACTACGCGACGATCCGCGCGCTGCTGCGCGACCCCGTCCGGGTCACCGCGGACGTCAGCGAGACCGTGTCGGCGGAGGACCGCGAGCGGCTGCACCCGGTGAGCGCGTTCGTCTGGGCCACCGACCGTCGCACGATGAGCGGCTGCCCGGGCAGGCACGGCGCGCTGCGCACCGCCATGGCCTCCTGGTTCACCGCCTCCGCGGCCGCCGCCCGCCGGGCCACCACCCGAAGCACGGCCGAGGCGCTGGCCCCCGCGCCGGGCCAGGCCTTCGACCTCTACCACGACTTCGCCGTGCCGGTCGTCGTCGCGTCCACCGCGGAGTGGCTGGGCGTCGAGCCCACCGACGTGGAGTACGCGATCGCCGACCAGCTCGCCCAGGGCGAGTTCTTCGAGCACTGGCCGATGCTCACCACGGCGGCGATGGACGAGTACTACCGGGCGTTGATGGCCCGCCCCGGGCTCGGCGGGGTGGCGGCGGAGGCGAAGGCGCTCGTCGCCGGGGGCGTCGTCACCGAGCGGGAGGCGTGGGGGATCGTCTACTCCCTCTCGGTCAGCACGGTCGCCACCGCCGCGGCCGTCACGCTCGCCGCGGGCCTGTCCGTCGAGCAGGGGACGTGGGAGCGCATGGCCGACCCCGCACGGGCGGGCGGCGCCGTGCAGGAGGCGGTCCGGATCGGCAACCCGTTCCCCCAGGCCAGCCGGTTCGTGCGGGAGTCGTTCCAGATCGGCGACGTCGAGGTCGAGCCCGGGGACCAGGTGCTGATGTGGCTCACCGCGGCCAACCGCGGCCTGCCCGGCGCGCACGCGGAGCCGCTCGACCGGTTCGACCCGGGCCGCGACCACACCCAGCACCTCGGCTTCGGCTCGGGCTACCACCTGTGCGGCGGCCTGCACCACGTGCGCGAGGTCGCCGTCACCGCCGTCACCACCCTCGCCGAGCGCTGCCCGCACCTGCAGATCGCGGGGCCGTGGAAGCGGTTCGTCGGCATCGACGACGGCTACCTCGCCGCCCCGGCCGAGTCCGGGATCAATCCCCCGATCGGGCTACGCGGCCGCAGCTAGACTGTCGATCATGCCTCCGCCGATTGCCGTCAGTGATGCGGTGGCGCGCCGGTTGGACACCGGGGCCGTTCGGATTTCGCGTCTGCCCTATAAGGTCGCGGCGTGCAGCGCACGGTGACGAACTCGCGCCTCTGTCGTCACTCGATTGTCGGAGGGGGACGCGGTCATGGGCGTTGAGCGAAGCGGGGCGCCGGGCGAACTGGCTCCACAGCAAGGCATCGGACCGTCGGGGTTCGAGCGCAACGGCGTCGACCGCATCCCGGAGAACGAGCGCACGTCGACGCCCACCACCTTCTTCGTGGTGTTCGTCGGCGGCTCCGTCGGCCTGGGCGCGATCGCGTTCGGCTGGCTGGGCATGTACTTCGGGCTGGGCCTGTGGGCCACGATCTCCGCGATCGCCGTCGGCACCATCGTCGGGCAGATCCTGCTCGTGCCGCTGATCCTCATCGGGTCGCGCACCGCCACCAACAACGCCACCTCCTCCGGCGCCACTTTCGGCGTGCGCGGCCGGTTCATCGGCAGTGGCATCGGGCTCCTCACCTGCCTGTTCTCCGTGGCGCTGACCGTGTGGACCAGCGGTTCGGCAGGCGTCGCGGCCGCGGGCAGGCTGTTCGGGCTCCCCGACAACCCCGCCACCCAGGGCGTGGCCTACGCGCTGGTCGCGGCGGTCTCGGTGGCGGTGGCCATCTGGGGGTTCCGCTGGTTGGTGCGCGCCACGACGATCATCTGCATCGTCGGCGGCCTCCTGGCGATCCTCATGCTCGTCGCGTTCGCGGGCTCCATCAGCTGGGGCTACGAGGGCAGCCAGCCGCTGCTGGGGGACTTCTGGCCCACGTGGTTCCTGGTGGCGACGACGATCGGGGTCTCGGGCGCGCTGCTCGTGTGCACGATCCTCGGTGACTGGACCCGCTACATCTCCTCCGAGCGGCACTCGCAGAGCAGCTTGGCCTGGATCGGCTCGCTGGCCATCTTCATCGGGTTCGTGGTGCCCGCCGCCATCGGCGCCGCCGTCACCACCGCGTTCACCGACCCGGCGGCGCCGTTCACGGTCGGCGTCGCCAACGACTCGCCGCTCTGGTACGCCGTGCTCCTGCTGCCGTTCGGCGTGTTCGGCGGCGTGGGCCTCGTCGCGCAGTCGCTCTACAGCGCCGGGCTCGACCTCGAGGCGATCGTGGTCCGGCTCACCCGCGCCCGCGCCACCGTGATCATCGGCGTGATCGGCGTGGTGCTCGTCTACCTCGGGTTGCTCGCGCCCACCGTCCAGGCCGCGGCCACCGCGGCGTTCATCGCCTTCGCCGAGCTCGCGGCGCCGTGGGCGACGATCGTCGGCATCGGGTTCCTGCTCACCCGCGGCCGCTACGACCCCGACGACCTGCAGGTGTTCAACCGCGGTCGCACCGGCGGCCGCTACTGGTACTCCGGGGGCTGGAGCTGGCAGGCCGCACTGGCCTGGGCCGTCGGGTCGATCGTCGGGCTGCTGATGATCCAGACCCAGCTCTTCCAGGGCCCGCTCGCGAACATCGCGGGTGGCGTCGACATCAGCCTCATCGTCGGCTCCGTGGTGGCGGCCGTGCTGTACCTCGCCCTCACCGGGGGGAAGCACGTGCAAGCGGACTGACCCCCCGACACCCGGTTTTCACCTCGATTTTCCTGGTTGACGCGTAGTGTGCGAGAGATGCGACCGGCCGAGGCCGCGTCGCCGGTTGGGGAGCCGGAGCTAGCACCAGGGGACCGGTCCCGTCGGCGCAGGCGGCGCGTTCTCCTCTACGTTGCCGTCGCCGTTGTCGCGGTACTGGGCCTCGGGGTCTGGTGGCTGTGGCCCGCGGGCCCGCCGCCGCTCACCCCGGCCGACGTCGACAAGGCCGTGCAGCACGGCCTGCAGCAGGCGCAGGAGCAGCAGCGCAACACCCCGCCCGACGCCACCATCGCCGACCGCACGATCACGCCGTCGCTCGTCGTCGTGACGGCCCAGCGGGCCGATCCGGGCAACATCGACACCCGGCTCGGCAGCGGCGTCGTGATCAACGCGGCGGGCGCGGTGCTCACGGCGCTGCACGTGGTGGACGGCGCCACCCGCATCCAGCTCGGGTTCGCCGACGGCACCACGTCGGGGGCCACGGTGCTCGTGACCAAGCCGGACAGCGACATCGCCGTGCTGGCCCCGGACCGGCTGCCCGACCTGGTGGTGCCCGCGGTGATGGCGGGCCCGCCGCCGGTCGGCGACGCGGTTTACGCCGTCGGCAACCCGCTGGGCCTCACGCACAGCCTCACCGCGGGCGTCGTGTCGGCCACCGACCGCAGCATCCCCACCGGGCGCGGCCAGCTGTCCGGGCTCATCCAGTTCGACGCCGCCGTCAACCCGGGCAACAGCGGCGGTCCGCTGCTCAACCGGGCCGGGCAGGTGGTCGGCATCGTCACCGCGCTGGCCAACCCGGCCAACCAGGACTTCTTCGTAGGGATCGGGTTCGCCGTGCCGATCGCCACCGCGGGTGGCGCGGCGGGCGGGCCTCAGCAATAGGTGGGAGACGCGGGAATGTCACAAGATCACGAGCTGCCGCTGGAGCCCACCCTCTACCAGGTCAAGAAGACGATCGTGGGCCAGGACGGGCTCCTGGAGCGGATGCTGGTCGCCCTGCTGGCCCGGGGCCACCTGCTCGTCGAGGGCGTGCCGGGGCTCGCCAAGACGATGGCGGTCAAGACCCTCGCCCAGTCCATCGGCGGCGATTTCCAGCGCATCCAGTTCACCTCCGACCTCGTGCCCGCCGACGTCGTCGGCACCCGCATCTACAACCAGCGCGAGGGTGAGTTCCAGGTCTCGTTCGGGCCGGTGTTCACCAACCTGCTGCTCGCCGACGAGATCAACCGCGCGCCCGCGAAGGTGCAGAGCGCGCTGCTGGAGGTGATGCAGGAGCGGCAGGTGACGATCGGGCGCGAGAGCTACCCGGCGCCCGACCCGTTCCTGGTGATGGCCACCCAGAACCCGATCGAGTCGGAGGGCACCTACCCGCTGCCGGAGGCGCAGCTCGACCGGTTCATGTTCAAGGTGCTCGTCGGCTACCCGACGGCGACCCAGGAGTACGTGGTCGTCGAGCGGATGACCGTCGGGCACGAGACCCCGGTCCCCGTGATCGATGT
>DATAOO010000292.1:0-16373 GCA_036265695.1 Pseudonocardia sp. | reverse complement strand
CAGGCCGCGCTGCTGGCCGGGATGGTGAACAACCCGAACCTCTACAACCCCTACACCCACCCGCAGCAGGCGGCCGCCCGGCGCGACACCGTGCTCGACGCGATGGTCGCCACCGGTTCGATCACCCCCGCCGCCGCGGCCACGGCCAAGGCGGCGCCGCTCGGGGTGGTGGCGGGCGGTCCGGCCGCGCCCGGCGGCACATGCTTCGCGGCCGCGCCGGACGCGGGCTTCTTCTGCGACTACGCGGTGCGCTACCTGGAGCAGTCCGGGCTCACCGCCGACCAGCTCGCCACCGGTGGCTACACCATCAAGACCACGATGGACCCGGTCGTCAGCCAGACCGTCAAGGACGCGGTCGACCGCAACGTGCCCACCGCGCAGGACGGCGTGGCCAACACGTTCGCCGTGGTCGCCCCGGGCCACGGGGGCCACGACGTGCTCGCGATGGTGGCCAACCGCAACCTCGGCACCGACGCGGCGAAGGGGGAGCGCTCCACCAACATCGTCGCCGACCCGAGCAACGTCTTCGGTGCGGGCTCGTCCTTCAAGATCTTCACGACGGCGGCGGCGCTGGAGCAGGGCACCGTCGGGTACGACTCCGACCTGCCCAACCCCGGATCGGGCTGCTTCACCCCGCCCAACGCGAACCGGTACACGCACTGCTACCCGGTCGCCAACGACGGCGACTACGCCGACCCGATCTCCCTCCCGGACGCGCTCGCGACCTCGCCCAACGTGGCGTTCGTGGACCTGGAGGGGCGCACCGGCATGCCCGCGGTGGTGCAGATGGCGCAGCGGCTGGGGCTGCGGCACACCCTCGCCTCCAACGCGGCGGGCGGCGATCCCGTCACCGACCCGGCCGATCCGCTCTCCCGCAACCCGCAGTACAACGAGCCGCAGTCGCAGTACTTCCAGGGGCTGCTCTCGTTCACGCTCGGCGTGAGCCCGGTGAGCCCGCTCGAGATGGCCAACGTCACGGCCACGGTCCTGTCCGACGGCGTGTGGTGCCCGCCCAACCCGATCCAGTCGGTCACCGACTCCGCAGGCAAGCCGGTGGCGGTGGCGCAGCAGCCGTGCGAGCAGGTCGTCAACCCGGGCCTCGCGCACACCCTGGCCGCGGGCCTGGCCAAGGACACGACCGACGGCACGTCCGCCGCGGCGGCGGGCGCAGCGGGCTGGCACCGCCCCGACATCGGCAAGACCGGCACCACCAACGAGAGCGAGTCGGTGGCGTTCATCGGCGGCGTCGACGGCTACGCAGCGGCCTCGATGGTCTACGCCGACAGCTCCCACCCGCAGGAGATCTGCCCCGGCCACCCGGTGCACCTCGGCGACTGCGGGCATGGCGCGTTCGGCGGCACGGTGGCGGCACCGCCGTACTTCGCGGCGTTCAACCAGCTGCTGGCGGGCAAGCCGGACGTGCCCGTCCCGGGCCCGGACGACGCCTACCGCGGCGAGGGCGACCGGCTGCCGGTCGTGCCGTACGTGGTCGGGCAGCCGGGCCCGGTGGGCGCGCAGGCCGTCGCGGCCGCGGGCTACCCCACCGTGGTGCGGCCCCTCCCGTCCTCCCTGCCGCACGGCCAGGTGGTCGGCGAGAGCCCGCAGGGCAACCTCGCGCCCGGCACGTCGGTCACGATCTGGACCAGCGCGGGCAAGTGACCGCCTTCGAGGACGTCCGGGCCGCCGCCGCCCGCGTCGCGGGCCACGCCCACCGCACCCCGGTGCTGCGCTCGTCGCGCGTCGACGCGCAGGTGGGCGCCGAGGTGCTGTTCAAGTGCGAGAACCTGCAGCGGGTCGGCGCCTTCAAGTTCCGCGGCGCGCTCAACGCCCTGTCCCGGTTCACCCCCGAGCAGCGGCGCGCGGGGGTGGTGGCGTACTCGTCGGGCAACCACGCGCAGGCCGTCGCGCTGGCCGCCCGCATCCTGTCCGTGCCCGCCACGATCGTGATGCCGCACGACGCCCCCGCCGCGAAGGTCGCGGCCACGCTCGGGTACGGCGCCGAGGTGATCCGCTACGACCGGTTCACCGAGGACCGGGAGGCCATCGGCACGGCGCTCGCCGAAGCCCGCGGCCTCACCCTCGTGCCGCCCTACGACCACCCCGACGTGCTCGCCGGCCAGGGCACCGCCGCGCTCGAGCTCTTCACCGACGTCGGCGCGCTCGACGCGCTGTTCGTGCCGCTCGGCGGGGGCGGCCTGCTCTCGGGCACCCTGCTGGCGGCCGAGGCGCTCGCGCCGTCCTGCCGCGTGTACGGGGTGGAGCCCGCGGCGGGCGACGACGGCCGCCGCTCGCTCGCCGCGGGGGCGATCGTGCGCATCGACGTGCCCGCGACGATCGCCGACGGCGCCCAGACCACGCACCTCGGCGCGCACACGTTCCCGATCATCCAGCGGGCCGTCACCGAGATCCGCACGGCCACCGACGACGAGCTCGTCGCGGCCATGCGGGTCTTCGCCGCCACGATGAAGCTCGTGGTGGAGCCGACCGGCTGCCTCGGGCTGGCCGCGGTCCTCGCCGCGGGGGACCTCGCCGGGCAGCGCGTCGGCGTGCTCGTGAGCGGCGGCAACGTCGACCTGGATCGCTACGCGACGCTGCTAGGGCGTACAACTAGCTCGTGAGCGATGCTAGTGACTCCATGGAAGCCGGGACGATCACGATCACCGGCCACGAGGGCGACGAGATCGAGGCCTACCTGGCCCGCCCCACCGGCCGGGCGGCCTTCGGCGGCATGGTGGTGATCCACCACCTGCCGGGCTACGACGCGGGCACGAAGGAGATCGTGCGCCGGTTCGCGGCCGACGGGTACGCGGCGCTCTGCCCGAACCTGTACTCGCGGCAGGCGCCCGGAGCGAGCCCGGACGACGCGGCGGCGTTCGTGCGCGCGCAGGGCGGCATCCGCGACGAGCAGCTCGTCGGCGACGTCGACGGCGCCGCCCGCCACCTGCGCGGGCTGCCCGGCGCCACCGGAAAGGTCGGTGTGATCGGCTACTGCTCCGGTGGCCGCCACTCCTTCCTCGCGGCGTGCTCGCTGCAGCTGGACGCCGCCGTCGACTGCTACGGGGCGTGCGTCGTCAACCCGCCGCCCGCGGGCTTCCCGCTCGCCGTCGAGCCGCTCATCGGGCTCGCGCCGCAGCTCTCGTGCCCGCTGCTGGGCCTCTTCGGCGCCGACGACAAGTTCCCCTCGCCCGAGGAGACGGCCACGCTCTCGGCCGAGCTGGACCGCCTCGGCAAGCCGCACGAGTTCCACACCTACGACGGCGCGGGCCACGCGTTCTTCTCGGTCGACCGGCCCGCCTACCGCCCCGAAGCGGCCGTCGACGGCTGGGCGAAGATCTTCGCCTTCCTCGGCACCCACCTGGCGGGCTGAGCCGTGTGCACCTACATCACGGAGAAGGTGGCGGTCGAAGGCAGCGCCAAGGGCGCCGACGGCTGGTTCGCGCTGACCCACGCCACCGCCTACGTCGACCACCCGGTCCACGCGCCGTTCGGCCACACCGTGAACATCGACTTCTTGGCGCCGGAGCGCGGGCCGTCGGCGCGGGTGGCCGTCGAGCTGACCGAGGAGGACGCGCGCGCGTTGGTCGGGGCGATCACCCGGGCGCTGGCCGCGGCGCCGCCGGGGATCGCTTCCCGGGAGCAGTGACGACTCGGGGGCGGTAAAGACCGCGAGCCGGACGTCCCGTGGGACGTCCGGCTCGCGTCGGAGTGCTCTACTTCTTGAAGACGGACTTGGCGGCGTCCTTGACCTTCTCGCCCGCCTGCTTGACCGAGCCGGAGGCCTGGTCGGTGCGGCCCTCGGCCTCGAGCTCGGGGTCGTCGGTGGCCCGGCCCGCGCCTTCCTTGGCCTTGCCCTTCCACTCCTCGGCCTTGTTCTCCATCTTGTCGTCGAGGCCCATGGCACACTCCCTTTCACGAACGGACACCATCGGGGTGCCCCGAATCGCCGGGCGCCAACCATCGCCCAGCGGACGGCCTCGGTAGGCCGGACGGGCCCGTCACACCCCGTCCGACCGGCCGCCCGTCGCATCCACCCGCGTGCTGGGCGCCGGTGCGATGGTGGTTTGCGGGTCGATCCGGGTACCTTGCAGGCAAGGACCGGCGGTCTGCGGCCCGGCATGCGCCTCCCCAGCGGCGCGGGCTCGCCCTGCCGAACCCCACTCGAGAGGACCGATGGTGGGCGACGACATGTTCGCGACCGAGGGTGACTCGGCGAACGTCGGGCGCCAGAGCACGGCCACTCGCGAGAACGGTCGCGGTGGCGGCCCGACTGGCGGCCGGAGCGACGGCCCGCACGAGGCCGAGGTGTCCGCCGACGTGCTGCGGCGGCTGCGGGAGCGGGTCGACCGCAACGTGCGGCTGGTCGACCGGATGCGCGCCGACCCGTTGGCGCCCGAGCCGCCCGGCCTGCCGGAGCTGATCGACACCGCCCGGCGGATGCGCCACGACGCCGAGACATTGATGCTGCTCGCGGGCATCGACGCCGGGCCACGGCCGGGCGCGCCCGCCCGGCTGGCCGCGCTCCTCGACGAGGCCGTCGACGCCACCGACGAGCCGATGCGGGTCGACGTGCGCACCGGGCCCAACGCCACGGTGGAGCCCGGCGCGGCGATCGAGCTGCTGCACGTCGTGTCCGAGGTCGTCGACCACGTCACCGCCATCCACCCCGGTGCGCGGGTCGAGGTGGCCAGCCGCACCGAAGCGCCCGGCGGGATCGTCGTCGAGATCCGCACGGCCAGCACCACCCGTTACGACCCGTCGGGCAGGCGCGGCATGGCCGCGGCCGCGCGGATCGCCCAGCGCTCCCGCAGCGGGATCGTGCTGCGCACCCCGCTGCCCGGCCCGGCGGGCACCGGCGCCCCGATCGCCACCATCCACTGCCCGGCCCGCGCGGTCATCGTCCAAGATCGGGACTACGCGCCGTGGCCCGCCGAGCCCACCTACGACGCACTCGGGCGCCCGGGGCTTGGCAGCTCCAACGGCGTTGTGCGCCCCGAGGAGGCCGAGACCCCCCCGCACGGGATCCCGCTGGTCCCGCCCGGCCTGCCGTCCCAGCGCACCACGGTCGAGGCGCTGTTCAGCGAGCTCACGGCCGAGACCAACGCCCGGGCCACGCGCCAGGAACCCGCCGATGGCGCCCGGTTCGGCGCCTACGGGCAGGCGGCCGAGCCGCGCAACGGCCGCGCCCACCCCGCCACCGGGCCGGTCGACGAGCTCTTCGGGCCGCTGGTCGACCTGCCCACCGAGGAGCAGTCCGAGGCCACACCGATCTACGAGGCCGTCGCGTCGGTCTGGTTCCGGGAGGCCGCGGCCGAGGTCGACGCGGCCGACTGGGAGTCACCCGGCGACCGGGAGTGGCGGGCCGCCGCCGAGCGCGCCAACCAGCAGCCCGAGGACGTCACGTTCACCGCGGGCGGCCTGCCCCGCCGCCGGGCGGGCGCCCGGCTGGTGCCGCCCCGGCTGTCCGACGGTGAGGTTGGGGGCGGGGCAGGCGCGGCCGGTGGTGCCGGTGGTGGTGCCCACGCCCGCCCCGCGGCCCCTCCCGACCGCGTTCCCGACCGGGTGCGCGAGCGCCTGGCCACCTACCAGCGCGGGCTGCGCCAAGGCAGGCACCGCGCCGAGCCGCTCGACCCGGGCGATCCGGCCGCCTGGTAGCGGCGTGCTGTTCGTCGTGCCGTAGCTGCCGGTCGTCGCACCGTGCGGTTGGGTGATAACACTGCGTGGCAAGGGTGCGAGAATCCGATTGCACCGACGCGGTGCACGTGCGGCGGCAAAGGGGACGAACCGTGGCGGTCGGAGGCTGGCAGCGCTGGCGCAGTCACAGGCAGGCACTCCGCGCCCGCTCGCTGCGCGCGCGCGGCACCGACCGGTTCGAGGACTTCGTCGCCTGGGTCCTCACCAGCTGCGCGGCGGGCGTGGTGCTGCTCGCCATCGCCGTCGGCCAGCTCGGCGCGGAGCACACGGTGGACCGGGCCCGGGCCGAGGCGGCGGCGCGCACGGCGGCCCGCGCCGAGCTGCTGGAAGGCGTCGACGGCGCCGTGCTGGCCGACGGCACCCGCACGCGCACCGCCCTGGCCCGGTGGACCGGGCCCGACGGCCGGTTGACGCAGGGCCGGGTGATCGTCACCAGCCAGCACTCCGTCGGCGACACCATCTCGATCTGGGTCGACCGCACGGGCAGGCTCGTGCCCGCACCCACGAAGCCGAGCGCCGCGACGGCGGTGGGCTGGACGTGGGGGGTGGCCGTCACGCTCGGCGGCTGGGCGGTGCTGGGCCTGCTCTGGTCGGCCGTGCGGGCGGCGACGTCCCGCCGCAACGCTGCCTCGTGGGCCCGCGAATGGGCGGTCGTGGAGCCCGACTGGAGCGGCCGCGTCCCCTGAGCGGTGTGACACCCTGGTGCGATGCCCTACGACGTCGCCGCCGTCCGCGACCGCTTCCCCGCTCTGAAGGCGGGCTTCGCGCACTTCGACGGCCCGGGTGGGTCGCAGGTGCCCGACTCCGTCGCCGACGCGGTGGCGCGCACCCTCCTCAGCCCGCTGGCCAACCGGGGCACGGTCACCGAGGCGGAGCGCACCGCCGACGGCGTCGTCCACGAGGCCCGCGCCGCGATGGCCGACCTGCTCGGGGCGGATGCCCGCGGCGTGGTCTTCGGCCGGAGCATGACCGAGCTCACCTTCGCCATGGCCCGCACGCTCGCGGCGGGCTGGGGGCCCGGCGACGAGGTGGTCGTCACCCGCCTCGACCACGACGCGAACATCCGGCCCTGGATCATCGCCGCCGCCGCGGTCGGCGCGACCGTGCGCTGGGCCGAGTTCGACCCGGGCTCGGCCGAGCTCACCGAGGACGACGTGGCCGCCGTGCTCTCGCCGCGCACCCGGCTGGTGGCGCTCACCGCCGCGTCGAACCTGCTCGGCACCCGGCCGCCCGTGCGCGCCATCGCCGACCTCGCGCACGCCGTCGGCGCGCTCGTCTACGTCGACGGCGTGCACTACACCGCGCACGTCCCCGTGCACGTCGACGCGCTCGGCGCCGACCTCTACGCCTGCTCGCCCTACAAGTTCCTCGGACCGCACTGCGGGGTCCTCGCGGGCGACCCGGCGCTGCTCGAGACGCTGCACCCGGCCAAGCTCGCGCCGTCGACCGACGCCGTTCCGGAGCGGTTCGAGCTCGGCACCCTGCCCTACGAGCTGCTCGCGGGCACCACGGCGGCCGTCGACTTCCTCGCCGCGATCGGGGACGGCCCGGGGTCGCGGCGCGAACGGCTCCTGGTGTCGATGGCCGCCCTCGAGGCCTACGAGGACGGCCTGCGCGCCCGCATCGAGGCGGGTATCGGGCAGCTGCCGGGCATCACCGTCTACTCCCGCGCCGCGCACCGCACCCCGACGCTGCTGCTCGGGATGGGCGGTCGCGAGCAGGAGGCCTACGCGTTCCTGGCCGAACGCGGCGTCAACGCGCCCGCCGGGTCGTTCTACGCGCTGGAGGCGTCGCGGCGACTGGGGCTCGGCGACACCGGCGCGCTGCGCGTCGGGCTCGCGCCCTACGTCGACGACACCGACGTCGACCGGCTCCTCGACGCGCTCACCGCGTTCGCGGCCGCTTCCTGAACAGCGGCGGCAGGAAGCGCAACATCAGCGCGGACCACGTGAGGTGGGTGAGCAGCGGGGCCTGGATCCCGCCCGTGCTGCGGCGCTGAGCGGCGAAGAGCACGCCCATCACCACGGACGCGAGCATGAGCGCCGGGTTGCGGGTGGCCGAGGTGGCGAGCACGTACGCCGCCGTGGACACGGGCACCGCCCGGCTCCCCGCGGCGTCGTACACCGCCCCGCGGAAGAACAGCTCCTCGGCGGCGCCGTTGACCAGCGTGGTCGCCAGCACCAGCCCGTCGGCGCCCTTGTCGGCGTACCGGAACACCGAGGCGATCGCCTGGTTCAGCAGGGGGATGCGGCGGGCCACGAGCGCCGCGGCGTAGAACGCGCCGAACGCCCCCACCCCGGTGAGCACCGGACCGACGATCGGGCGGTGGTGCGACAGCGTGCGACCGCGGTGCAGCGGACCGGCCGCCAGCCCGCCTGCCGTCCAGGTGAGCGCGGTGGCGCCGGTGAGCGCGTAGAAGGCCGACGACCCGGGCCTTGTCGACAGCGACGCCCCGAGCACGCCCGCCCCGACGACCGCGGTGACGCCGACCACGCGCCGCCGCCGCGCCGCGTCGGCCTCACCCACCTGCTCAACGCCCATGCGCCAACGGTGCCACAGAGTGATGTGCTCGGCCGACCGGCGCGGGGCGCGCGCCGGACTCGCCCGGGCGCGTCCGCACCGGCCGGACCGATCGCCGGGGTCGTAGGGTGCGCGATGTGTCCGACCTCTGGTGGTTCGTCGTGCTCGGCGTGGTCGTCGTGCTGCTCGCGGGGGGCCTCACCCTCACGCTGCGGCGCCGCGACCGCGCGAGCGAGCACGTGATCACCGCCGAGCCGGAGGACCGGCCGCTCGCGGCCGTGGTCGTCAACCCGGTCAAGGTCGACGAGCCGACCCGGGAGGAGATCGCGGCCGTCTGCGCCCGGCTCGGGTGGGCGCCGCCGCTGTGGCTGCCGACCACACCGGAGGACCCGGGCACGGGCCAGGCGCGCGAGGCCATCGCCAAGGGCGCCGACGTGGTGATCGCCTGCGGTGGCGACGGCACGGTGCGGGCGGTCGCGGAGTCGGTCGCGGGCACCCGCGTCGCGATGGGCCTGGTGCCCGCGGGCACCGGCAACCTGCTCGCCCGCACCCTGCGCATCCCCACCGATGTCACCTCCGCCACGCGGGTGGCGCTCACCGGCGACGACCGCGCCATCGACGTCGGGCGCCTCTGCGCCGACCCCGCCGACCCCGCGGACGACCTCTCGGACGACCCCGCCGACCCCGGTGACCGCGCCGACGAGCGGGTGTTCCTCGTGATGGCGGGCACCGGGCTGGACGCGACCATCATGCAGAGCACGCCGGAGGAGCTGAAGGGCCGCGTCGGGCCGCTGGCGTACATCATCTCGGGGCTGCGGGCGGTGCGCGGACAGCGGGCCCGGGTGTCGATCGCGATCGACGGCGCGCCGCCGCTGCGGCGCAGCACCCGCATGGTCGTCGTGGGCAACACCGGCAACCTCGGCGGCGGGCTCGCGCTGATGCCCGACGCCGCCGTCGACGACGGCCGCCTCGACGTGGTGAGCCTCGCCCCGAAGGGCCTGCTCGGCTGGGTGGCCGTCCTCGGCCGCGTGGTGACCCGCAACCAGCGGGGGAGCAGGCGCATCGAGCACTGGCAGGTCCACGAGGTCGTCATCACCTCCGACGTCGCGCAGCCCGCCCAGCTCGACGGCGACCTCATCGGGGAGACCCGTGAGCTGCGGATCCGGGTGGACGCGGGCGCGCTCGTCGTACGGGTGCCCGGCCGCGTCGAGCGGGGCGCGAGCTAGCGTCAGACCCATGGCGCTGCGAGTCCTCCTGCTGGCGGGCACGGCCGAGGCCCGACGGCTGGCGGCCGCTCTGGGCGGGCGGAGCGCGATCGAGCTCACCTCGTCGCTCGCGGGCGCGGTCCCCGTGCCGCTGCTGCCCGAGGGCGACGTGCGGATCGGGGGCTTCGGCGCCGCGGGGCTCACCGGCTGGCTGCGCGACCACGCCACCGACGCGGTCGTGGACGCCACCCACCCCTTCGCCACGAAGATGACGGACGAAGCGGTGTCCGCCGCGGCCGAGCTGCGCCTGCCGCTCCTGGTGCTGCGCAGGCCCGGCTGGACCGCCGGGCCGGGCGACCGCTGGCACCGCGTGCCCGACATGGCCGCGGCCGCGGCGCTCGCCCCGCAGCTGGGCGAGCGCGCGTTCCTCGCGACCGGGCCCGCCGACTTCGCCGCCTTCGCCGACGCGCCGGGCTGGTTCCTGCTGCGCGCCGACGAGCCACCCGCCGGGCCGTTGCCCGCCCGGCACCGCTTCGTGCGCGGTCCGGGCCTGGTCACCGCGGACGCCGAGCGCGCGCTGCTGCGCGAGCACCGGATCGAGGTGGTGGTGTGCCGCGACAGCGGGGGCGACCTCACGGCGGCCAAGCTCGTCGCGGCGCGGGAGCTGGGCCTGCCCGTCGTGATGGTGGCCCGCCCGCCCGCCCCGCACGGGGTGCCGACCGTGGCCACGGTCGACGAGGCGGTGGACTGGCTGTCAGCCCTGCCCTGACGCCAGCTCCGCCCGGACGCCCACCAGCCGCACCGGGCGGCCGGGCCGGAACAGCTCCAGCACCTCCAGCGCCGCCGCTTCCAGCGTCGCGGGGTCCGACGTCGGCTCGGGGAGCGTGATGCTGCGCGTCTTCGTCGTGAACGGGGCGAACCGAACCTTGACGCCCACGCGCGCGGCGGGCCTGCCTTCGGCCCGCACGTCCTCGGCGACGCGGTGGGCGAGCGTCACGGCGGCTGCGCGCACGTCCGCCCAGTCGGTGAGGTCGGCCGGGAACGTCTCCTCCCGCCCGTGCGAGCGCGCGACCCACGGCTCGCCGCGCACCTCGACCCGCCCGATCCCGCGCCCCAGCTGCACGTACCAGGGCCCGAGGGTGGGCCCGAGCTCGCCGGCGAGCGCCGCCGGGTCGGCCGTGGCGAGCTGGGTCACGGTGGCGATCCCGCGTTCGGCGAGCTTCGCGGCGGTCTTCGCGCCGATGCCCCACAGCGCCCGCGTCGGCCGGTGCCCCATCACCTCGACCCAGTTCTCCTCGGTGAGGGTGAACCGGCCGCCCGGCTTGCCGAACTCGGTCGCGATCTTGGCCCGCAGCAGGTTGTCGCCGATGCCCACCGCGCACGTCAGCCGGGTCTCGGCCACGACCGCGGCCTGGATCCGCTGCGCCAGCTCCTCCGCCGCGGCGGCATCGGCCACCGTGGCGCCGACGAACGCCTCGTCCCAGCCCATGACCTCGACGACGACGCCGGGGAAGCCGCGCAGCACCGCCATCACCCGCTCCGACGCCGCCTCGTACGCGGGTTTGTCGGCAGGCAGGAACACGGCCTCCGGGCAGCGCTTCAGCGCCGTGCGCAGCGGCATCCCGGAACGCACCCCGTACTCGCGGGCCACGTAGTTGGCCGTGGCCACGACGCCGCGCCGGGTCGGGTCGCCGTCGCGGCCGCCGACCACGACCGGCCGCTCCGCGAGCTCGGGGCGGCGCAGGATCTCGACGGCGGCGATGAACTGATCGAGGTCGACGTGCAGCACGCGGTACACGGGGCGTGTTTAGACTCCCTCCCGCAGATCAGCAACCGCGGTCTTCGCGCCCAGTCGGCCCCCGGCTGCGTTGTCGGGCAGCTCGAGTACGCCCGGTACGAGATCCGCCCTCCGCCTTGCCGGGAACCGACTGGATCACGAAGCCCATCGGCCCTGATCCGCGGGAGGCGGCCTAACGCTGCGGCGGCGGGTTGACCAGCCGCACCACCGAGGAGGCCGTGCGCAGGGAGCCGACGCCGGTGGGGTGGAACGGGTAGGGGTCGGCCATGCCCTGGATGTCGGGGCCCAGCCCGTCGGAGTGCGGGTCGCACAGGAGCGACAGCTCAGGGCGGGCCATCGCGAAGCCGTACTTCTCGGCGCCCGCGGTGAGCACGGTGTTGAGCTGGTCGTTGCGCGCGGTCAGCAGCGCGATCTTGGTGGGGTCCAGGCCGGGGTAGCCCGCGGCCTTGGTGTCGGAGCAGTCGGCGTCGCCCGCGAACGCCCCGTAGGAGGCCACGACGATCACCTGCGGGCGGCCGGGGAGGTCGTTGAGGTCGACGAGCAGGTCGCCGTAGGCCCGGTCGAACGCCGCCAGCCGGTAGTCGAACTCGTTCTGGGTGAGCGCGTCGGCGCAGTCGGGCACCCCGTAGCAGTAGCGGAGGAAGTCGGTCCACCCCACGTCGTTCGGGCCGATCTCCACGACCACGAAGCGCAGGCCCTGCACCTGGCGCAGCACGCCGACCTGCGCGGGCACCTGCAGGCCCCCGATGTCCTGCGGCCCCCGCAGGCCCGCCGTGACCGTCGCGTCCGGGCAGGCGAGGTTGAGCACGCGTGCGGGCAGGAGGTCGCCGATCTCGGCGGCGAGCGAGTCGGTGCTGCGCTTGCACACCCCGTCGTCGGGACGGGCGGCCGGGCCGTCCGGGGGCACCGGCGGGCCGCCGAGCCGGGCGGCCCGCGAGTCGCCGATGACCGCCCCGGTGTAGCCGGTGACCGGGGGCCCGACCGGGTCGGGGGAGAGGTGGTAGGCCCCGACGAGCTGAGCCAGCGAGGTGATCCCGCGCAGGCCCGCCGTGGTGCCCGTCCAGGCCAGCGCGCCGCAGCCGACCCACGTGAGGGCGGAGACGGCGAGCGCGAGCGCGGTCATCCGCCGGGTTGCCCGCACGCTGTGGCGCCAGAGGTCGGCGGGCGGGGCGAGGCCGTCGTGCGCGACCCGGCGCAGCACCACGAGGCTGCGGATGCCGACCGCGGCGAGCGCCGCCACCAGCGTGAACGCGAGCAGGCCCGCGCCCGCCCAGAGGTACCAGTCGAGGAACCCGTCGACGATCGCGGTGACGGCCGCGTCGCGGGCCGCGGGCCCGCGGTCGGCGTCGAACACGGCGGCGGCCCCGGCGTTGCGCTGCACCGGGCCCATCGTGAGCTGGGGCCGCAGCGGCCCCCACACCGTCAGCGGGCGCAGGTCGATCGCCGTGTTGCCGACCTGCACCAGCCGGGCCGGGCCGACCGGGGAGAGCTGCACCGGCCGCGCGCCCACCGTGATGACCTGGCCGAACGCCACGACGTCGCGGCCCGGGGTGAGCGCGATCGTGGTCGGTACGCCCACGAGCAGGCAGAACGCCACGAGCGCGACGGTCGGCCACTGGCGCAGGGCGGTCCGGCGCCTGCGTCGGTCGTACAGGGCGGGCCCCCTCCTGCTGGTCGAACCGGCGTGCCCAGCATGCGCCGTGCGGTGCCGTCGACGGAAGGGGCGGGGTCGAGGGGCTAGTCGGGGAGCGCCCGCACGGCCAGCAGCGCGACGTCGTCGGTCGCGGGCTCCGCGGAGAACCGCTCGACGGCGTCCCGGACGGCCGCGACGACCTGGCGAGCGGGCCTGCCCGCGGTGCGGGCCGCGAGCGCGAGCAGCCGTTCCGGCCCGAACTGCTCCCGGCCCCGGCGGCGCTCGGTGACGCCGTCGGTGTAGAGCAGCAGCGTGTCGCCGGGCTCGAGCCGGTGGGTGGTGACCTCGACCAGCACCTGCGGCAACAGCCCCACCGCCGTGCCGAACTCGCCGACCTGCTCGGCCCGCCCGTCCGCCCGGACCAGCACCGGCCGCTCGTGGCCCGCGAGCAGCAGCTCCACCGCGAGGCTGCCGTCACCGTCGCGGCGGACGAGCGCCGCGGCGAGCGTGCAGAACTGGAGCGGGTCGGCGGCCTCCATCATCACCTCGTTGAGCTGGTGCACGGCCTCGCCGAGCCGGTGGCCGCCGCGCACGAGCACGCGCAGGACGTCGCGGACGAGCCCGGTGCGGGCCGCGGCGCGGGCGCCCTTGCCGCAGACGTCGCCGATCGAGACCAGGAGCCGGTCGCTGTCGAGGGTGAGGACGTCGTAGAAGTCGCCGCCGACGTCGGTGCCGCGGCTGGCGGGCAGGTACTCCGACGCGAGGTCGATCCCGCGCGCCGTGGGCAGCGCCCGCGGCAGCAGCGCCTGCTGCAGCGCCTGCGACACCGCGACGTGGGCGGCGGCGCTCTGGGCGTTCTGCACGGCGAGGGCGGCGCGGCGGGCGATGTCGGTGACGAGGACGACGTCCTCGGGGGCGTGCGGGCGCCCGTCGGGCCGTCCCACCAGCAGGGTGCCGATCGTGGTGCCGCGGGACTGCAGCGACACCGCGAGCCCGTCGGTCGGGGTGGCGATGTGCACCGGCGCCGCCTCGGCCACGGAGGCGTTGAGCAGGGCGCGCAGCTCGGGGGCGGGACCCGGCCGGGTGGCGGGGTCCAACGCCGCGCGCAGCTCGGGGAGCTCGTTCTCGTCGGCGTGGGTGAGCGCGGCCAGCCGCGGCGTGCCCGCGTCGGACAGGTACACCGCGCACCAGCGCCCGAGCCGGGGCACCACGACCTGCGGCACGACGGCGACGGCCAGCTCCACCGACAGCGACTGCCCCAGCAGCTCGCTGGCCTCGGCGAGGTAGGCCATCCACGCGCGGCGGCGCTGGTCGACCGCGCGCAGCCAGCGCGTCTCCACGGCCATGGCGACGCGGTAGGCAACCAGCTCGACGAGGTCGCTGATCTCGTTCGGGGCGCCGTCGCGCTCGCTCGGCGGCCCGAGCAGCCGGATCGAGCCGCGCAGCGGGGGGGTGACGGGCAGCGCGACGTCGAGCACGACGGTGCCGCCCGCAGGCCCGGCGCGGGCGAGCTCGGCGGCGCCCCCGCCGTCGCCCTCGTCGACGACGACAGCCACGGCGTGCACGTCGAGCACGTCCCGGAGGCGTCGGCCGAGCTCCTCGACCAGCTCGAGGGGCTGCAGCCGGTCGGCGAGGCCCGCGGACACGTGCAGCAGCCGCCGGGCCTGCTCCGGGCTGACCTTGCGCGGCGCGCGGTCGGGCGGCGCGGCCGGGGCGGCCACGGGCTCGGCCGGGGTGTTCGTGAGCGTGAACCAGATCGCGTGCCGCCCGTCGGCGTCGTGGCGGGTGCCCCAGGCGGCGGCGAGGCTGGCGACGAGGCCCAGCCCGCGCCCGTGCGATGCGGCCCGGCCGTACCGGCGCCGCGGCTCGGCCAGGTGCGCCTCGAGCGGGCCGGAACCGCGGTCGGTGACGGTGACGGTGACGGTGGTCTCGTCGACCTCGAGGCCCACCTCGAACTCGGTGCCCGCGTGCAGCACGGCGTTCTCGGCGAGCTCGCTGGCCAGGAGCACCGCGGTGTCGGTCACCTCCGGGTCGAGGTCGGGGATCGCGTCGAGCACGTCCTGCAGCATCCGGCGGGCCTGCCGTGCCGACCGCGCGTCGGGTGGCAGACGGATCCGCCGATGCAGCAGGGCAGGCACGGGGTGCAGTGTGCCCGGTGCGGCCCGGCGCCGCTCGGGGTGCCACGGTCAGGTGCGCTCGCGGGGGCCGACCACCGCCCGGATCGGGTCCACTACGCTGGCAAATCGGTGACGGGTGACGGTCGACGACGGTCTGGCCAGGCGCCCGAGAGGGGAGGCCGAGACCCGTGACGACGGCCCGGAAGGCGCGGAACATCGATCCGACGGATCGGATCGCTCCCGCCGATCCGGCGGAAGCGGTGCTCGCCGAGCTCACCGACGCCTTGGCCCAGCTGCGGCGGGGCCGGTTCGACGTGCGGCTGCCCCGCCGGGAGGGGGCGGCGGGCGCGCTCGCCGACCAGTTCAACGACCTGGCCGCCGTCGCGCAACGGCACGATCGCGACCTCCTCCGGATCGGGCGCAGCGTCGGCCGCGAGGGCCGGATGGGCGACCGGCTCGACGAGGAGTCCTACGACGGTTCGTGGGGCGACGGCGCCCGCGCCGTCAACGCCCTGATCGACGACCTCGCCGCGCCCACGGCGGAGATCGCCCGCGTGATCGAGGCGGTCGCACAGGGCGACCTCTCCCAGCACATGGCGCTCGAGTTCGAGGGCCGCCCGCTGCGCGGCGAGTACCGGCGCATCGGCCGCACCGTGAACACGATGGTCGACCAGCTGTCCTCGTTTGCCGACGAGGTCACCCGCGTGGCGCGGGAGGTCGGCACCGACGGGCGGCTGGGCGGCCAGGCCGACGTGCGCGGCGTCGCGGGCACCTGGCGGGCGCTCACCGACTCGGTGAACACCATGGCGTCCAACCTCACCAACCAGGTGCGCTCGATCTCCGACGCGGCCACCGCGATCGCGCGCGGCGACCTGTCGCGCACGATCACCGTGAACGCCAGGGGCGAGGTCGCCGAGCTCGCCGACACGATCAACGCGCTCACCGCCACGCTGCGCCTCTTCGCCGACGAGGTCACCCGCGTGGCCCGCGAGGTCGGCACGGAAGGCCTGCTGGGCGGCCAGGCCGCGGTGCCGGGGGTGGCGGGCACCTGGAAGGACCTCACCGACGCGGTGAACGTCATGGCGGCCAACCTCACGGCGCAGGTCCGCGGCATCGCGGCCGTCGCCACGGCGGTGGAGCGCGGCGACCTCTCGCAGAAGATCAGCGTGGACGCGCAGGGCGAGATCCTGGAGCTCAAGTCGACCGTCAACAAGATGGTCGATCAGCTCGGCTCGTTCGCCGACGAGGTCACCCGCGTGGCCCGCGAGGTCGGCACCGACGGGCGGCTCGGCGGCCAGGCCGTGGTGCCCAACGCCGCGGGCACGTGGCGGGACCTCACCGTCAACGTCAACGAGCTGGCGTCGAACCTCACGATGCAGGTGCGCAACATCGCGCAGGTCACCACGGCG
>DATAOO010000291.1:0-16058 GCA_036265695.1 Pseudonocardia sp. | reverse complement strand
GGCGGCCGCGCTGGCGTTGGTGCTGCCGATCTTCCTGCCGATCACCGTGGCGGTGGTGGCGGGCGACACGATCGCGGGCGAGGCGGCCACCGGCACCTTGCGCTACCTGCTCGTGCGGCCGGTCGGGCGGCTGCGGCTGCTGACGGCCAAGCTCGCCGCGGTCGCGGTGTTCGTGCTGCTCGCGGTCGTTTTCGTCACGGTGACGGCGTACATCGTGGGGGTGCTGGCGTTCGGCGTCGGGCCCGACGCGAGCCTCGGCGGCACGGGCGGGATCACCTCGCTGTCGGGCGTGGTGCTCACCCCGACGCAGCTCGCCGGGCGCACCGCGCTCACCATCGCCTACCTCGCGCTGTGCATGCTGGCCCTCGGCGCCGTCGGGCTGTTCTTCTCCACGCTCACCGACTCGCCGCTGGCCGCCGCGCTGGGCGTGCTGGCGTTCGTGGTCGCGTCGACCGTGCTGCTCCCCCTGGACGCGGCCGCGGGCATCCGCTTCTACCTGCCCACCCGCCACTGGCTGGCCTGGGTCGACCTCTACCGCGACCCGATCCTGTGGCGCGCGGTGCGCCAAGGCGCCACGGTGCAAGCCGGGTACGTGCTCGTCGCGTTCGGGGCGGCATGGGCGAACTTCGCGACGAAAGACGTCACAAGCTGACCGGGCAGCCCCGTCCGGTCAGCGGGGCGGCGGACAGGCCGCGCAGCACCAGCGCGACGGCCGCGGGATCGCCCGGCAGCTGCCCGTGCGAGACCGGCCCGGTGCCGCAGGCGTCCTGGAGGGCGACGTCGACCGCGCCGTCGAGACGGGCGGAGTCGGGCGGCGTGACGGTCTGGTCGGCGGTGGTCCAGATCGACAGCCACGGCAGCCTGCGCGCCACCGCGGCGGTCGCCAGCTCGCGCACCTCGGCGCTGCCCGGCGCGAGCTGCCTGCAGGCCACCGGGCAGGCGTCGGGGGCGAACGCGGCGGCGCTGCCCGCCAGCGTGGTGCCCCGCAAGGGCGAGCCCAGCGTGACGACCCGGCGGGCCTTGGCCGCCCCGTCGTCGCGGGCGATCCACAACCCGGCCACCACCCCGCCCGCCGAGTAGCCCACGACGTCGACGCTCGGCGCGCCCGCGGCCAGCGCTCCGTCGACGGCCCGGTTGAGCGCGTCGACCTGGGCGGCGAGGTCGCCGGTGCCGTTGCCGGGCAGCGCCACCACGGTGGCGGTGCGGCCGGTCGCGCGGATGCGGCCCGCCAGCGGCTCCAGCGCGGCCTGCGCGCCGCCGTAGCCCGGGACGAGCAGCACCGGGCCGAGCACGTCCTGCGCAGGCCGGGCTTCGGGATCCACGGCGGGCCCCCGCGTCGCGACCAGCCGCCCGACCACCACCACGGCGGCCACGAGCACGGCCGCGGCCAGGAGTGCGAGCAACAGCCGCCGCCGCGGGCTCACGGCGCCCCCATGACCGCCGTCCGGGGGACATCACGTGCGCTGGTGCACGTCATGTCCCCCATACGGCGATCTTGAACCGTCACGGGACGGCCGGCGCGGGGACGAGCAGGTCGCGCACCACCGCGTCGGCGAGCAGCCGACCCCGCCGGGTGAGCACGACCCGCGACCCACCCGCGCGTGGCGCGGCACCAGCGGGCGGTTCGTCGCCACTGCCTGCCCACAGCCCGGCCGCGCCACCGCCGGCGTGGGGCGGCCCCGGGGCGGCACCAGCAGGCGGTTCGTCCGCGCCGGCGCCTGCCGAAAGCCCGGCCGCGCCACCGCCGGCCTGGGGCCCGCCCGCACCACCCCCGACGTGCGGCGCAGCACCGGCGGGCGGGGCCGCGCCGACGGCGGAGGCGTCGCGCCACTCCAACAACCCGTCGGCGACCGCGCGCTCCGCAGCCCGGTGGCCGTCGGCGTCCAGCAGCGACAGCGGGAGGCCGGAGGCGAGGCGCAGGCGCAACATCACGCGCTCGGTGTGCTGCTCGGCGGCCGTGAGCTCCTCCCGCCCGGCGGCGGGCGACTCCCCCGCGGCCAGGACGGCGGCGTAGCGGGCCGGGTGCTTGACGTTCCACCAGCGGACGCCGTGCAGGTGCGAGTGCGCCCCCGGGCCCAGCCCCCACCAGTCGCCGTCGAGCCAGTAGCCCAGGTTGTGCCGACACGCCGCCGCGTCCGTGGCCGCCCAGTTCGACACCTCGTACCAGCGCAGCCCCGCCGCCGTGAGCCGGTCGTCGATCAGCTCGTAGCGCGCGGCGGCGACGTCGTCGTCGGGCGCGGGCAGCTCGCCGCGGGCCACCCGCCGGGCCATCGCCGTGCCGTCTTCGACGATCAGCGCGTACGCCGAGACGTGGTCCACCCCCGCCGCGAGGACGGCGTCCAGCGAGGCCGCGAGGTCGGCGTCGGTCTCGCCCGGCGTCGCGTAGATCAGGTCGAGGTTGACGTGCGCGAGCCCGGCCGCCCGCGCCTCCCGCGCCGCCTCGACCGCCCGCCCCGGCGTGTGACGGCGCTCCAACACCCGCAGCACGTGCGGGGCGGCCGACTGCATGCCGAGCGACACCCGCGTGAACCCGGACTCCACCAGCCCGGCGAAGAACGCGGGCGAGGTCGACTCGGGGTTGGCCTCCGTGGTGACCTCGGCCCCGTCGGCCAGCCCGAACGTCGACCGGATCTCCGCCAACACCGCGCCCAGCCGCTCGGCACCGATCAGCGACGGCGTGCCACCCCCCACGAACACCGTGTCGACCGGCCGCGTCCCGACCGTCGACGCGGCCAGCGCCAGCTCCCGGCGCACCGCCTCCAGCCACCCGTCGGGCGAGGCGCCCGAGCCCGCGAGCTCGGACGCCGTGTAGGTGTTGAAGTCGCAGTAGCCGCACCGCGCCGCGCAGAAGGGCACGTGGACGTAGACGCCGAAGGGGGGCGCGGGCACCCGTCCACGGTAACCGCGCCCCGGAGCGGCGGGTCAGTCGGCGCTGCGCTGCATCACGCGGATGCCGACGACGAGCCCGACCGCCGCGGTCGCGGCCGCGGACAGCGCCCCGGCCAGCACCGCGCCGCTGACGAACTCGCCCGCGAACAACGCCCGCTCGGCCGCCACGACGTGGGCGAGGGGGTTGAACTCGGCGGCCACCCGCATCCACGCGGGCCCGGTCTCGAGCGGCAGCAGCATCCCGGAGAGGATCATGAGCGGGAACAGCAGCGTCTGCTGCACGGCCCAGAACATCCACTCCTGCTTGCGGACGGCCACGGCCAGCGCGTACGACAGCGACCCCAGCCCGACCCCGAACACGGCCAGCACGACCAGGCCCGCGAGCACGCCCAGCGCGTCCACCCGCAGCCCGAACGGCAGCATCACCGCGACGATGACCACCGCCTGCCCGGTGAGCGGCACCATCTCCTTCAACGCCCGCCCGACCAGCAGCGACGAGCGCGGCAGCGGGGTGACGAGCATCCGCTCGTGCGCGCCCGTCTGCAGCTCGAAGAGCAGGTTGGCGCCGGTGGTGGAGGTGCCGAAGAGCGCGGTCATGACGAGGATCGCGGGCACGAACCACCCCCAGACGTCGCCGCCGATCGCCGCGCCCACCGAGCCCGCGAGCAGCGGCCCGAACAGCGCCAGGAACACCAGCGGCTGGATCATCCCGAAGATCAGCGAGAACGGGTCGTGCAGCACGGGCCGCAGCTCGCGGAGCATCACGATGCCGACGTCGCGCGCCAGGTTCGACGGGCGCGGCGGGGCGACGGGGGCGGTCAGCGTGGCGGTCATGCCGCGCTCCTTTCCGAGGTGGCCGTCTCGCGGAGGCTGCGGCCGGTGAGGGTGAGGAAGACGTCGTCGAGGGTCGGGCGGTGCACCTGGGCGGTCTCGACGGGCACGCCCTCGGCCTGGGCCGCGGCGAGCAGCACGGGCAGCGCGCGCGGCCCGTCCGGCACGCGGGCCTCGACCCGGCGGCCCTCGACGACCACGTCTCGGGTCTCGACGCGGCCACCGATCCCCGCCTCGGCCCCGCGCCGCACCAGCGCGGCCAACCGCTCGGGCGCGGCCGAGGTGAGCACCACCCGGTCGCCCGCGAGATCGGCCTTGAGCCGGTCGGCCGTGTCGTCGGCGATGATCCGGCCGTGGTCGACGACGACCACCCGCTCGGCCATCGCGTCGGCCTCGTCCATGTAGTGCGTGGTGAGCACGACCGTCATCGCGTGCTCGGCCCGCATGCGCAGCACGTGGCTCCAGAGGTTGGCGCGGTTCTGCGGGTCGAGGCCGGTGGAGGGCTCGTCGAGGAAGAGGATCTTCGGGGCGTGCACCAGCCCGATCGCGACGTCCAGCCGCCGCCGCTGGCCACCCGAGAGGCTCGACACCTTGCGGCCCGCCAAGGCCGTGAGATCGAGCGCGTCGAGCAGTTCGTCGGCGCGGCGGCGGGCGGTGTGGCGGTCGAGCCCGAACACGGCGCCCTGCATGCGCAGCTCGTCGCGCACGCGCTGGTTGTGGCCCGCGCCGTTGCCCTGGCCGACGTAGCCGATGGTGCGCCGCACCGCCGCGGCCTCGGCGACGACGTCGTACCCGCCGACCTCGGCCCGCCCCGCCGTGGGGGCGATCAGCGTGGTGAGCATGCGCATGGTCGTCGATTTGCCTGCGCCGTTGGGCCCGAGCACCGCGACGAGCTCGCCTGCGGCGATGTCGAGGTCGAGCCCCTGCACGGCGTGCACGGTGCGGTCGCCGCGGGCGAAGTCCTTGGTGAGTCCCCTGGTGCGGATCATGACGACAACGCTAGATCGCATAGCGGCCACTTCCTGTCCGCTATGAGACTGCTCCCACCATGCGGACGTCGTTGGCTCATAGACCGGACGGATGGCACCCTGGTGTGCGTGACCGCGAAGCTGCCCGCCCTCCTCCTGGTGGCGCGCCGTCACGTCGACCTGCGCCGGGTGTGCAGCGCGCTCTGTCGCTGAGACCTGCCCCGGCCCGCAGTCCCCCCACCGCGAGAGGCGTGTCTTCGTGACCACCCCTGTCAAGCGCAAGCGCGGCGAAGGCCAGTGGAAGCTCGGCTATCGCGAGCCGCTGAACCCGAACGAGCGCACCAAGAAGGACGACGACGGGCTGAACGTCCGGGCGCGCATCGAGAACATCTACGCCAAGCGGGGGTTCGACTCCATCGACCCCGCCGACCTCCGCGGTCGGATGCGCTGGTGGGGGCTCTACACGCAGCGCAAGCCCGGCATCGACGGCGGCCGCACCGCGGTGCTGGAGCCCGAGGAGCTCGACGACCGCTACTTCATGCTCCGCGTGCGGATCGACGGCGGCGCGCTCACGACGTCGCAGCTGCGCACGCTCGGCGAGATCAGCCAGACGCACGCGCGCGACACGGCCGACATCACCGACCGGCAGAACATCCAGTACCACTGGATCGACATCGTCGACATGCCCGCGATCTGGCAGCGGCTCGAGGGCGAGGGCATGCGCACCACCGAGGCGTGCGGCGACACCCCGCGCGTGATCCTCGGCTCGCCGGTGGCGGGCATCGCCGCCGACGACGAGATCGACCCGCAGCCCGCGATCGACACGATCCTCGAGCGCTGGATCGGGAACCCCGAGTTCTCCAACCTGCCGCGGAAGTTCAAGACCGCGATCTCGTGGCAGCAGGACGTCGCGCACGAGGTGAACGACGTCTCGTTCGTCGGGGTCGTGCACCCCGAGCACGGCCCGGGCTTCGACGTGTGGGTCGGCGGCGGGCTGTCCACCAACCCCAAGATCGCCCAGCGGCTCGGCGCCTGGATCCCGCTCGACGAGGTACCCGACGTCTGGTGCGGCATCGTGTCGATCTTCCGCGACTACGGCTACCGGCGGCTGCGCCACCGCGCCCGCATCAAGTTCCTGGTGGCCGACTGGGGCCCCGCGGAGTTCCGCCGCGTGCTGGAGGAGGAGTACCTCGGCCGGGCGCTGCACGACGGGCCCGCACCCGCGATCCCCGCCGTCCCGATCGACCACATCGGCGTGCACAAGCAGCGCGACGGTCGCAACTACGTGGGCGTCGCGCCCGCCTCCGGCCGGGTCTCGGGCACCACGCTGATCGCGCTGGCCGACGCGGCCGAGCGCGCCGGGTCCGGCCGCGTCCGGCTCACCCCGCAGCAGAAGGTCGTCGTGCTGGACGTGCCGGACGCCGCGGTCGACCAGCTCACCCGCGAGCTCGCCGACATCGGGCTGCAGGCCGAGCCCTCGCCGTGGCGGCGCGCCACGATGGCGTGCACGGGCATCGAGTTCTGCAAGCTCGCGATCGTCGAGACGAAGGAACGCGCGATCCGGCTCGTCGACGACCTGGAGAAGCGCCTCGCCGACGTCTATCCGGGCGCCCCGATCTCCATCCACCTCAACGGCTGCCCCAACGCCTGCGCGCGCACCCAGGTCGCCGACATCGGGCTCAAGGGCATGATCGTCACCGACCGCGAGGGCAACCAGGTCGAGGGGTTCCAGGTGCACCTCGGCGGCGGGCTCGGGCTGGACGCCGGGTTCGGCCGCAAGCTGCGCGGGCTCAAGGTCACCAGCGCCGAGCTCGGCGAGTACGTCGAGCGCGTGGTGCGCCGCTTCGTCGAGCAGCGCACCGACGACGAGCGCTTCGCGCAGTGGGTCATGCGCGCCGACGAGACCGATCTGAAGTGAGCCGGGAATGACCGAACGGGCCGTGCCCTTCTACTGCCCGTACTGCGGCGACGAGGACCTGCGTCCCTCGGAGGTCGGCCACGGCGCCTGGTACTGCGCGGCCTGCCTGCGCACGTTCACGCTGAAGATGATCGGGATCGGGGTGCCGTCATGAGTGTCGCGACCGAGGTGGACCTCCGCGCCCTCGCCGAAGGCGGGGCCGCCGAGCTGGGGCCGGACGCCGCGGCCGAGGACGTCCTCGCCTGGGGGGCCGCCACCTTCGCGGGCCGGATGATCGTGGCGTCCAATATGCAGGACGCGGTGCTCGTCGACCTCGCCGCGAAGGCCCTCCCCGGCGTGGAGGTGCTGTTCCTGGAGACCGGGTACCACTTCGCCGAGACGATCGGCACCCGCGACGCCGTCGAGCACGTCTATGACGTGAAGATCGTCAACGCGCAGGCCCGGCGGTCGGTCGCGCAGCAGGACGTCGAGTTCGGCAAGGACCTCTTCGCCCGCGACCCCAACCTCTGCTGCGCCATGCGCAAGGTCGAGCCGCTCACCGAGACCCTCGCGGGCTACGACGCCTGGGTCACCGGCGTGCGCCGCGTCGAGGCCCCCACCCGGGCGGGTACCCCGCTGGTCACCTACGACGAGAAGTTCGGGCTGGTGAAGCTCAACCCGCTGGCCGCGTGGACCGACGAGGACATGGAGGCCTACATCGCCGAGCACGGGATCCTGGTGAACCCGTTGGTCGCGGAGGGCTACCCGTCGATCGGCTGCGCGCCGTGCACGGCCAAGCCGCTTCCGGGCGCCGACCCGCGCTCCGGGCGCTGGGCGGGCACCGGGAAGATCGAGTGCGGGCTGCACGTCCAATGACCGCCGCCACCCTCGACGCCCTCGACGCGCTGGAGTCCGAGGCCATCCACATCTTCCGCGAGGTGGCGGGCGAGCTGGAGCGGCCGGTGATCCTGTTCTCCGGCGGCAAGGACTCCACGCTGCTCGTGCACCTCGCGGCCAAGGCGTTCGCGCCCGCCCCGGTTCCGTTCCCGCTGCTGCACGTCGACACCGGCCACAACTACCCGGAAGTGATCAAGTTCCGCGACGACCTGGTGGCCAAGCTGGGCCTGCGGCTGCACGTCGCGCACGTGCAGGACTGGATCGACGACGGACGGCTGGTCGAGCGCCCGGACGGCACCCGCAACCCGCTGCAGACCCAGCCGCTGCTCGACACGATCGCCGAGCACCGCTTCGACGCGGTCTTCGGCGGCGGGCGCCGCGACGAGGAGCGCGCCCGCGCCAAGGAGCGGATCATCTCGCTGCGCGACGCGTTCGGCCGCTGGGATCCGCGCAGCCAGCGCCCCGAGCTGTGGAACCTCTACAACGGACGGCACGCCCCCGGCGAGCACGTGCGGGTGTTCCCGATCTCCAACTGGACCGAGCTGGACGTGTGGCGCTACATCCAGCGGGAAGGCGTCGAGCTGCCGTCGATCTACTACGCGCACGAGCGCGACGTGTTCCGCCGTGACGGAATGTGGCTCGCCGAGGGGCCGTGGGGCGGCCCGCGCGGCGCCGAGGAGCTCGTCCACAAGACCGTGCGCTACCGCACGGTCGGCGACGGGTCGTGCACGGGCGCCGTCGAGTCCGCGGCGGTGACGGTCGACGAGATCATCGCGGAGGTCATGGCGTCGCGGCTCACCGAACGCGGTGCGACGCGGGCCGACGACCGGCTCTCCGAGGCCGCCATGGAAGACCGCAAGCGGGAGGGCTACTTCTAGTGGGTCGGGATCTCCTGCGCTTTGCGACGGCGGGCTCCGTGGACGACGGCAAGTCCACGCTGGTCGGTCGGCTGCTCTACGACACCAAGTCCGTGCTCGCCGACCAGATCGAGGCTGTGCACCGCGCCTCGGTGGACAAGGGGCTCGCGACGCCCGACCTGTCCCTGCTGGTCGACGGCCTGCGCGCGGAGCGCGAGCAGGGCATCACGATCGACGTCGCCTACCGCTACTTCGCCACGCCCAAGCGCGAGTTCGTGCTCGCCGACACGCCCGGCCACGTCCAGTACACGCGCAACACCGTCACCGGCGCGTCCACGGCGGAGCTCGCGGTGCTGCTGGTCGACGCCCGCAGCGGCGTGGTCGAGCAGACCCGCCGCCACGCCGCGGTGCTCGCCCTCCTGCGCGTGCCGCGGGTCGTGCTGGCCATCAACAAGATCGACTTGGTCGGCTACGACGAGGCCGTCCTCACCGCGATCGGCAAGGACTTCGCGGGGCTGGCCCGCTCGCTCGGACTCGCCGAGGTCACCACGATCCCGGTGTCGGCCCTGCTCGGCGACAACGTGGTCGAACGCTCCCCGCACACGCCCTGGTACGACGGACCCACGCTGCTGGAGCACCTGGAGTCCGTGCCGGTCGCCGGGCCCGAGGTCAGCGCGCCGTTCAGGCTCCCGGTGCAGTACGTGATCCGCCACCACGCCACCGACTACCGCGGCTACGCGGGGCAGGTGGCGGCGGGCACGGTCGCGCCGGGCGATGCCGTCGTCGTGCTGCCGGGCGGGGCGCAGACCACCGTCGTCGCGGTCGACACCGCCGACGGCCCACTGGCCGCCGCGGGCGCGGGCCGCAGCGTCACCGTCCGGTTGGCCGACGACATCGACCTCTCCCGCGGCGACGTGCTGGCCGCGGCCGACGCCGCCCCCACCGTCACGTCCGAGCTGGACGCCACCCTGTGCTGGCTGTCGGACAAGCCGCTGCGCGCAGGCGCCCGGCTGCTGGTCAAGCACGGCACCCGCAGCACGCAGGCGATCGTGGCGGCGCTGGGCGAGCGGCTCGACACCGACACCGTCACGTGGGTGGAGGCGCCCGACCAGCTCGCGATCAACGACATCGCCCGCGTGACGCTGCGCACCGCCGACCCGCTGCCCGTCGACGACTACGCCGCCATCCGCGCCACCGGCAGCTTCCTGCTCATCGACCCGCCCACCGGCAACACCCTCGCCGCGGGGTTGATCGGCACGCCGCTGCACGAGTAGGCAGGGGCATGACCTTCGTCGGGCGCGCCGCGCAACTCGCCGCGCTGCGCTCCGGCGCCGAGGACGCGGTGGCCGGACGCGCCCGGGTCGTGTGGATCGAAGGCGAGGCGGGCGCCGGGAAGACGGCGCTGCTCGACCGCGCGACGGACGCGCTGCCGCCCGCGTTCACCGTCCTGCGCGCCGAGGCCGACGAGCTGGGCGCCGACGTCGCGTTCGGCCTCGTCGAACAGCTCGCCCCCCGCACCGCGGCCGCCCCCTTCGCCGTGGGCCTCGAGCTGCTGGACCGCTGGTCCGGGGCCGACGGTCCGGTGGCGGTCGTGGTCGAGGACCTTCACTGGGCGGACGCCCCCTCCCGCGAGGCCCTGCTCACCGCCGCCCGACGGCTGAGCCGCGACCGGGTCCTCCTCGTCGTGACGAGCAGGCCGGGCGCCGACGTCGACGGGTGGGAACGGCTGCGGCTGGACCCCCGTCGGTGCACCCGCATCGAGGTCGGAGCCCTCACCGTGGCCGAGGTCGGCGCGCTCGCCGCTTCGCAGGGTGTGCCGCTGCCCACCCGGGCCGCCGAACGGCTGCACCGCCACACCGGGGGGCACGCCCTGTACGTCCGCACGCTGCTGGCCGAGCTGGAACCGGCCCGGCTGGTCGAGGGCGACGGCGACCTGCCCGCCCCCCGCAGCCTGTCGACCGCGCTCGTCGCCCGGCTCTCGGGCCTGCCAGCACCCGCGCGGGAGCTCGGCCTGGCGCTCGCCGTCCTCGGTCGGGCCGCACCGCTGGCGCTGGTCGGCGCGGTCGCGGGCGTCGCCGGCCCCACGGCGGCCCTCGACGACCTGCTCGGTGCGGGGCTGGCGACCTGGCAGGCGGGCCCCGGCGCCGAGCTGCGCTTCGCCCACCCCCTCTACCGGGCCGCCCTGCTCGACGACCTGTCCCCCACCCGGCGCCGGACGCTGCACCGCGCGGCGGCCGGGCTCCTCGGCGGTGGTGAGGCCCTCGGGCACCGCGTGGCCGCGGCCGACGGCTTCGACGCCGAGCTGGCCGCCGACCTCCGCGCGCAGGCCCACCGCGAACGCGGGCGAGCGGCCCAGTACCTGCGGTGGGCCTCGACGGTCGATCCGGTGCGCGAACGGGCGGAACAGGCGTTGCTCGACGCGGTGCGGCTGCTGGTCGAGGACGGGCGGCCGCTGCTCGCCGCACAGCTGCGGGAACGCGTGGAGGCGTGTGCCGAGTCCCCGCGCCGACAGCTGGTGGCCGGCATGCTCGACCGCGAGGCGGGCCGGGGCGAGGCGGCCGAGCGCGCTCTGCGGCAGGCTGCGGACGAGGGCGGCCCGGACGTGGCCGCCGCCGCCCTCAGCCAGCTCGTCACGCTCTACGTCGACCTCGGGCGCGGGCCGGAGGCCGTCGCCGCCGCCGAGCGGCTCTTGGCCCTCGACCCCGCCGCGGAGCAGGTGGCGCACCGCGGGTTGGCACTGGGCGAGATGTTCGTGCGGGGCGCCCCGGCGGGGCTGGCCCGGCTGACCGCCCGGCTCCCCCAGCCCGCCGACGAGGTGCCCGCGAGCGACATCCAGCTGCTCGTCACCCGGGGCACCCTCGGCTTCTACGCGGGGCGGGTGACCGCGGCGATCGCCGACCTGCGGGCCGGGATCCGCCTCGCCCGGCAGGTGAACGCCGCCCCGTCGCTGCCGCGGGCCCACCTCCAGTTGGCGAACCTGCTGCTCCACAGCGGGGCGTGGGACGAAGCCACCGTGCACGCCCGCGTCGCGCTCTCGCTCGTATCGGACGAACGGCGGGTGTGGATGGAACCGCAGGTCCACGCCGTGCTGGGCAGGCTGCACGCGTGCCGCGGCGAGTGGGCGGAGGCGGCGGAGCACGTCGGCGCAGCGACGTCGGCCGCCGCGGTCAACGCCACCGCCGAGGCCGTGTTCACCGCGTCCATCGCGCGGGCCACCCTGGCCAGGGCCCGCGGCGAACCCCGGGAGGTGCTCGCCGCGTTCGCCCCGATCCTCGGCAACGGCCGCGCGCTGCCGATGGCCACCACGCTCGCCTGGTGGCCGCCGATCATCGCCGCGACCGTGGACGTGGGCGACACGGCGGCGGCGCAGGCCCAGCTCGACCGGCTGCGCGCCGCCGCGGAGGAGCGCGGCCTGGACCTCGAAGCGCAGACGACCGGCCTCGCGGCGATGATCGCTCTGCGCGGCGGCGACACCCCGGGCGCGGCGGAGGGCTTCGCCCGGGCGGTCGCGCGGGCCGGGCCCGACGTCAACGTCCTCGACCGGGCGGATCTGCACCACCGCTACGGGCGCCTGCTCGTCGGCACCGGCAGACGCCGGGACGGCACCGAGCAGCTGCAGCGCGCCGGTGCGCTGCTGGCGGGCGCCGAGCCGTTCCGCGCCCGGGTCGAGGCCGACCTCGCCGCCGCGGGGTTGCGCCCACCGCGGCACGCCCCGCGGTCGCCGCGCGGGCTCACCGACCGCGAGCGCGACGTCGTGGCCCTCGTCGCCCGCGGGCTGAGCAACCGGGAGGCCGCGGCGGAGCTCTACGTCAGCGCCAAGGCCGTCGAATACCACCTCGGCAACGTCTACGCCAAGCTGGGCATCCGCTCGCGACGCGAGCTGCGGGACCTGCTGCGCGAGCCCGAACCCCAGGAGAACTAGGGATCGTCCCTAGGGTCTTCCGGCGCCGCCGCACCCATGCTTCGAAGCATGGAACTCCACCTCACCGTCACCGCGAGCGGGGGCAGGCTCACCGGCACCGCACGCACGCCGGACAGCGACGCGCCCCTCACCTTCTCGGGAGCGCTGGAGCTTCTCGCCTGCATCGAGCGCCTCACGACGCAGGCCACCGCATCCACGCCCACCTCCACCCAGGACAACTGACATGTCTCCTCTTGCGATCGTCGCCCTGCTCGCCCTCACCGGCTACGCCATCTACCGGCAGTCCCAGCGCCACGAGGTCGCCGCGCGCGGCCGGTTCACGATGGCGATCATCTACGCGGTCGCGGGCCTCGTCGTCGGCGGCTTCTCCCAGCCCGACAGCGCCGCCGAGTGGGCCCTGCTGATCATCAGCATCGCGCTGAGCGTCGGCGTCGGCGTCGCCCGCGGACGGCTCACGCGCATGTGGACCGAGGACCGCCCGGACGGCCGCCACGTCATCGCGCAAGGCACCGTCGTGACCATCGGCCTGTTCGTCGCCATGGTGGCGGTCAAGTTCGGCCTGGGCACCTGGGCCTACTTCGACCACGTCAGCGACGACGGCGGCTTCGGCGAGATCCTGATCATGATCGCGGTCATGATCGCGTTCCAGGCCGAGCTGGTGTGGCGCCGGGCCCGCGCCCTCGCCACCGTCCCCGTCGCCACGAAGCGCTGAGGCGGCCGTCATGGGCTACTTCACCGTGCAGTGGGTCACGCTGGTGGTCGGCTTCGCAGGCCACGTCCTCCTCGACCGCTCGCCGATGCGCCGCACCACGAGCCGCGTGCTCGAGCTCGCCGCGCTGTGGATGCTGGTCGGGATGGGGGTGTTCAACCTCTGGGGCGGCTTCGGGCACATCGGCCCGACCTCCGACGAGGTCGCCGCGTCCATCGGCTACACGCAGTCGATGTTCCAGTGGGAGCTCGGCTGGGCCGACATGGCGCTCGGCGTGCTCGGCGTGCTGTGCGCCCGCCGCGCCCACCGCGGGCAGTGGACCAACGCCACGCTGGTGGCGCTCACGGTCTCCTTCTACGGCGACGGCATCGGCCACGTCATGCAGTGGTTGGGGCACGGCAACCTGGCGCCCGACAACGTCGGGGCGATCCCGACGTGCTTCCTCGTGCCCGCGCTCAGCGCGCTCTTCGTGGCGCTGGCCCGCCGTCGCGGCGCCTTCTCCCCGCCGGTGCCGACTCCCGTCCGGGATGCGGTCGCGGTCTAGCCGGGATCAACCGCGTGCGCGGTGTCGGGTGCTACGGCACTCGTCACCGCGCACAGGTGCATTCGTGGTGTCGTTCGGTGCCGCTCGTGACGAAACAACACCGCCAGGAGGCGTGCAGCTCCTCGGCGCCCGCGCAATCGGCGCCCAACGAGCATTCCCGGGCGCCGTTCTCGTGCTCGGTCTGCAGCCCGCGGCAGATCGGCCATCCTGCAGGAACTCGGCTTGCAATGATCGAAAACATGCCCCTGGACCCCTCACCACGCTGTGCTGCGTTTGACTGCTTAACGAGCGAGTGGGCCGGTCCGCCATAGTGCGAGCGCAACACGCCGTTTCTTTCACTCCAACGGACGCGACGCCCACAACCGGTCGTGGTCACCCTCGCCCGAACGCCCGCTCCGCCGAGCGTGAACACGCCGTCCGAGGCGTAACCCGCGGCCTTACCGTCAGGTATGGAGATCGTGCCGCTCGGCTCCCGGCTGCACCTGGTGCGGCCCGCGTTCGGCCAGGCCTACCTCTGGCGCGACGACGACGGCGTCACGCTCGTCGACACCGGCATCCCGGGCAGCGAGGCCGCCTTCGCCGCCGCGTTCGACGAGCTGGGCCTGCGCCGCGCGGACCTGCGCCGGATCGTGATCACCCACGGGCACGAGGACCACACGGGCTCGGCGGCGGCGCTGCGGGCGTGGGGCGAGGGTGTCGGCGACAGTGTCACCGTGTACGCCCACCGTGCCGACGCCCCGATCGTGCGCGGGCTGCGCCGCCGGGCCGAACCCGTGCTCACCCCGGCCGAGCAGCCGATATTCGACAGCGTCATTGCCGGGATACCGCCGGTTCCGCCCTGCCCGGTCGACGTCGAGCTGGGCGACGGCGACACCATCGACTTCGGCGGCGGGACCCGCGTGATCGCCACCCCGGGCCACACCGACGGCAGCATCGCGGTCGCGCTGCCCGCGCACGGCGTGCTGTTCACCGGCGACCTCGTCGCGAACTCCGACGGGGGGCTCCTGCTCGGGCCGTTCAACACCGACCGCGGGCTGGCCCGCGTCTCGTTCGCCGCGCTCAGCCAGGTGCCCGCCGCCACCGTCGGCTTCGGCCACGGCGACCCGCTCACCGGCCCCGAGGGCGCGGCGGCCTGGCGACGGCTCGGCGAGCGCTGCGCGGCGGGCCCGGACGCGGTGCCGGACCCGCTGGGCTGACGCGGCGCGTCGAGCTGCCCCACCTCGCGATGCACACCGCACGGCACGTCGCAGAGCCGTTGTGCACCTCGCGGAGTCCCCGGCCCTTGTGCGGTGCCCGTCCGTCTGCGAGGACGTCCGGCACGGCGGGCGGGTGGGATCGGGGCCCGCGCCGGCATCATCGGCGCATGCCCGACCGACCGTCCGCCCCCACCCTGGAGTCGGTTGCGGCCGTCGCCGGGGTCTCCCGGGCCACGGCGGGGCGGGTGCTGCAGGGCTCCACCACGGTCGGCGACGGCGCCCGGGAGGCGGTGCTGCGCGCGGCCGACGAGCTCGGCTACGTCACCAACCGGGCGGCCAGGGCGCTCATGACGCGGCGCAGCGGCTCGGTGGCGTTCGTGGTGGCCGAGCCCGAGGAACGTTTCTTCGCCGACCCGCACTTCGCGCTCGTGCTGCGCGGCGCGCACGCCGCCGTGGCCGAGCACGACGTGCAGCTCGTGTTCAGCATCGTCCACGGCGACGCCGAACGGGAGCGGTTCGAGCGGTTCGCCCGCGCGGGCCACCTCGACGGCGTGATCCTCGTGTCGTTGCACGGCGACCACCCGCTCCCGCACACCCTCGCCGCCGCGGGCGTCCCGGTGGTGCTGCTCGGGCGCCCGATGGCGGCGATCGCGGGCGTGGGCTACGTCGACGCCGACAACGTGCACGGCGGGCGACTGGCCGCCGCCCGCCTCGCCGACGCAGGCCGCACCCGCCTGGCCACGATCAGCGGGCCGCGCGACATGACGGTCGCGCTGGACCGCGACGAGGGGTTCCGGGCCGAGCTCGCCGAGCGCGGGCTCGGCCCGGGGGTCGCGGCCGAAGGCGACTTCTCGATGGAGGGCGGCCGCCGGGCGATGGCCGCCCTGCTGGCCGAACCCGACCGGGTCGACGGCGTGTTCGCCGCCAGCGACCTCATGGCACTCGGCGCGTTCCAGGCCATCGCCGACGCCGGGCTGCGGGTGCCCGACGACATCGCCGTCGTCGGCTTCGACGACATGCCGCTCGCCGCCACCGTGCGGCCCGGCCTCACCACGGTGCGCCAGCCCGCGGTGGCGATGGGCGCGCAGTTGGCCACCGGCCTGCTCCATGCGATCGAGGACGGCCACCAGGCCGAGCCGGTGCTGATGCCCACCGAACTGGTCGGCCGCGACAGCGCCTGACCCCGCGAACCGCCGCCGCTCCCGCGCTGCCCCGCCCCACCACGCGCGCTGCCTCCCCCCGTCCCATCACCCCGCCCCGTCGCGCCGCCCCATCGCGCCGCCCCATCGCGCCGCCCCATCGCGCCGGCGGAACACCCAACTCACCACGGCGAAACGCACGACTCACC
>DATAOO010000290.1:0-2359 GCA_036265695.1 Pseudonocardia sp. | reverse complement strand
GCATCACGACGGCGCCGATCAGCAGGACGGTGTCCATCTGATGCGCGTCGAAGCTCACGCTCACCTCGGCGTCGTCAGGGGGCGGGGCAACATCCTAGGGGGTGGCGACGGCGCGACCCGGCGCTGCGACGGCGCGCGGACGCACGAGCGGCCGCCCTCGCCGGGGGATGGACAAGGACGGCCGCGACCGTGGCGGACGCCTGCTCCGCACTGGCCCCTACGTTGCCGTGCCCGCCCCGCGAGTCGCCATAGTCCGTGTGGGCGGTCTCCCTTACGAGACGACGGCCCCCCGTGTGGTTCGCCCGGTTAGCGTGGGTGCGTGCCGTCGCCGACCGAGAGCTTCGCCGTCGCGAGCCGGGCCAACGTGCCGCCGTTCCACGTCATGGACCTGCTGGCCGCGGCCGCCGAGCGGCGCCGTACCCACGGGGACCTGCTCGACCTCGTCGCGGGCCAGCCGTCCACGCCCGCGCCGGCGCCGGTCCGGGCCGCCGCCCACCGGGCGCTCGACGAGGAGGTGCTCGGCTACACCGTCGCGCTCGGCATCCCGCGGCTGCGGGAGGCGATCTGCGCGCACCACCGGCGGATGCACGGGCTCGACGTGTCCCCCGACGACGTGGTCGTCACCACCGGGTCCTCGGGCGGGTTCCTGCTGGCGTTCCTCGCGGCCTTCGAGCCCGGCGACCGGGTGGCCATCGCCCGGCCCGGCTACCCCTGCTACCGCAACGTGCTGACGGCGCTGGGCTGCGAGGTCGTCGAGCTGCCGACCGGCCCCGGGTCCCGCTTCCAGCCGACCGTCGAGCTGCTCGAGGAGCTCGACCGGCCGGTGCACGGCCTGGTCGTCGCCAGCCCGGCGAACCCGACCGGCACGATGCTGTTCCCGTCCGAGCTGGCCGCGCTGGCCACCTGGTGCGAGGAGCACGGCGTGCGGCTGATCAGCGACGAGATCTACCACGGGATCGAGTACGCCTCCCCGCCGCAGCACGCCTCCGCGTGGGAGACGTCGCGCGAGGCGGTGGTCTTCAACTCGTTCTCGAAGTACTTCTCCATGACCGGCTGGCGGATCGGGTGGATGCTGGTTCCCGAGGAGCTGCGTCGCCCGGTCGACGTGCTCACCGGCAACTTCACGATCTGCCCGCCGGTGCTCGCCCAGCACGCCGCCGTCGAGGCGTTCAGCGACGCGTCGTACGCGGAGTGCGACGGGCACGTCGAGCGCTACGCCGCCAACCGCGCCGTGCTGCTCGAGGGCCTGCCGCGGCTCGGCATCGAGCGGCTGGCCCCCGCCGACGGGGCGTTCTACGTGTACGCCGACGTGGGCCACCTGACCGACGACACGATGAGCTGGTGCCACCGGCTGCTCGCGGAGACCGGCATCGCGACGGCGCCGGGGATCGACTTCGACACCGCGGTGGGCAACCGCTTCGTGCGGCTCTCGTTCGCCGGCGCGACGGCCGACATGGAGGCGGCGCTGGACCGGCTCGAGGCCTGGCTCTAGGGGCGTGGCTCTAGAGGCGTGACCTGTCCAGGCGGTGCGTCATCCGCACGGTCTCGCGCCACAGGTCGTCGCCGACCGGCAGCGTCTCGTGGCGGAACCACCCGCGGCAGAGCACGATCGTCCGCTGCACCAGGTCCACCAGGATGTCGTCGGCGTCGGAGACCGCGGCCGCGGCGATGCCCGAGACCGCCGAGTGCACGATCGCCGGCGCGCTGCGCTTGGCGAAGCTGCTGGTGCTGCCCCAACCAAGGGCGGAGAACCCGCGGGCCCAGTCACGGGCCTGCGGCACCTCGTCGAGACGGGCGGCGGTGCGCGGGTCGACGTGGTGCTTGGAGCGACCCTCGAGGTGGTTCAGCATCCGCTCGCAGCGCAGCAGCCCGACCGCCGCCACGCCCTGCCGCTCCGAGGCGGTCACCGGCAGTGCGGTGAGGGCGGCTTCCCGGGCGATCCAGGCGTCGACGCGCGGGTCGTCGCCGTTGAGCCCGATCACCTCGGGGATGAGCGGTGCCAGACGGGTGCGGGCGTAGTCGTCGACGTGGTCGTTCACGTCGCGGGCCAGCGAGGCGAGCAGCGGATGCGTGCAGGACGGGTGGTCCGACCACGGCTCTCCGGCGAGGAACGACGCCAGCTCCATGAAGCAGGCGCCCTTCTTGGGCGAGCGGTGCTTCCCGCGGGAAAGCACCGGCATCAGGTCCGGCGCGTGGACGTCGGGGTTCGGGTGAGACCTCTGGATCATGGTGACCAGCTCCGTGGGCGCAGACTTTTTCTCAGTCTGCGCCCGATCCCGGCGGCCCCACAAGACCCGAGTGGTGACCTCGTCGTCAACGCGGGGTTGCACAACCGATCCGTCCGGTTCGTGCGCCCGCC
>DATAOO010000289.1:0-2891 GCA_036265695.1 Pseudonocardia sp. | reverse complement strand
CACCCCCGTGCGCGTGCGGATCGTCAACACCGACGCGGGCCCGATGCGGGTGTGGCCGACCGGCGGCGAGTTCCGGGTCGTCGCCGTCGACGGCCGCGAGGTGCACGGGCCCACCCCCCTGCGCGACACGTCGGTGGAGGTCACCGCGGGCGGGCGGGCCGACCTGGAGGTCACCGCGCCTCCCTCTCAGGGCGGCGGCGTGCGCGTCGAGATCGGCGGCAACTCGGCGATCGTGCTCGGCACGCCACCGCCGCCGACCCCGGTGCCCGCGACCACCGTGGACGTGCTGACCTACGGCACACCCGCCCCGCTCGGCTTCGACCCGGCCGCGGCCACCCGCAGGTTCGACTACGCGATCGGGCGCGGCTTCGGCTTCATCGACGGCGTGCCCGGCCTCTGGTGGACGGTCAACGGCCACCTGTACCCCGACGTGCCGATGTACGTGGTGCGCGCGGGCGACGTCGTCACCATGCACGTCTCGAACAGCAGCGGCGAGGTGCACCCCATGCACCTGCACGGCCACCACGCCGTGGTGCTCGCCCGCAACGGCACGCCCGCGACCGGCAGCCCGTGGTGGTTCGACTCCCTCAACGTCGAGAACGGCGAGTCCTACGACATCGCGTTCGTCGCGGACAACCCGGGCGTCTGGATGGATCACTGCCACCAGCTCCGGCACGCCGCCGACGGCCTCGTCGCCCACCTGATGTACGAGGGGATCGACACCCCGTACCTCGTCGGTGGACCGGCCGGGAATTCGCCCGAGTAGAACCCCGGGAGATCGGGAACAGGCGTGGGGTGAACGCATCGCTCCCCGCAGGCGGCACACCCATCGCAGGCCGTTACAGCATCGGTGGCATCCTCGGCGCAGGCGCCGCCGCCGTCGTCCACGCAGGCCGTGACCTGCGCACCAACGCCCGAGTCGCGGTCAAGCTCTACCGGCCGGACGGGGTCGCCGTGAAGCTCCAGCAACAGCGCGAGATGGAGGCGCTGGCCCGGCTGCACCACCCGGGGCTGGTCACCTTGCACGACAGCGGCACCGAGCCCGGCCCCGACGGGCGCACCTACGTCGTCACCGACCTGGTCGACGGCCCCACCCTGGCCACGCGCATGCAGCGCGGGCCGCTCTCCGTGCGCGAGATCCGCAAGCTGGCCGGGGCGCTGGCGTCGGCGCTCGCCCACGTCCACGAAGGGGGCTTCGTCCACCGCGACGTGAAGCCCGCGAACATCCTGCTCGACCACGGCAGCGAACCGCGCCTCGCCGACTTCGGCATCGCCCGCGACCTCGACGGCACCGTGGCCACCGCGACCGGTGCCGTGGCGGGCACCGCCGCCTACCTCGCGCCCGAGCAGGTGCGGGGCGAGCCCGTCGGCCCCGCGGCGGACGTCTACGCGCTCGGGCTGGTGCTCATCGAGGCCCGCACCGGGCGGCGCGAGTACCCCGGGGCGGTGGTCGAGTCCGCCACCGCGCGGCTGTACCGCAGGCCCGTCGTGCCGCCCCGGCTGCCCCGGGACCTGGCCGCGCTGCTGTACGCGATGACCGACCCCGACCCCGCCGCCCGGCCGAGCGCCGCCGACGTCGTCGCCACCCTCCAGGGCAAGCCCCGGCCGCATCGTCGACGGCGGCGGGTGGGCCACGCGCTGGCCGCCGCCGGGCTGCTCGGCCTGGTGCTGGGTGGGATCTCGCTGATCGAGGACGCCCCGGCGCCGCAGCCCGTCGGCGCGGTGGTGCCCGTGCAGATGGACCCGGGGGACTAAATCCCGCCACGAATGGGGAAACTGAGGAGTGTGAGCACAGACACCCCCGCCGACAGCCCGTTGGTCGCGGGCCGTTACCGGCTGGACCGGATCGTGGGCACGGGCGGGGCCGCGGTCGTGCACGAGGGTTGCGATCTCGACACCGGCGAGCGGGTGGCGGTCAAGGTCTACCGCTCGGACGGCTCGGCGCACCCGACCCAGCACCACCGGGAGCTCAAGGCGCTCACCAGCCTGCGCCACCCCGGGTTGGTCGCGCTCCTCGACGGCGGCACCGAGCCCGGCCCCGACGGGCGCACCTACGTCGTCACCGATCTCGTCGAAGGCCCTTCCCTGGCCCGGCGCCTGGATGCCGGGCCGCTCAGCGCCGACGAGGTGCGCGTGCTGGCCATCGGCCTGGGCGAGGCGCTCGCGCACGTCCACGCGCGCGGTTTCGTGCACCGCGACGTCAAGCCCGCGAACATCCTGCTCGAGCACGGCCACCGGCCCCGCCTCGCGGACTTCGGCATCGCCCGCGCCCTCGACGGCACCGTGTACACCGCGACGGGTGCCGTGGCGGGCACGGCCGCCTACCTCGCCCCCGAGCAGGTCCGCGGCGAGGCCGTGGACCCGTCGGTCGACGTCTTCGCCCTCGGGCTCGTCCTCATCGAAGCCCTCACCGGGGAGCGCGAGTACCCCGGCACGCTGGCCGAGTCGGCCGCCGCGCGCCTGCACCGCCGCCCGGTCGTGCCCGCGGGACTGCCCGCCGACCTGGCCGCCGTGCTCGCGGCGATGACCGACCCGGATCCCGCCGCCCGGCCCAGCGCGGCGGCCGTGGCCGCAGAGCTCAGCAGTCCGGCGGTCGTGCGGCCTGCGCCTGCGCGGTGGCGGCCCTGGGTGTGGGGCCCGCGGGCCGCCCTCGCGGCCGCGGTGCTGCTCGTCGCGATCCTCGGCGGGGCGGTGCTGCTCGTCAGCCGTACCGCGGCGTCCGACCCGTTGGTCCCCGTGCCCAGCATCGCCTCCCCGGTGGGCGCGGAGCCGTCCGAGCAGTCGGAGCCGTCCCCGTCCGCGCCGGGCCAGGTCGTGAACGCTCCGATCGAGCAGGCGGCCCTCCCCGTCGTCGCGCACGCGGCCGTCTCGGTGCCCGACGCCGACATCGC
>DATAOO010000288.1:0-11548 GCA_036265695.1 Pseudonocardia sp. | reverse complement strand
ACGCTGGATCCGCCGCGGCCCTCGGCGCACCGCCCGGGGTTGCCGCCCGGCCTGGACGACGTCGTGGTGCGCGGGATGGCCAAACGGCCCGAGCAGCGGTACCCGACGGCGGGCGCGCTGGTGGCGGCGGCGCGGGCGGCGGTTCGGGCGGAGGGGCGCTCGCCCACCGCGCAGACCCCGCTGAGCCTGCGGAAGGCGGCCGCGTCGTCGCCCGGCAACCGGTCGGCCGCGCGCACGCCGCCGCCCGCGCCGACGTCGCCCGGCGAGTGGTCGGCCGCCCAGGACCCGCCGCCCGGCGGCTGGTCGCCCGCGCAGCGCCCGCCGCCCGCCGGGTGGCCGCACCCGCCCGCGGGCTGGCCGCCCACCCCCTACCCACCGACCGCCGCGCCCGCGCGGCCCGGCGGCATGGTGGTGGCGTTCGTGCTGCAGCTCATCTCGGGCGGGGTGTTCCTGATCGGCTCGCTCGTGGGCTTCATCGGGGCGGGCGTCGTCGCCGCGGCCCTCGGGATGGTGCTGGTCTCGGGGGGCTACCTCTTCTGCGCGGTCAAGGCGTTCGGCGGCGTCGGCTGGGCGCGCATCACCCTCGCCGTGGTCAACGGGCTGTTCGCCGTGTTCTGCCTCGTCGTGATCGTCTACGGGCTGAACGACGCATCGAGCACGACCACCGAGCGCGCGGGCGGCGCGGCCGTCCTCCTGCTGCTCGCGGGCATGGCCGTGGCGTGCACCGTGCCGATGTTCACCCGACCTGCGCGCCGGTACGTCGCGGCGCGGGCCGCGCGGTAGCCGCGACCAGCGGGTGGGCGAGGATCTCCTCGCAGGTGCGGATGAGCACGCTCGCGGCGCGGTGCCGCGCACCGGGGTCGATGGGGTTGGCGGCGATCCGCTGCCACCGGGCGAGCTCCGCGCGGGCCGCGAACGCCACGTCCCGGGGGGCGGCGGCCACCGGGAGGCCCAGCCGGTCGGTCACCGAACTGCCCGCCGCGCCGAGCAGCCGGAGCGCGGCCGCCCGGTCCGGCCCCTTCAGCTGCGCGTCGCCGGAGCGCAGCGCGTCGAGCAACGCCGATTCGGCGAGCTCGTGGCGCGCCGCGACGAGGCGCTCCAGCTCGTAGCTGAGCCGCTGGCGCGCGTCGTCGGGGCGCAGCCGCGGGGCCATCGCGGACAGCCCCCGGATGGCGCGCTGGCAGCGGAGCAGGTCGGCGCGGGCGAACACCCGCTGCTGCAGCACCGTGCGCAGCACCGGCACCCCGCTCCGCCCGACCAGTTCCGAGCGGAAGTCGGCGAGCGTGCGGGCCTCCCGGGCGGACGCGACGGCCACGCGGTGGTCGGCGGGCGGGATCTGCGGCACCGGTCGCCCCGCACGCAGCGCCGCGAGGTCGGCCTCCGTCAGCAGCCCGACCGCGGCCGCCATCCGCCAGCGCACCTGCACGCTCGTCACCGGGTCGGCGTCGAGCCCCTGGCCGGGCTCCGCGACGACGATCGTCGGGACGCTGGGGGGCGCCGCACCCCGCCCGCCGCCGACGACGACGAGCGCGTCGAGCCCCGGGAGGTGCGCGTCCGTGACGGTGACGGGTTCGACGTCCGGGGTCGGTCCCGCCGGGAGGACCGCGCGCATCAGCACGGTCATGTCCGCGCCGGGCGGCCCGAGGAACCCGACCCGCAACGGGTCGTGCAGAGCGCTCTCGACGGCGACCAGCTCCAGCACGACGGCCGGGTCGACGCCCACCCGCACGGCGGCGATCAGCGAACGCGCCTCCGCCACCAGCGACCGGCCCGGCCGCGGCGCCGCCCGCCCGCCCGTGAACCCGGGCGGGAGGCGCTCGGTGTCCTCCTCGTCGAGCGGGGCGCGGGGCAGGTCGGCGAGCCGCTCGGTCTGCTCCTCGCCCTCGGGTGGCCCGGCGTGCCCGTCGCGCTGGGCGACCACGCTGATCCCCGGGAGGTTCTGCCGCGGACCCGGGCCGACGATGCGCTGCACGGACGTGACCGCGCTCCCGCGGTCGGGCTCGGGGTGCGCCGAGGTGGGCTCGTGGGGCGGCACGGGGACCACGCCGTCGATGGTCGTGCCCCGGCCCGGCTCCGAGTTGAGGCTGAGCCACCCGCCGACGTCGGTGATCCGCCGCCGGACGTTGCGCAGCCCGCGCCCGGACGACTGGTCCGCGCCCGCGGGCGGCACGAAGCCCGGTCCGCTGTCGGTGATGGTGAACCGCAGGGTGCCGCCCGCCTCCGCGATCCGAACGGTGACGGCCGCGCCCGGCGCGTGCTTGACGGCGTTGTTGACCGACTCGAGGCAGCAGAGGAACACCGCCGACTCCACGTCGGGCGGGTACCGCCTGCCCGCCGCGATGTCCGCGGTGACCGTCACCGGGCTCGCCGCGCCCGCCAGCTCCAGGTCCAGCGCGACGGCGAGCCCGTGGTCGGTGAGCAGCATCGAGCGGACCCCGCCGACCGTCTCGGTGAGCACCCGTTCGGCCGCCTCGAGCTGGCCCACGAGCGTGTCGAGGCGCTGGACCGCCGACTCGGTCCGGCCGCTCTTGGCGTCGAACTCGACCAGCCCGAGCGCCAGCCGTCCGGACACCAGGTAGTGCTGCACGCCGTCGTGCAGGTCGCGCTCGATCCGGCGGCGCTCGGCGTCCATCTCCGACACCGCGGTGCGGCGCGAGCTGGCGATCTCGGCGCTGTGCGCCACGGCCGCGCGGAGCTGGCGCTCCAGCTCGATGCCGATCCGGTGTGCCTCGACGACGGTGCCGAGCACTCCCGCGATGTCCTCGATCAGCTGGCGGCGGTCGGCGTGCATGCCGACGACGGCGGCGTGCTCCACGGCGAGGGTGCCGATCTGCTCGTCGCCGTGGCGGATGGGCACCGACAGCAGCGCGGGCGCCTCGGCGGTGCCCGGTCGCGACCACCGGTAGGTCCGGTCGGAGAGGGAGTGCCGCACGACCGTGATGCGGCACTCCTCGGCGTCGAGCGCGTTGCCGACCGACCGGGCGACGTCGGCGAGGTCGAAGCCCGCGGCCGTCGACGACGGCGCGAGCTTCGCGATGTCGGCGAGCACCCGGTACGGCGTGGGTCGCACGCCGTAGAGCAGCCGGTCGGTGAGGCCCTCCGCCATCAGGCGCACCGACAGGAAGATCATCCCGGCGACGGCGGCGGCGATCGCCGACGACACCACCGGATCCAGCCGGAGCGACCAGCCCACGGCCTCGACGCCGACGGCCACGCCCCCGACGACGACGGTCGTGAGCACGCCCGCGAGCCCGCGCCCGACCAGCCGCTCGGCTCCCCACAGGCGGGTCATCAGGACCGTCAGCAGCACCACGGCCGCGACCGCCAGCGCCCAGCCGCGCGCCGACCAGAACAGGAGAGCCACCGGCAGGTCACCGGTGTCCGCGCCGGTGAGCGCGAGGCCCGGCACGCCGAGCACCCACAGCGCGGCCGTCGCGACGCCCAGCACGAAGTTGGTGGTGAGCGCCGCGATCAGCACCGCGAGCAGCAGTCGGGCCTGCGACCGGAGCCCGAACGTCGAGCCGCGTCGCACCATCCGCAGCAGCACGGCGGTGCCGAGGGCGGGCACGACGAAGCCGAGGTACAGCACACAGCTGAGGGCGCACGGCAGCACGGGTGCGCTGACCCCGACGACGACCAGCAGAACGCCGAGCGCCGCCAGCTCCACCCGCCCCTGCGGGGTCGCCGCCCGCTCCCGCAGCCACGCCGCGGGGTCGGGGGCCGGGAAGAGCAACAGCGCGGCGATGAACGCCACCACCGCCACGCTGTGCAGGGCGATCCCGCCGACCAGGTCGAGCGGCACGCCGGTCGCCCGGCTCAGCACGGCCACCACCGCGTCGGACTGCAGGTTGAACGCGCCCGCCGACCCGACGAGGCCGAGGGCCAGCAGCCGCACCGACCAGCTCCACGTGCTGAGCACGGCCAGCGCGACGGCGATGCCGATCTCCAGCAGGCTCAGCACGTCGTCGACGACCAGCTGGGCCAATGGCTCCGTCACCCGGGCCGCGGCGACGAGCAGGGACTGGAGGCCGCCGGTCGCCGTGACCGGGTCCAGCAATCCCGTCCAGAACCGCAACAGCGCGGCCACGCCGCCGAGCGCGAGCCAGCCCAGCGCGACGAACGTGGTGAGCCCGAACACCGCGGTGTAGCCGAGCGGGCGGTGCGCCGTCGCCGTGCTCGCGACCGGGGTGCTCATGACCGGGGTGCTCATGCCGCTCACGACCGGGCGCCGACGATCGGCTCCAGCTGCTCCGGCAGGTACGCGCGGAGCACGACCGAGGACTCCGTGCGGGCGAGGTCGACGGCGCCGCCGAGGGCGGCGAGGCGCTCCAGGTCGTTCGCCAGCGCCGCCTGGAGCTCGGCTTCGGCCAGCTCGGTGTGGGCGTCGACGATCTCGACCGACAACCGCCGGTCGGCCTCGCTGAGCGTCACCTCGATCGGCGGCCCCGGGTTCTCGGCCAGCCAGTGCACGGCGGAGGCCACGAAGTAGTAGATGCCCGACTCGACCTCCCACGGGTAGCGGCGGTCGGGCGCGCCCCGCAGGTCGACCTCCCGGGGCAGGTCGACGACCAGCTCCTCGAGCGCCGCCGCGAGGCCCTGGTCGCGCAGCACGGACGGGTAGACGCCGCGGGCGATGGACCGGAACCGTTCGAGCAGCTCGTCGAGGCGGGCACGGACCACCCCGACCTCCGCGACGGCCTCCTCGGTGCGGTCGGCGAGCAGGTCGGCGCGCACACCGTCGAGCAGGCGGCGCACCACGGCGAGCCTGCCCGTGGTGACGTGCCCCAGCTCCGTGGCCAGCCTGCGGCGTTCGAGGTCGCGGGCCCGGGTGAGGCGCCACCGGGAGTGCTGCAGCTCCGAGCCGAGCTCGGCGGCCTGCCGCACCCGCTCCCGCAGCTCGGTGGCGAGCGCGACCCCCTGCAGCAGCAGCCGGGCCTCGCTCGCCACGTCGCGCATCAGCCGCTGGTCGGCCACGGTGATCGACGCGCCGGGCTTGGCGATCGTCAGCGCCGCCCGCAGCACGTCACCCTCGACGATCGGCACGACGTGGTCGACGTCGGGCCGGTCGAGCAGCACGGCGATGTTGGCGACCTCCGGGAACGGGGTGCTCGGCGGCGGGTGGACGGCGGCGGCCACCAGCCGGTCGGACACCACCACCCAGATGACCGCGCGCCGGGCCGCGGTGCCGCCCGCGAGCACCTCGGCCAGCCCGGGCAGGGCGGTGTCGAGCATGCCGGTGCGCGTGCGCGCCGCGGCCTCGGCGAGCACGGAGTAGGGCGTGGTCGCGCGGAGCCGGGTGATCCGTTCGACGAACCGGTCGACGGGCCCCAGCACGGCCCGCACGCCGAACGCGCAGACCGCGGCGGCCAGGAACGGCAGCAGCACGGTGAACACGACGACGTCCCGGCCGACGAGCACCGCGGGGAGCGTGTTCACCACGAGGAACACGAGGAACACGCCCACGCCGACCGGCAGCGCGCGCAGCACCCCCACACGGAGCCGGGTCATCGCGACCGATCAGTCTTCGTCGCGCTGGGAGCGCAGGTAGCGGAGGACGGCCAGCACCCGCCGGTGGTTCACCGACGCGTCGGGGTGCAGGTCGAGCTTGGTGAAGATGCTCGCGATGTGCTTCTCGACCGCCTTGGCGCTCACGAACAGCTGTGCGGCGATGCCCCCGTTCGAGCGGCCCTCCGCCATGAGGCGCAGCACGTCGAGCTCCCGCTCCGACAGCGTCGCGACGGCGTCCTTGCGCTGCGCCCCCGGCCGGTCGACCAGCCGCTTCGCCAGCACCGGCTCGATGACGATCTCCCCGGCCTCGATGCGGGCGAGCGTGTCGGAGAGCGCCTCGACGCTGCCCACCTTCTCCTTGAGCCGGTAGCCGATCGACTCGGTGCCGATGCGCAGGATGCGCATCAGGTAGTGCGACTCGGCGTAGTGGGACAGGAACAGCAGCCCCATGTCCGGGTTGACCTCGCGGAGGCGCTCGGCGGTCGTGAGGCCGCCGTCGGGCTCCGGCGGCATCCGGATGTCGAGCACGGCCACGTCGGCCTGGGTGGTGGCGAGCAGCTCGCGCAGCTCGTCGCCGCCCGCGGCCACGGCCACGACCTCGTGCCCGGCGGCCTGCAGCAGCATCTGCAGACCCTCGCGGAAGAGGGCTCCGTCTTCGGCCAACGCTACTCGCACGGCACCCGTACCTCCGTCGTCTCGCCGCATTCCACCGTGCTGATCTTCACCGTGCCCCCGAGCGCCCTGACCCGGTCCGACAACGCCTCGCCGACCTCGGGCCCGACGCCCGTCAGTGAGACGAGGAGCTCGGGCCTGCCCGCTGATACCCCGGGCGTGAGGACGATCTCGATCGGCTTGCCGCTGCGCGCCGCCGCGGCGAGGCCGTCGACGAGCCCGAAGTAGACGGCGGGCTCCGCGGCCCCGAACCGCGTCTCCGCGTGCGGCCCGGCGACGATCCGCACCGGCGCGTCGAGCTGGGCCACCAGCTCGCGCAGCGCGGGCACGAGGCCCGCCTCCTCCAGGAGCGGCGGGTAGATGTGCGCGGCGACCTCGCGCAGCTCGTCGAGCATCGCGTGCAGCTCGTCCTGCACGTCGTCGATGCCCTCGATCAACGGCGCGTTCCCCTCCGGCACCAGCTCGCGGAGCACGCCGAGGCGCAGCACCAGCGCGGACGCGCGCATGGCCGCGCCGTCGTGCAGCTTGCGTTCGAGGAGCCGCCTGCGGTGCCATTCGGCCAGCTCACCGCGTCGCCACGCCTCGGCGTCACCGGCGCCGTTCGCCGAATCTGAGGTCAGGGACGCCCCGGCGGGCTCGAGCCGCATCCGCACATCGTGCCGCCGGGACTACCCCGTGGGAATAGGGTTTGGTCCCCTTCGCCCTGGGGCTGTCCCCTGGACGGCGTCCGGCAATCGGGCCAACATCGGTGTATCAGCGATCGTCCATCCGCCGTCCTTGTCGATGACCAGAGATGTCGGGTCGAGGAAGGCAGCGCGAGTGACCTACAGCCTGGGCGTGCACTTGGGGACGACCTCGGTCGCCGCCGCTGTCGCCCAAGGGACCCGGGCCGAGATGGTCGGCCTCGGCGAGCGCAGCGTCGTCGCCGCGGCCGCGGTCTACCTGCGCCCGGACGGCGTGCTGATCGTCGGCGACCCCGCCGCGCGCCGCCACCACCTGGACCCCGAACGGGTGGTCCGGGAGGTCCGACGGCGCCTGGGCGACCCCACGCCGATCCTGCTCGGTGGGGTCGGCTTCGACGCCTCGGTCCTGTTGGCCCGCATGGTGACCGACGTCGTGTCGCGGGTGTCGGCGGCGCGGGGCTACCCGCCCGAGATGGTGATGCTGAGCCGCCCCGCGAGCTGGGGCCCCTTCCGCCGTGAGCTGTTCGACAACGTGTCCCAGCTGGCCGGGCTGCCCGAGTCCCGCACGATCACCGCCGCCGAGGCGGCGGCCACGCACTACGGCGCCGCGCGCCGCATCGACGACAACGAGATCGTCGCCGTGCTGCACCTCGGCGGCGGCACCTGCGAGGTCACGGTCCTGCGCAAGACCGCGGACGGCTTCGTGGTGCTCGGCGCCCCGGAAGCGGTGGAGCGGCTCGGCGGCACGAACATCGACGAGGCGCTGCTCAACTACATCGACCACGCCACCGGCAACGCGCTGGCCGAGATGGACATCTCCAACCGGTCCACCGCGGCGATGCTCGCCCGGCTGCACCGCGACTGCGCGCTGGCCAAGGAGGCCCTCTCCTTCGACGACGACGCGGTCGTGCCGGTGTTCCTCCCCGACCGCCAGGTCGACGTCCGGCTCACCCGCGCGACGCTGGAGGGCATGGCCCGACCGGTGCTGGAGGCCACCACCGGCGTCTTCCGCCAGGCCCTCGAGGCGGCCGACGTCGCGGCGCACGACCTCGGTGCGGTGCTGCTGACCGGCGGGTCGACCCGCGTGCCGCTGCTCGGGCGGATGATCTCCGACGTCGCAGGCCGTCCGGTCGTGATCGACCGGCACCCCGAGTTCGTCACCGCCATGGGCGCGGCCCGCCTCGCCGTGCTGGAGCGCGCGTTCGCGGCCCAGTCCGGCTTCCGCGGCGCCGGGTACGGCAGCGAGTCACCGGCCGACCGGGTCGAGCTCGTGCCCGCCGCGATGAGCAGCGTCGACGGACTGGCCGTGCTGTCGTCGGGTGGCAACGCCCACGGCGGCGGCTACCTCGGCGCGCCGCTCGACGACGAGGAGACGGTGATGTACTCCTCGGCCCAGTTCGCCCGCGCGGACGAGGCGCGGGCCGACGAGGGTCCTGCCGAGCAGGCCGCGGCGGCCGGGGGCCGGCCGGGCTTCCGCGCGGCGCGGATCGTCACGGTCGCCGTGATCGCCGCGCTGGTCGTCGTCGGACTGGTGATCTTCGTACTGGTCGGCTCCCTGGGGATCGGCGGCGTCATCGGCGATCACCAGACCTCGACGCTCCTGCCGAAGCCGCCACCCACCGCCGTCAGCCCCGCACCACCGGGCTGACCCGGCCCGACGCCCGGCACCGTCCACTTCGCCACATCGCGTTGCGTTACGATCCGGCGGTCGGTCGACCCGGGAGGTGCCTTGCGGTACGGCCTCGGCGTCGACCTGGGAACCGCCACGGTCGGCGCGGCGGTCCTCGGGCCCGAAGGTGTCGAGCCGGTCGTCCTCGGCGAGCGTTCGGTCGTCCTGCCCGCGGTCGTGCACGTCACCCCGGACGGGACGCTGCTCACCGGCGACGCCGCCGAGCGGCGGGCGGCCTACGCCCCGCAGTGCACCGCGCGGTCGCTGCGCCGGGCCCTGCGCGAACCCGACCCGGTGCTGCTCGACGGCAGGCCGTACCCGGTCGTCGACCTCCTCGCGGCCGTCCTGCGCAACGTCGTCGCCACGGTGGCGATCGACCGGCAGGCCACCCCCGATCGCGTCGCGCTGACCCGACCGGCCACGTGGGGCCGGGCCCGGGTCACGCAGCTCGCCGAGGTGGCCGCGCGCGCGGGCGTGCCGGGGGCCGCGATCGTCACCGACGCGCAGGCCGCCGTCGTCCACTACGCGGCCGAGGGTCGCCTGCCGCTCGGCGGCCGGGTCGCCGTCTTCGACTTCGGCGGCGGCGGGTTCGAAGCCGCGGTGCTGGCCCTCGAACCCGACGGGGTGCACCTCGTCGGGCCGCCGGAGGGCATCGAGCCGCTCGGGGGCGTCGACATCGACCGGCTGCTGCTCAACTTCGTCGACGCGCGCCTGGGCGGGCCGCTGGCCGGGCTCGACCCGCTCGACGGGCGCGGAGCCAGCCTGCGGGAGCGCAACCGGGCCGAGTGCTGCCTCGCCAAGGAGCAGCTGTCCGGCGACACCGAGGTCGAGCTGTCGCTCTACCTGCCCGACGGGCCGCGTGTCGTGGTCATCACGCGCGCCGACGTGGAGGCCGTCGCCGCGGCCCCGGTCGCGGCGGCGATCAGCGTGCTGCGGCGCACGATGCAGATAGCGCGGGTCGCGCCCGCGGACCTCCACGCCGTGCTGCTGGTCGGCGGCTCGTCGCGGATGCCGCTGGTGGCGGGCATGGTGGCCGAGGCGATGGGCGGCCACGTGCCGATCGAGAGCCTCGACGAGCACGCGGTGGCCCGTGGCGCGGCCCACCTCACCCGCGAGGCGTTGGTGGCGCCGCACCCGCACGCGCAGGCGTCCTCGCCCACCGGGGGCTGAACGTGCGTCGCCCCCCGCGTCCGGTGTGGGCGCGGGGGGCGACGGGGTTCGGTCGTGCGGTCAGTCGTCGTGCTCCTTCTTGTGGACGGCGCCGCCCCCGGTGGGCTGGTCGGCGTCGGCCTGCTGGACCGGGTCGGCCTGCTGGACGGGCTCGGCCTGCTGCTGCACCGGCTCGGCCTGCGGCGCGGGCTGGGCCTGCTGCTGCGCCGGATCGGCCTGCTGGACCGGGTCCGTCTGGGGCCCGGTGCCGGTGCCCGTTGTGGTGTTCCCGGTACCGGCGGGCGGCGTGCCGGGCTGCGCGCAACCGGCGGCCGTGGGCTCCTTCGCGCAGTCGACCTGCTGCACCGGCGGGACGACGGGGCAGACGGCCGCCTTCGGGTCGGTCGCGACCGCCTGCGGGGCGGTGGCGCACTCGGCGGGCAGGGTCACCGGCGGCACCGTGCAGCTCGCCGCCTTCGGGTCCTTCGCGCACTCCGCGGGCACCGTCACCGGCGGCACCGTGCAGACCGCCGCCTTCGGGTCCTTCGCACACTCGGCAGGCAGGGTCACCGGCGGCACGGTGCAGTTCGCCGCCTTCGGGTCCTTGGCGCACTCCGCGGGCGGGGTCACCTGGCAACCGGCGGGCTTCGGGTCCTTCATGCAGTCACCCGGGTCGCCGGGCGTGGTCGGGCACTCGGTCGGGTTCTTGGTGCAGTTGGGTCCGCTCGGGGTGGGCACCGGCGGCGGCGGCGGGGTGCAGCCCGCGGGCTTCGGCTGCTTGGTGCAGTCCGTCACCTTGGTACCACCGGCCCCGATCTGGCAGCCGACACCGCCGGTGCCGTTGCCGCCGTTGCCGCCGCTGCCCGCCGCGGGACCGTTGCCGCCCGCGCCGCCCGCGCCGCCCACGCCCGTGCCGCCGAAGCAGAACACCTTGTTGATGGTCGTCGACGGCCGGATGACGGTGACCGACGTGGTCCGGAAGGTCGTCCACCGCGGCCCGACGTAGGAGACGGTGCGCGCCACCGTGGGCGCGGGCGCGGCTCGGCTGGCCAGCGGGTTGCCGTTGTAGCACTTGACCGTGGGCTCCCCGCGGCCATTGATGAACACCGCCGTGCCCGCCTGCAGCACGGCCGGGTAGGAGAAGAAGGAGGGGTCGTCGTAGCCGAACGCGGTGACCGAGGTGTCGGCGCGCAGCAGCACCGGGGTCAACGTGGAGACGAACGCCGGGATGTCGGCGGCCTGGATCTTCTCGGCCGACGCCCACGCCGCGGCCCGCTTGCCGTCGGCCTGGAGCGCCGCGACCAGCTTCTGCCCGTCGCAGCTGGGGATGGCCGGGTTGCGGGCGTAGAGGGCCGAGGTGGCCCCGGAGAACTCGCCACCGGCGGCGACCGCGGACACCTGCTCGTCCTTGCCGACCGGGGAGACGAACGGGTTGGCCCCCGCGAACGACGTGGGCTCGAGCCGCACGGCGTCCCCGCCCGCGTCGGTGGCGTTGCCGCGCAGCACCACGGAACCGATCACGCCCGCACCCGCGAGCACGACGAGCACGGCCGCGATCCCCATGAACATGCGCATGCGGCCGGACCGCTTCGGCGGGGGTGGTGGGTCATAGCTCAGGTCGTAGTCGTCGTCGGCCGAATTCAGGTAATCCGAGCCACTCATATCCGCACTCCTTTTCCTGGTGGCCGGAACTGTGCATCGATCGGCCGTTAGCTGAGATGTCGGGGGATCCGAGAAGAAATGTCGCAGTTATCGCCACGCCAGACGATGGGGGGCGCCCTCGGGTCGGGGTAGGAACCCCCCGTCCGGGAGGTCGGGATAACCCCACCCCCGGCGCCGTTGGGCGGCGGAAAAGGGGCCGGGGGGG
>DATAOO010000287.1:0-5297 GCA_036265695.1 Pseudonocardia sp. | reverse complement strand
CATGACCCACGTCGCCCGACTGTCGCTCGCGACCGGGTCGGTCCTGATGCTCGCCACCGGGTTCGTCGACGCCTACACGTTCCTCCAGCACGGCCACGTCTTCGCCCAGGCGATGACCGGCAACCTCGTGCTGATCGCGATCGGCGCGTTCGAGCCGTCCGTCGTGGCGTTCTGGCGCCCGCTCGTGCCGTACGCGGCGTTCACGGTCGGTGTCGCGGTCGTGTGGGGGTGGTCGCGGCGACGGGGCACGCCCGCGCCGCAGCTCGCCACGCTGGGCCTGCTGGTCGGCGTGCTGGTCGTCGTCGGGTTCATCCCGGCGGGCGCGCTGTCCGTCGCGGTCACGGCCGCGATCGGGTTCGCCGCGGGGATGCAGATCGCGGCGTTCCGCGACGTCGGCCGGGCGGCGTTCACCACCACGGTGATGACGACGAACTCGATGAAGACGGTGAACGCCACCCTCACCGCGCTGACCTCGGCCGACGTCGAGGGCCGCGCCGTCGCCCGCGCGTACGCCACGGCGCTGGCCGGGTTCGTGGCGGGCGCTTTCCTCGGGGCGTTCCTCACGACCCGGTGGGGCGAGCGGGCGGCGTGGGTCGACGCCGCGCTGTTCGCCGTCGCGGCCGGGCTGTATGTCGCCGAACGCCGCGCTTAGGTCGCCCGCACGGCCGCGTCGTCCCGTCCGCCGTAGCCGGGGCGCAGCTAGACCGCGGCAGGCATCGCGCCGATCTGGCTCAGGAACGCGATGTCGTCCAGGCGGTTCCAGCGCTCCACCACGCGGTCGTCGCGGAAGCGGAGGATCGTGATGCCCTCGACCGCCACGCGGCTGCCGCCTGCGGGCACCCCGAACAGCTCGCCCGAGTGGGTGCCGGTGAGGGTGAAGCGCACCGCGACCCGGTCGCCGTCGACGAACAGGTCCTGCGCCGCGATCGTGGCGTCCGGGATGCCTGCGCGCAGGGCCCGGAAGAACTCGGTGATGCCGTCGCGGTCGGCGCCGAAGTCCGGCGGGAAGCCGTGGAACCGGGCGTCGGGGTGGTACAGCGTGGTGACGTAGCCGTCGACGTCGCCCGCGTTGAGCAGTTGGACGGCGGTGGCGATGGTGGTGGCGTGGTCGCTCATGGCCCCGACGGTGTCAGGCGGGTGTTCCTCGAACGTTCCTCGCCAGGTCGGCGCACCGGGCGCCGTCCAGGGGCTGGCCCGCGCGCCCGAAGCGCAGCGCGGCGTCCCGGAAGTGCGTGGCCGCGTCGTCCGGGGCGTCGCGGGCGAGGGCCAGGTGGCCCTTGACCTCGTCGAGCGCGGCGTCCCAGCCGGGCAGCCGCATCACGACGGTCGCGAGGGTCTCGGTGTCGCGGGCGTAGCGTTCGGCCCGGTCGAGGTCGCCGCCGCGGGCGGCGGCGATGGCGGCGGGCGCGGCGAGCGTGATCCGGCAGCCGGGGCAGGTCTCCAGCGGGCCGCGCACGGCCCGCTCGGCTTCGTCGAGCCGGGCCAGCGCGTCGGCCGGGTCGGCCGCGGCCGTGATCCGGCTGCCGTAGATGCGGTCGAGGAGGTGGAAGCCGACGTTCGACTCCCGGGCGACGGCGAGCGCCTCGTCCAGCAGCAGGCCCGCCGTCGCGGCCTGTCCGCGGTGCAGCGCCACCTCGGCCTGCCGTTGCAGCGCCAGCGCCTCCCCGGTCGAGGCCCCGACGGCCCGGTTGAGCCGCGCCGCCTCGCGCAGGTCCGCATCGGCGTCGTCCAGTGCGCCGGACAGCAGCTTGGCCTCGCCGCGCAGCGTGGTGGCGAACGCCAGCCCGCGACCGGCGCCGAGCCGCTCCGCCTCGGCGCGGAAGGCCTCGGCGAACGCGACCACGTCCGGGTAGGGCCGCGCCCCGTAGAGCAGCCGCTGGGTCATGCAGAGGTGGCCGTCGAACACGCTCACCGCGAGCTCGCGCAGCGCGTGCGTGTCGAGCAGGTCGGCCCAGAGGCTCTGCCGGAGGTCGTCGCGGGCGTGCGCGGCGGCGGCCTGGGCCCAGGACGCGATCACCAGCGCGGACCTGTCGCCGGACGCCAAGGCCAGCCTGCGACACTCCGCCGCCGTGGCGGTGCCCGGCTCCGGGGTGGCGAAGCCCATCACGGCGGCGCCGCTGTAGGCCAGCGCCTGGGCCAGCTTCCCCGGCAGCGACGTCGGCGCCAGCCCGTCCAGGGTGCGCAGGGCGGCGGCCGGGTCGCCCTGCTTGATCTCGGCCAGCGCTTGCATGGCTCGCAGGTCGTGCGCCTCCGCGGCGGTGGCCTCGGCGGCGGCCGAGTACGCGGCAGGCGCGCGGTGGTCGCCGAGCGCGTCGAGCACCTCGGCCCGCAGGCGCAGCGCGGCGGTGTGCCCGGGCCGGTGCGCGAGGAGGGGGTCGAGCTGGTCGAGCGCGTCGGCGAAGGCGCCCAGCGACCACGCCCGCCGGGCCGCGGCGAGCAACCACGGCTCGGCCTCGTCCCGGCAGCCGCCGTCGAGCCAGTGCCGGGCCACCAGGCTCGGGGCGGCCCCGGCGGCGGCGAGGCTGCGGGCGGCGTCGCGGTGGATGTCGAGCCGCCGGTGTGGCGGTACCTGCTCGACGAGGGCCTGGCGCACCAGGTCGTGCCGGAACCGGTAGCGGGTGCCCGCGGCGACCAGCGCGCCCGCGTCGAGCGCGACGTCCAGCAGCGCGAACGCCTGCTGCTCGGGCAGCCCGGCGAGCGCGGGCACGTCGAACGGGTCGAGGTCGTCGCCGACCACGGCCAGCCTGCGCAACAGCGCCGCCGTCGGCTCGTCGAGGTCGAGCACGCGGTCGGTGATCGCGGCCCAGGCCGACGGCGACCCCGCGGCCCGGGCCAGCTCCAGCGCGAAGAACGGGTTGCCCTCGGCCATCGCCACGATCCGCGTGCGGCGGTCCGGGTCGACGGACCCGACCAACGCCGCGATCTCGGCCGCGGCGAGCGGGCCCAGTTCGATCGTGGTGCAGCGGCCCGCCCGGTCGAGCCCGGCCACCGCCCTCGCCAGCGCTCGCGGGGCGGCCTCCGACCGGTAGGCCAGCGCCACCAGCACGTCGGCCCGGGCCAGCTGCTCGCACGCCTCGACGGTGGCCTCGTCGGCCAGGTGCGCGTCGTCGACGACGAGGAGCACGCCACGGGCGTTCCGGTGGGCGGCGACCAGCCGGTGCACGGCGCCGATCACCATGTGCCGGGTGAGCTCGCCCGGGGCGCGCGGCCCGGCCAGCGCGGTGAGCTGGGCCAGCACGGCGCGGGCCTGCGCGGGCAGCCGGTCGAGCAGCGTGCGGTCGCGGCCGAGCAGCTGGTGGACGAGCGCGGCGAGCGCCGCGTAGGCGCCCCGGGCCGGGCCCGCCGTGACCGTCGCGACGCGCCAACCGCCGTCGTCGGCGAGGACGGCGAGCTCCCGGCACAGCGTCGACTTGCCGATACCGGGCGCGCCACGCAGTAGCAGCGCGCCGGGGGAGCGCAGGGCCGTGGCCATCCGGGCGAGCTCGGGCTGCCTGCCGACCACCGCCGGACCGCGGGGCAGGCGGGCGACGCACTCCTCGTACAGCGCCCGGCTCTCCGCGGAGGGCGGCAGGCCCAGCTGCCCCTCCAGGTGCGTGCGCAGCCGTCCGTACCAGCGGATCGCGGTGTGCGGGGCGCCTGCGGCGAGCGCCGTCCGCATCAGCTCGCGGTGGGCGTGCTCGTCGGTGGGCTCGGCGGCGACCAACCGCTCCCACTCCCCGCCGAGCCGCAGCACGGCGACGTGGCAGGCGCGCAGCCGCTCCCTCGGCTCCTGGGTCCACTCGGCGTAGGGCAGGTCGGGCAGGAGGTCGGCCGGGTACTCGGCGGCCAGCGCCCTCGCCGCCGCGCGGTCGGCGGAGCGCAGCACCTCCCGGGCCCGGCGCTCGTACGACGCGATGTCGGTTTCGACGTCGAAGCCGGGGAACAGCGCCACCCGTCCGCCCGCGAGCCGCACCGCTTGCTCGGAGCCCAGCACCTGGCGCGCGAAGTGGGCCGCCTTGCGCAGGTTCGCCGCGCCCGCCGCGGGGGACAGGTGCGGCCACAGCGCCTCGACGACCTGGTCGCGCACCAGCCGGTGCCCGTCGGCGAGCGCCAGCAGGGCTACCACCTCGGCAGCGCGTCGGGTGGGCCACGCCGCGTCGGCGACCACCAGCGGCCCGACGGTGACCGTCAGGCCGCCGAGGAGCGCGATGCGCACGACGGACGTTTCGGACATCGCCCCACGCTAGCGGCGCACCGCCGCGGCGGCGGAGAACCCGACCGCGGTGAGCACCCAGGCGAGTGCATCCAGCGCGTGGTTCGGCACGATCACCGCGACCACGAAGTGGAACGGCTGGGAGACGATCAGCGCGAGCGCCGCCCACCGCGGCATCACCCGCCACAGCGCCAGGCCGAGGAGCACCACGCCGAGGATGTGGCCCGTGACGAACAGCGCGGTCGCGGTGGACGCCAGGGCGCTCTGGTCGATCGCCGACATCAGCGCGGCGGTGGCGTCGGTCGGCAGCCCGGCGGCGAAGCCCGCCCGCGCCACCTGGTCCTGGGTGACGAGGTAGGCCAGCCCGCTGAAGCCGACCCAGGCGATCACCGCCGCGACCGTGCCGAGCACGGGCCGCGCCCGCATGGCGGCCCCGTTCACGACCAGCACGGCGAGCGGCAGCGTGACCAGCGCGAGGCCGCTGAGCCAGAGCACCGCGGTCTCGGCTCCGGGGTGGGCCGCGACCTTCGCGACGATCGTGGCGTTGTCGTCCACGGTGTCGTAGGGCAGTAGGCCGCGCAGGGCGGCGACGGCGAGCGGGCCGACGGCGGCGACGGCGACGGCGGCGCGCGCCCGGAGGCGGGCGTCGGCGGGCAAGAGGGTGGTTGTGGTCATGGCAGAAGGCTCGGGCGGCGGGCTACCCGTCCGACAGGGCGCGACGCCCGCTCCGACCGGGCGACTTCCCGGTTCGGACCGGGTAGACGCCCGGGACAAGGGCCCACCGGTTCGGCCACACTTGTCCGCTGTGACCAGCGGCGCAGGACCCCGGACGGCGCTGGCGTTCGGGCTCTTCGCGCTCGTGGCGCTGGAGGCGGCCGTCGCGGTCGGCGCCGCCGTGCCGGCCGGGCTGACATGGGCCGCGGCCGTCGACACCTTCGTCGTCACCAACGTGGCCATCGGGATGTCGTGCGCGGTCGCGGGGCTGCTCGTCGCCTGGCAGCGCCCGCGCTACCCGTTGGGCTGGCTGCTGCTGGCCGCGGGTGTGTTCCAGACCGCGAGCGCGGCGGCCGCGTCCCTCGACGTGCTCGGCGTGCGGCGGGGCTGG
>DATAOO010000286.1:0-11482 GCA_036265695.1 Pseudonocardia sp. | reverse complement strand
GGCGGCCGCGGCCCGCGTCGCACTACAGCATGGGCGCCCTGCCGCTGTGGCTGTGGCTGGTCGGCAAGCTCCCTCCGCGGGCGGTGGACGTGCTCAACACGGCGGGCCGCGGCCCGCTCGGGCGCGTGGCCAAGCGCCTGGGCGGCGTGGCCCCGGAGCGCGCGATCCCCGCGCTGGCCCGCGACCGCCGCGGCGCCCGGCGCCCTGGCCGAGATCGCCAGTTCGTTGCGGGAAGCGGCCAGATCCGGCCGGATTCGCGCCCAACTGGTGATCATGCCGCGGCGACCGGGCAGCGGGTGCTGCTCTGGACCGACACGTTCTCGTCGGCGTTCGACCCGGCCGTCGTGCGGGCGGCCACGGCCGTGCTCACCGCACTCGGGTACGCCGTCGAGCTGCCGCCGCGCACGGTGTGCTGCGGGCTCACCTGGACGTCCACGGGGCAGGTCGCCACCGCGCGGCGCGTGCTGGGCCGCAGCCTCGCCGCCGTCGCGCCATGGCTCACCGCGGGCGTGCCGGTGGTCGGGCTGGAGCCGTCCTGCACGGCCGCCCTGCGCGCCGACGCCGCCGAGCTGCTGCCCGACCACCCGCTCGTCCCGCGCCTCGCGACCGGCGTGCGCACGTTCGCCGAGCTGCTCGCCGAGCACGCCGACGCCCTGCGCGCCGCGGTGGTGGCGCCCGGCGGCCGCGCACTCGTGCAGGTGCACTGCCACCAGCACGCCGAGCTGGGCACCGAGGCCGACCGGGCGGTCATGGCCGCGCTGGGCGTCGACGCCGAGGTGCTCGACTCCGGCTGCTGCGGCCTCGCGGGCAACTTCGGCTTCGAGAAGGGGCACTACGCGGTGTCGATGGCTTGCGCGGAACGGGTGCTGCTCCCCGCCGTGCGCGCCGCCGACCCCGACGTCGCGGTGCTGGCCGACGGCTTCAGCTGCCGCACCCAACTGCGCCAGGCGGGCACCCGGGAACCCGTGCACCTGGCCCAGCTGGCCGCCACTGCCCTGGGCCTGACCCCCACCGGTGAGTCGTACGTTTCACCCAGGTGAGTTGGCCGTCTTGCCCGTGGTGAAACGGCCGATTCGGAGCGGTGAGATGCACGACTCACTGTGGGGGTGGGAACCCCGGGTGGGGGCAGGTCGTTGAACCGGCAACCGTCGGAGGGGGAGCCGTGATGCCCGTGCGCGCCGCCGCCGCGGCCGGGCTCGTCGGCGTGGCGCTCGCCGTGGTGTTCGTCGGCCTCCTGCACGTCCTCTACGCAGGCGACGTCGACCCGGTGCGCCGCACGATCAGCGAGTACGCCCTCCGCGACCTCGGCTGGATGTTCGACACCGGCGTGCTCGCCCTCGCCGCGGGCTCGGTGGCGGTGCTGATCGCCCTGGTCCGCGCGGGCCTGGTGCGCTGGCCGTCGTTCGCGGCGGTGGGGATGCTCGTGTGGGCGGCCGGGATGGTGGCGGTGGTGGTCTTCGAGAAGACCAACTGGTCGCTCGGCCCCAGCGTCGGCGGCGTGATCCACCGCTACGCCAGCCTCGTGGCGTTCCTCGCGCTGCCGGTCGCCACGCTGGTCGCCACCCGCGGTCGCGACGGCGTCGCCTGGCCCCGTTGGCTCGCCGTCGCCGCACTGGCCTGGCTCGGCGCGATCCTCTCCGGGGTCGTGCTGCGCCCGTTCAGCGGCGTGCCGTGGTGGCAGTTCCTCCCGTTGGGGATCATGGAACGGGGGCTGGCCCTCACCGAGGTGGCCGTCGTCGTCGCGCTGGCGATCTGGGCTGGGTCCCGGTCGGCGCGGGTGGAGGCGGGGGCCGCGCTCAGCGCTCGGTGAGCCGCCCCGCGTCGAGCGCCCACCGCCGGGTCGTGCGCACGGTGTCGAGCATCCGCCGGTCGTGCGTCACGAGCAGCACGGTGCCGCCGAAGCTGTCCAGCGCCTGCTCCAGCTGCTCGATGGCGGCCAGGTCGAGGTGGTTGGTGGGCTCGTCGAGCACCAGGAGGTTCACCTCGCGCGCCTGCAGCAGCGCCAACGCCGCCCGGGTGCGCTCGCCCGGCGAGAGCGAGTCCGCCGGCCGGGTCGCATGGTCGCGGGCCAGCCCGAACTTGGCGAGCAAGGTGCGCACATCGGACTCCGACCAGTCCGGCATCGCGTCCATGAACGCCCGGGCCAGCGGGACGGGGCCGAGGAACAGACCGCGCGCCTGGTCGATCTCGCCCACCCGCACGCCCGACCCCAGCCCGGCGGAGCCCTCGTCGACCGGGATCCGCCCGAGCAGCGCGCCCAGCAACGTGGTCTTGCCCGAGCCGTTCGGCCCGGTGATCGCGACCCGGTCGGCCCAGTCCACCTGCGCGTCCACCGGCCCGAGCGTGAACGAGCCCCGCCGCACGACGGCCCCGGTGGCCGAGGCCACCACGGTGCCCGAGCGCGGCGCCGCGGCGATCGTCATCCGCAGGTCCCACTCCTTGCGCGGCTCGTCGACCACCTCCAGCCGCTCGATCGCCTTCTCGGTCTGCCGGGCCTTCGCGGCCTGCTTCTCGCTCGTCTCGACCCGCTTGTTGCGGCCGATCTTGTCGTTGTCGGTGCTCTTGCGACGGGCGTTGCGCACGCCCTGGGCCATCCAGTTCCGCTGGGTCTGCGCCCGCGCCTTGAGGGAGCCGAGCTTGTCGTCGTACTCCTCGTACGCCTCGCGCGCGTGCCGCCGGGCCACCTCCCGCTCAGCGAGGTACGACTCGTACCCGCCGTCGTAGACGCCCACCTTCTGCTGCGCGAGGTCCAGCTCGACGATCCGGTTCACGGTGCGCGCCAGGAACTCCCGGTCGTGGCTGACGATCACCGCCGGGCTCCGCAGGCCGAGCACGAACGTCTCGAGGCGGGCGAGGCCGTCGAGGTCGAGGTCGTTGGTGGGCTCGTCGAGGAGCAGCACGTCGAAGCGGGAGAGCAGCAACGCGGCGAGGCCGACCCGCGCGGCCTGGCCGCCCGACAGTCCCGTCATCGGCATGTCCAGCCCGACGCCCAACCCGAGGTCGGCGGCCACCTCGCCCGCGCGCTCGTCGAGGTCGGCGCCGCCGAGGGAGAGCCAGCGGTCCAGCGCGACGGCGTAGGCGTCGCCGGACGCGCCCGCGGCCAGGTCGGCGGCCGCCGCGTCCATGGCGGCCTGGGCGTCGGCCACCCCGGTGCGGCGGGCCAGGAACGCCGCGACGGTCTCGTCGGGACGTCGCTCCGGCTCCTGCGGCAACAGCCCGACGGTCGCGTCCGGCGGGCTGATCGCGACCGCGCCCTCCTCGGGGGTGGTCTCGCCCGCGAGCATCCGCAGCAACGTGGACTTGCCCGCGCCGTTGACCCCGACCAGCCCGACGACGTCGCCGGGGCCGATCACCAGGTTGAGGCCGGAGAACAGCACGCGGGCGCCGTGGCCTGCGGCGAGGGAGGTGGCCTTGAGGGTCGCGCTCATGACGACGACCAGCCTACGGATGTCGCGCGGCGGACCTACGCCCCCACGGCCGCCGCGACCCGGGCCCGCAGGGTGGCGTGGGCGTCGCGCAGCGTCGATCGTTCCGCGCGCACCTGCACCACCCGCACGCCGGGCCTCCCGAGGTGCGCCGCGACGTCGGACGGGTCGGCGTAGCTGTGCGGGACGCCCATCGCCGCACACAGCGCCGCCAGGTCGACCGTGTGCGGGGTGCCGAAGACCCGCTCGAACGCGGCCGCGTGCTCGGGGGCGCCCTGCTCCAGCAGGTGGAAGATGCCGCCGCCGCGGTCGTCGAGCACGACGATCGTGAGGTCCGGGCGCGCCTCGTCAGGGCCGATGACCAGGCCGGTCGCGTCGTGCAGGAACGTGAGGTCGCCGAGGAGCGCCACGGTGGGGCCGCCGTGCGCGAGCGCCGCGCCCACCGCGGTCGAGATCGTGCCGTCGATGCCCGCGACGCCCCGGTTGGACCGCACGACGACGCCGTGGCGGGGAGCGGCGGCGAGGGACACGTCCCGCACCGGGTTGGAGGAGCCGAGCACCAGCTGGGTGCCGTCGGCGAGCGCGCCGATGAGCGAGCGGGCCAGCCGCATCCCGGCCGGGCCGGTGTCGAGGGCGGTGTCGAGGGCAGCGGCGGCGGCCTTGTCGGCGGTGGCCCAGCGCCGCAGCCACTCCGGGTCGGGCCGCAAGGGGGGGAGGCTGCCGACCGCGCGGACCGAGCCCACCACGTCGGTCCACGGCAGGCCGCGCTCGTCGGCCAGCGCGTACACGGCGACGCCGGGGTCGGCGAGCAGCCGCGCGACCGCCCGGTGCAGGGTCGGGCGCCCCGCGACGACGACCTGCGCGGGGACGAGCGACGGCGTGCCGAGCAGCCACGGGCCGGTGCGGACGGCGGCGGGCCAGAGCGCCGACGACGGCTCGGCGACCACCGGCACCCCGACGTCGAGCATCGGCGCGCCGGGCCCCGCGATCACCAGCGTCGGCGCGGTCGGGTCCAGCGGCAGCGGCGCGGCCACGACCCGCGCCGTGGCGACGGCGGTCCACGGCCGCCCCGCCCGCCCGACGGGCCCGGCCGAATCGGCGGACTTTTCCACGTCGCCCGTCGTGGTGGGCGCTGCCGGCAGGCCCGAGGTCGCAGGTGATGCCACGTCGCCTGCGGTGGCGCCTGCTCCCACGTCGCCTGCGGTGGCGCCTGCTCCCACGGTGCCTGCGGTGGCGAGTGCTGCCGCCGCGCCGGGGGTGGTGGGTGCGGCCACGTCGCCCCGGGTGGCAGGGCCGACCACGGCGCTTGCGGCGGGCCGCGTGAGGTCGGCCGCAGTGGCGGATACCGGGGATCCGGGGAGGGCCGAGGCGTCGGGGGTCAGCGGCTCGCGGAACGGGATGTTGAGGTGCACCGGGCCAGGCGGGAGCCCGACGGCGGCCGCCACCGCCCGCCCGACGGCCGCCCGGGTCTGCGCCGCCGTGCCCCCCACGGCAGGCGCGAGCCGCACCGCCGAGCCGAACATCCCGACCTGCGCCACGGTCTGGCTCGCTCCCGTGCCGACCAGCTCGGCGGGACGGTCGGCGGTGAGCGCGAGCAACGGCACCCCGGCGTGCGCCGCTTCCAGCACGGCGGGGAGCAGGTTCGCCGCGGCCGTGCCCGACGTCGTGGCCACCGGCACCGGCCGCCCCGACCCCAACGCCAGCCCCAACGCCAGGAACCCCGCCGTGCGCTCGTCGATGCGCACGTGCAGCCGCAGGCGCCCGGCGACGTCCGCGGCGTGCAGCGCGAACGCGAGCGGCGCGTTGCGCGAGCCCGGGCACAGCACCGCGTCGGTGACCCCGCACGCCACCAGCTCGTCGACGACCGTGCGCGCCAACGTGGTCGCGTTCACCGCTGGTTCACCGCCATCATCACCTGGAGCAGCCCGGTGGCGGCCCGGACCACCGGGCCCGCCAGCGCGTCCTGCTCGAAGACCGCGAACGGCGCCTGCCCGAAGTGCAACCCGCTGGGCGCCAGGAAGTTCAGCCGGATGTGGTCCGGGGGCGGCGGAGGCAGGCGCGGCTGGGTCCACGGCCCGATCCGGTCCAGCACGGCCTTCGCCGCGTCGAGGAGCGCGCCGATGTGCGCGTCGAGCGTCGGGTCCGGCCGTTCCCACACGATCCCGCCGCCCGTGCCCGCGTAGAAGCGGGCGGTGCGCTCGGGGTAGGCGGCGAGCAGGTCGAGGCCCGCCGGGCCGCGGTCGACCTCCACCACCACCCCCAACAGCCGCTTGGCCTCCGCGGGCGCGGGCTGCACGCCGCCGTACTGCCGCAGGAACGTCCACGCCTGCACGTAGTGCCGCGCCTCCAGCCCGGGCATGCCGACGACGCGCTGCCACCCGAAGACCGCGCTGCCGATGTCGCCCGCGGCCACGTAGCGCCGGGCCGTGACGAACGTGGCCCACGGTTCGCGGTCGGCGTGGTCGCCGACCGGCCAGGACTCCAGCGGCCCGTCCGCGAAGAGCGCGTCGCGGACGGACGGCGGCGCCGCCACGGGCGCGGCGACCGGCTTGCGCTTGCGGCCGAACACTAGTGCCCCGTCTCGGGAGGTCGGTGTGCGGATCGGCGGATCCAGGCGTCCGCAGGCAAGGCGCCGCCCGGTCCTCGTACCGGGCGTACTCGGATCGGGCGGCAACGCCGCCTGCGGGCGGCTGGGCCGTCGAGGTGCATGGCGAGCCTCCCGAGACGGGGCACTAGGACCTCGGTTCCATCACCTCACGGACGGCCAGCAGCTTGGCCGCGGCCTCGCGCACCTCGTTGTCGGGGTCGGAGTCGGCGACGATCCCGCACCCGGCGAACAGCCGTGCCACCGGCCCGTCCAGTTGGGCGCAGCGCAGCGCGATGCCGAGCTCGCCGTCGCCCGCCGCGTCGACCCAGCCGACCGGCCCGGTGTAGCGGCCCCGGTCCATCCCCTCCAGCGCGGCGATCATCGGCACGGCGATCTCGCGCGGGGTGCCGCCGACCGCGGCCGTCGGGTGCACGGCGGCCGCCAGCTCGAGCAGTGACGCGGGCTCCTCGGCGGGCAAGGTGCCGACGACGTCGCTGGCCAGGTGCGTGACGTTGGGCAACACCAGCGGCACCGGCTCGTCGGGCGCGGTCAGCGAGGCGCAGAGCGGCCGCAGCGACTCGACGAGCGACTGCACGGCCAGCCGGTGCTCGTGGCGGTCCTTGACCGAGCCGAGCAGCGCGTCGCCCAGGTCGGCCTCGGCGGTGGGCCCGGGCCAGATCGTGCCCGCCAGCACCCGCGACCACACCGCGCCCGCCCGGCGGCGCACCAGCAGCTCCGGCGTGGCGCCGACCAGCCCGTCCACCGAGTACGACCAGCAGGCCGGGTAGCGCTGCGCCAGGCCCGCGAGGAGGTGGCGGGCGTCGTGCGGGCGGTCGGCCACGGCCAACAGGTCGTGCGCCAGCACGACCTTGTCCAGCTCGCCCGCCCGCATGCGGCGCACCGCCTCGGCGACGGCCTGCCGGTAGCCCGCCACCGACAGCTGCCCGTCGGCGTAGCGCACGGCGCCCGACGGGCGCACCGGGCGGACCGCGTGCACCACGTCGGCGTGCGAGAACTCGGTGATCCACGCGACGCCGTCGCGGCGGCCGACCACCACGCGCGGCACGATCACCACGGAGCCGGGGGCGTCGTCGGCGAACGTGAAGCTCGCGAACGCGACCGGGCCGGTGCCGGGCAGCCCGACCTGGTCGTCGACGGACAGGCGGGCGGCGAACGAGCGCCACCACCGGTCGGCGTCGCGGAACCGCGCGGGCCCCGCCGTGTCGAGCCGGGCGACCTCCCCCCAGCCGACCAGACCTTCTTCGCCGTGGACCCAGGCCAGGGCGCCCTCACGATCGGGGAGCAGGTCGAGCAGGCGCACCGGGTCGTCGACGAGCCTGGTTCGTACGCCCAACCCGGTCGGTAGCGGGGCGATTGTCACGATTTCGAGAGTAGGAGCCCGTCGCTGAGAACGCCCGCCCGCCCCGCGAGGCGCCGGACACACTCCGTGGACGCCCGCGCCGCGGGGCACGCGACGCGCTCCGTAGAATCGGGCCCGATGACCGAGCGCACCCGGGTGATCGACGAGGTCAGGGACCTCGTCGGCCCGGCCGCGCGCGCGATCTCCCGTACGCGGGCGCAGATCGTGGTCGGATTCGCCGTAGTGGTCACGCTGTTGTGCGCCTTCGCGCTGGCGGGCGCGGCCGTCGACGACGCGAAGATCAACGCCAACCAGGCCGTCGCGGAGGCCGAGGTGCTGGAGGGCTCCACGATCTTCCGCACGCTCGTGCGCTTCACGCTGCCCAACGGCGACGTGGCGATCCCCGAGCTCGGCGTGTCCTACCCGCGCGGGCTCACCCCGGGCACGACCGTGCCCGTGGAGTACGACGTCACCGACGCCCTGCACGTGCGGGTGGCTGGCCGCACCGCGCTCACCGCCTCCGCGCCGCTGCTTGCCGTCATCGTCGTCACGTGGCTGATCGCGCTGCCTGTCGCCCGTCGGATGCGCCGCCGCTCATAGGCACCGCCCGGCCGCCCAGCCGGGTCGTAGGGTTGACCCGTGAGCCGCGCCGACCTCGACAAGGACCCACACGCCGTCGCCGCGATGTTCGACGGCGTCGCCCGGCGCTACGACCTCACCAACACCGTGCTCACCGCGGGCCAGGACCGGCGCTGGCGCGCACTGGCCCGGCGCGCGCTGGCCCTGCAGCCCGGGGAGATCGTGCTCGACCTGGCCGCGGGCACGGCCGTCTCGACCGTCGAGCTCGCCCGTTCCGGCGCGTGGTGCGTCGCGGCGGACTTCTCCCTCGGCATGCTCCGCGCGGGCGCCGAGCGCCCCGTCCCCAAGGTCGCCGCCGACGCGCTCGCCCTGCCGTTCGCCGACGCCGTGTTCGACGCCGTCACGATCGCCTTCGGCCTGCGCAACGTGCACGACCCCGACCGTGCGCTCGCCGAGCTCGCCCGGGTGACCAAGCCCGGCGGGCGGCTCGTCGTGTGCGAGTTCGGCCGCCCGACCTTGGCGCCCTTCCGCGCCGCTTACTACCTCGGCCTGGAACGGGTGCTGCCCGCCGTCGCCGACCGCGTCTCCAGCAACCCCGAGGCCTACCGCTACCTCGGCGAGTCGATCCGCGACTGGCCCGCCCAGCCCGAGCTCGCCGCCCGGATCGCGACCGCAGGCTGGAGCGGGGTGGCGTGGCGCAATCTGGCGGGCGGCGCGGTCGCCCTCCACCGCGCCCGGAGGCCATGACCCGTCTCGCGGCCGAAGCGGCAGGTGCATAGACTTCGTGAATCTGTTCACAAGCAACATCGCAGGTTAGGCATACCTGGGTAGTTCCGGGTGGTGTCGGGGATCTAGGGTCCGCGGCGCCCGCAAGAGATCAGGAGGGCCGATGACCTACCTCCCGCTCGTGCTGCTGTTCGTCCTGGCCGGGGCCTTCGCGCTCTTCTCCGTGGCGTCGGCGCCGTACGTCGGCCCGCGCCGCTACAACCGCGCCAAGCTGGACGCTTACGAGTGCGGCATCGAGCCCTCGCCGGACCCGGTCGTCGGCAGCGGGCGCATGCCCGTCGCCTACTACCTCACGGCGATGCTGTTCATCCTCTTCGACATCGAAATGGTCTTCCTCTACCCGTTCGCGGTCACCAGCGACGTGCTGGGTCTGTTCGGGCTGGTGGAGATCGTGCTGTTCATCGTGACGGTCGGCTTCGCCTACGTGTACGTGTGGCGACGCGGCGGGCTGGATTGGAACTGACATGGGACTCGAGGAACACCTCCCGAACGGAGTCCTGCTGGCGAGCGTCGAGAAGCTCGTCAACTGGACGCGCAAGTCCTCGCTGTGGCCCGCCACGTTCGGGCTGGCGTGCTGCGCGATCGAGATGATGACGACCGGGGCTCCGCGCTACGACCTGGCGCGCTTCGGCATGGAGGTGTTCCGCGCCTCCCCCCGGCAGGCCGACCTGATGATCGTCGCGGGCCGGGTGAGCAACAAGATGGCTCCGGTGCTGCGCCAGATCTACGACCAGATGCCCGAGCCGCGCTGGGTGCTCGCGATGGGCGTGTGCGCCAGCTCCGGCGGCATGTTCAACAACTACGCGATCGTGCAGGGCGTCGACCACATCGTCCCGGTCGACATCTACCTGCCCGGCTGCCCGCCGCGCCCGGAGATGTTGATCGACGCGATCCTGAAGCTGCACGCGAAGATCATGGACGAGCCGTTGGGCGCCAAGCGGGCCGCGGCGCTCGCGGAGTCGGGCCACAAGACCGAGCTGGTCCCCTCGTCGGTCAAGTTCGCGAAGAAGAAGTAGATGAGCGAGACAACAGGGACGTCCAAGGACGGCGCCGAGCCGACGGGTGGCGAGCACTCCTCGTCGGAGACGGGCGGCGGCGACACCGCCGCGCACCGCGCCACGGGCGGTGAGGCCCCGGCGGCGGGCGAGGTGGAGCAGCTCGACGGCACGCCGGAAGGCGGCACCCGCGTCGCGCCGTCCCGCGCCCGCAAGGGCATGTTCGGCGTGCACGGCACCGGCGACACGTCCGGCTTCGGCGGCCTGCGCCTGCCCGGCTACGCACCCGCGCCTGCCGAGCGCCCCTTCGGCGGCTGGTTCGACGAGCTCGCCGACGAGCTCGGCACCTGCCTGGACCGCCGTGGGATCGACCGCGGGGCGTTGCAGCAGATCACCATCGACCGCGGCGAGATCACGTTCTACGTCCGGCCCGAGAGCATCCTCGAACTCTGCCGCACCTTCCGCGACGAGGAGGGCCTGCGGTTCGAGCTGTGCTCGTCGGTCTCCGGCGTCGACTACGGCACCGAGGTCGAGCAGCGGCTGCACGTCGTCTACCACCTCACGTCCATGACCTACCGGCGCCGCGTCCGGCTGGAGGTCGCGCTCGACGTGGACGACCCGCACGTGCCCAGCGTCGTCGAGGTCTACCCCACGGCCGACTGGCAGGAGCGGGAGACCTGGGACATGTACGGCGTGGTCTTCGACGGCCACCCCGCGCTCACCCGCATCCTCATGCCCGACGACTGGGAGGGCCACCCCCAGCGCAAGGACTACCCGCTCGGCGGGATCCCGGTGGAGTACAAGGGCGCGGAGATCCCGCCCCCTGACGAGCGGCGGGCTTATTCATGATCGGCATTCGGGCGCGGAGATCCCGCCAGCAATCCGACAAGCGTGACGAGAGGCGGTCCTACTCATGACCACCCCTGCCGAAGAACGCATCACTACCGAGGGCCCGGTCTACACCGTCACCGGCGGCGACTGGGACAGCCTCATCGACGAGGAGCACGACGACCGCATCGTCGTCAACATGGGCCCCCAGCACCCGTCCACGCACGGGGTGCTGCGGCTGGTGCTCGAGCTCGAAGGGGAGACGGTCACCCAGGCCCGTTCGGTGATCGGCTACCTGCACACCGGCATCGAGAAGAACTGCGAGTACCGCACCTGGACCCAGGGCGTCACGTTCGTGACGCGCGCGGACTACCTCTCCCCGCTCTTCACCGAGACCGGCTACTGCCTCGGCGTCGAGAAGCTGCTGGGCGTCGAAGCGCCCCGGCGGGCCCAGCAGGGCCGCGTCATGCTCATGGAGATCAACCGGATCGCCTCGCACTTGGTGGCGCTGGCCACCGGTGGCATGGAGCTGGGCGCGCTCACCGGCATGACCAACGGGTTCCGCGAGCGCGAGGACCTGCTGCACCTGCTGGAGCGCCTCACCGGCCTCCGCATGAACCACGCGTTCATCCGACCCGGCGGCCTCGCGCAGGACTTCCCGGACGGCTTCGAGGAGGACGTCCTCGCCGTGGTCAAGCAGATCCGCGGCCAGCTACCCGGCTACGACAAGCTGCTCACCGGGCAGCCGATCTGGCGGCAGCGGCTGGAGAACGTGGGCTATCTGCCGCTCGACGGCTGCCTGGCGCTCGGCGCCACCGGGCCGATCCTGCGGTGCGCAGGCCTGCCGTGGGACCTGCGCAAGGTCGAGCCCTACTGCGGCTACGAGGAGTACGACTTCGACGTGCCGACGGCCACGGAGGCC
>DATAOO010000285.1:0-2971 GCA_036265695.1 Pseudonocardia sp. | reverse complement strand
GATCCCAGGGCTGGTCGAGCGGGTGCACGCCCGGCGACCGGACGTGCTGGTGCGGCTGTTGGAGCGCAGCGGCCAGACGCACGCCGCCGCGGAGCGCGACGTCGCCGTCGACCGAGCGATGCTCACCGCGATGCTCAACTGGTACCGCGCCATGCCGTTCGGTGGTCGCGACCCGGGCCTGGTCCGCGTGCCCGTGCTCTACGTGTGGGGCTCCGCCGACAACGCCCTCCTGCGCCCGACGGCCGAGAGCACCGCGCGGTGGGTGCCGGGCCCGCTCACCTACGTCGAGCTGCCCGGCGCGAACCACTGGCTGCCCGAGCAGAACGTCGTCGAGGTGGCGCCACTGCTGCTGCGCCATCTCGCCGCCCACCCCGCGCTCGACGGTTGAGCACCTGCCGAACGGCCAACTCGCCGTGGCGAGATGCACGACTCACCGCGGCGAGATGCACGACTCACCCCGGAGAGATGCGGGACTCGGCGTCGGGGAAACGGGGACTCGCCGGGTCAGGGGGCGACCGGGACGCGGCGGCGGAGGGCCGCGTAGGCGAGCGCGTCGACGAGGGCCAGCCACGACGCCTCGACGACGTTGCCATGCACGCCGACCGTCGTCCACCCGGAGCCGGCACCGGTTCCCGCGCCGTCGGCCCGGTCGCTCGACTCCACCAGCACCCGGGTCACGGCGTCGGTGCCCCGCGTGAGGATCCGCACCTTGTAGTCCGACAGCGCGATGTCGGCCAGCCACGGGCACGACGGCTCCAGCGCGGCCCGCAGCGCCGCGTCCAGCGCGTTGACCGGCCCGTTGCCCTCGGCCGTCGACAGCACCCGCCGCCCGTCGACGACGACCTTGACCGTCGCCTCCGCCACCACGTGCCCATCGGCCCGGTGCTCGGTGATCACCCGGTACGAGTCGAGCGCGAACGGCGCGGTCGCCGTCTCCCCCAACGCCGAACGCATCAGCAGCTCCAGCGAGCCGTCGGCGGCCTCGAACGACCAGCCCGTGGCCTCCCGCTCCTTGACCGTCGCGACCACCGACGACACCGCGTCGGGGTGGGCGGCCAGGTCCAGGCCGAGCTCGGTTCCCTTGAGCTCGACGCTGGCCCGGCCCGCCATCTCCGTGACCAGCACCCGCTGCCCGTTGCCGACATCCACCGGGTTCATGTGGTTGTACAGCTCCGGGTCCACCTTGATCGCACTCGCGTGCAGGCCCGCCTTGTGGGCGAACGCTGACGTCCCGACATAAGCCTGGTGGGTGTCGGGAGCGATGTTGGCGATCTCCGCCAACGCGTGCGAGGTGCGGGTGAGATCGCCGAGGCGGCCGTCCGGTAGGACGGGCAGCCCCAGCTTGGTCACGAGATTCCCCACGACGGCGAACAGGTCGGCGTTGCCCGCCCGTTCGCCGTAGCCGTTCGCGGTGCACTGGACGTGCGTCGCGCCCGCCTGTACCGCGGCCACCGAGTTGGCGACCGCGCAGCCCGTGTCGTCCTGGCAGTGGATGCCGAGCCGGAAGCCCGTGCGCGCGGCCACCTCCGTGACGACCTCGGCGATGCCCAGCGGCAGCATGCCGCCGTTGGTGTCGCAGAGCACGGCGACGTCGGCGCCCGCCGTGACCGCGGCGTCGAGCACGCGCAGCGCGGTGTCGGGGTCGAAGGCGAAGCCGTCGAAGAAGTGCTCGGCGTCGAGGAACACCCGCCGCCCCTCACCGCGGAGGAAGGCGACCGTGTCGGCCACCATCGCGCAGTTCTCGGCGGCGTCGGTGCGCAGCGCCCGCTCGATGTGCCGCCGATCGGACTTCGCGACGAGCGTGACGACCGGCGCCTGGCTGGCGAGCAACGCCAGCACCTGGGGGTCCTCCGCGGCGGACGTCCCCGCCTTGCGGGTGGCGCCGAACGCGACGAGCGCCGCGTGCTGGAGGTCCAGCTCCCCCGCCGCCGCGCGGGCGAAGAACTCGGTGTCCTTGGGCAGCGCGCCCGGCCAGCCACCCTCGATGAAGCCCACGCCCAACGCGTCGAGGTGTCGGGCGACCGCGAGCTTGTCGGCCACCGAGTACGAGATGCCCTCGCGCTGGGCGCCGTCGCGCAGCGTCGTGTCGAAGACGTGGAAGGCGTCGCCGAGGGGGGTCGCGGCGGGCTCGGTGCGGGACATCGGAAGCTCCTGGAAAGGGGTTGCGGCGCAAACAAAAAGACCCCTCGCGGATGCGAGAGGTCTGCGCGTCGGCCGTGGTGCGGTTAGCCGACGCGCTGCTCGATAATGATCACGAAGGATCGGTACACGGGGCGGAGCATGGCACGACCGTTCCCGCGGTGTCGAACCGGTGTCCACATCGTGGGACGGTGCTGCCTTCGGTTCAGCCGATCGAGCAAGGTGGGTGGGGGGCGGGCAGCGGAGCCCGCCGGATCCGGAGGTCACCCGTGTACCAGCTCACGGCGCTCTACAGCCACCCCGAAGACCCGGCCGCGTTCGACAAGCACTACCGCGAGGTGCACTCCGGGCTGGGTGCCGCGCTGCCGGATGTCAAGGCGTTCACGATGAGCTGGCCCGCACCGGGCCCGGACGGCGCCAAGCCGTCGTACTACTTCGTCGCGACGCTCTACTGGGACACCGCAGAGCAGTGCCAGGCGGCGCTCTCCGGCCCCGCGGGCGAGGCCGCACTCGCCGACCTGCCCAACTTCGCGTCGGCGGGCGTCGACATCATGACCGGGCCCGCGGAGGTCGTCATCTGACCGCGGCGCCCAGGCGGCGCACCATCTCCTCCAGGATGGGACGCGGGGTGGCGAAGTTCAGCCGTGCGTGGCCGCGGCCGGGGGCGCCGCACAGCGGGCCGTCGACCAGGGCGACGCCGGTGCGCTCCTGGAGCACCTGCGCCGGGTGGTCGCCGAGCCCGAGGGCGCGCAGGTCGAGCCAGGCCAGGTAGGTGCCCTCGGGGAGGTCGAAGCGCGCGTCGGGCAGGTGCTCGGCGAGCAGTTGCGCGAGG
>DATAOO010000284.1:0-6595 GCA_036265695.1 Pseudonocardia sp. | reverse complement strand
GGATCCGCTGGACCCAGGCGTGGCCGATCGTGCTGCGCCCGACCGGGAACGCGCGCGTGCACCTGGTCCACGGCGCGGGCGGCCCGCTCGGCGGCGACGTGCTGGCTCTGGACGTCCGGGTGGGAACGGGCGCGGCGCTCGCCGTGCGCAGCGCCGGTGCCACGATCGTCCAACCCGGCCGCGGGGCGGCGCCCGCCCGGTGGGGGTTCGACGTGGTCGTCGGGGCCGGCGCGACCCTGGACTGGGCCCCGGAGCCGACCGTCGTCACGGACGGGGCGGACTACCGCACCGCACTGCGGGTCGACCTCGGTGCCGGGGCGCGGGTGACCCTCCGCGAGGTGGTGGTGCTGGGCCGCCACGGCGGCGTAGGCGGCCGCTACCGCGGGCGGCTCGACGTGTCCGTCGACGGCGATCCACTGCTGGCCCATACGACGTCGCTCGACGGCGCCGACCCCGCGCTCTGCGGCCCGGGCGGCACCGCGGGCGCCCGTGCGGTCGGGACGCTCGTCGTCGTCGACGCCGCCGTGCTGGCGGCCGCTGACGACGGCTCCACGACGCGCGACCCCACGGCAGGCTGCCCCGCGTCCGGTGGCGCGGTGGGCGCCGCGGCGGCCCTTCCCGCAGGCACGGGTGCCGAGGGCGGGGGAGCGGCCGAAGCGCCCGCGAACGTCGGCGAACGGCCGGGCGTGCGGTGGGCGTGGACGGAGCTCGCCGGGCCGGGGCGCGCGCTGTTCGCGGTCGGCGAGCCGGGCGCCGTGATCGCGCTGCTCGACGCGGCCGCGGCGGCCGTTCCCCGGGGGTGTCAGCCCGGCAGGATCGCGCCGTAGACGCGGTCGAACCGCAGTGTCAGCACCACCCGCTGGTCGGCGACCATGGCGGCCCGGTACTCCGCCCAGTCGGGGTGCTCGCCTGCGATCGTGCGGTAGAGGTCCACCAGCGCGTCGACCGTGGCGTCGTTCGGATCCGCGGCGGGCGGCGTGAGCTCGGCCGTGGCCTCGCCGACGGCGTAGGCGCGCAGGTTCGGGCTCGTCACCATGTAGCTCGCGCGCGGGTCGCGGCGCAGGTTGCGGGTCTTCGCCCGCGGCTCGGTGATCGACACCCGCAGCGTCGACGTGTCCGGGTCGAACGTGTGCGTGACGACCGACGCCTGCGGCCGCCCGTCGCGCTTGAGCGTGATCAGGGTGCCGTTGCGGTGTTGCACGAACAGATCCGCCAGCGCGGGATCGACGGCCATGTGTTGCTCCTCGGGAGGTGGGTGGTCCGTGCGGCAACGACGGCCGGACGGCGAACCCTATTCCCGCCGCGAGTCGCCGACCCGCCGTGGGTTCGCGGAGTCGTCCCCATCGCCCCGCTCCATCCACAGATTCGCGATGGCCGTGGCACGGGGCGTTGTCGCACGCGAACGTGGAGCCATGACGACGACGGCGAACCCGATATCCACAGCAGCGGCAGTAGCGGCCGCCGCCGGGCCTGCCGGTGGCGCCCTCGGCGTCGCGGCAGGCGCCGCGGCCCGCCGCCTGCTGGCCCGGCTGCGGCGAGGCGCCCGCGTGCGGGCGCCCGTCTGCGAGCTGAGCACCGGCGCGCTGTGGGCGGTCACCGGCGGCCTGTGGGGCGCGGGGCGGCTGCCGACGGCCTGGCTGCCGGTGCTGCTCGGGCTCGGCTGGCTGGGCGTCACGGCCGGGTTGGTCGACGCGCAGCACCGCAGGCTGCCCGACACCCTCACCGCCCCGGCCGCCTGCCTCGCGCCGCTGGGCCTGCTGCCGCTGGGGCCCGCTGCATTGGGGCGCGGCGTGCTCGGCGCGTTCGTCGCCGTCCTCGGCTACGGGCTGGTCCACCTGCTCCGGCCCGCCGCGCTCGGCCTCGGCGACGTCAAGCTCGCCGCACCGCTCGGCACGGTGCTCGGCGGCGCGTCGTGGTCCGCGCTGGCGATCGGCGCCGTGCTCGCGGCGGTGATCACCGGCTGCTTCGCCCTCCTCCGGTGGTGCGTCAGCCGGGCCCCGCCGCACGCGGCGGTGCCGCACGGCCCGTCGATGCTGGCGGCGGCCTGGCTCCTCACCCTGGCCACCGCCGCAGGCGGGGGCTGAGGGCCCGCGTGCGAAAATCCAGCCGTGCTGCGCTGGATCACCGCGGGTGAGTCACACGGTCCCGCCCTGGTAGCCGTGCTGGAAGGCATGGTCGCCGGAGTGGAGATCACCACCAAGGAGCTCGCCGCCGAGCTCGCCCGCCGTCGCCTCGGCTACGGCCGTGGCGCGCGGATGAAGTTCGAAGCCGACGAGCTGGAGGTGATCGGCGGTGTTCGGCACGGGCTGACCCAGGGCGGGCCGGTCGCCATCCGCATCGGCAACTCCGAGTGGCCGAAGTGGGAGACGGTGATGGCGGCCGACCCCGTCGATCCCGAGCTCATCGCGGGGCGTGCCCGCAACGCGCCGCTCACCCGGCCGCGGCCCGGCCACGCGGACCTCGCGGGGATGACGAAGTTCGGCTTCGACGACGCCCGGCCCGTGTTGGAACGCGCCAGCGCGCGCGAGACAGCGGCGCGGGTGGCGCTGGGCACGGTGGCGCAGGCGTTCCTCAAGCAGGCGCTGGAGGTCGACGTCGTGTCGCACGTCGTCGCGCTGGGCGGGGTCGAGGCGCCCGACGGCGACGGGCCCGGGCCTGCCGAGCGCGACCGCGTCGACGCGAGCCCGGTGCGGGCCTACAGGGACGAGGCCACGGCGGCGATGGTCGCGGAGGTCGATGCGGCCCAGGCCGAGGGCGACACGCTCGGCGGTGTCGTCGAGGTGATCGCCTACGGCCTGCCGGTCGGACTCGGCTCCTACGTGCAGTCCGACCGGCGCCTCGACGCCCGGTTGGCGGGCGTGCTGATGGGCATCCAGGCCATGAAGGGCGTCGAGATCGGCGACGGGTTCCGCACGGCGCGGCGGCGCGGCAGCGCGGCGCACGACGAGATGATGCCGGGCGACCCGGTCAAGCGGCTCACCAACCGGGCGGGCGGCATCGAGGGCGGCATGACCAACGGCGAGCCGGTGCGGGTGCGGGTGGCGATGAAGCCGATCTCCACGGTGCCGCGGGCGCTGCGCACGGTCGACGTCGCCACCGGCGAGCCCGCCCAGGCGATCCACCAGCGCTCGGACGTTTGCGCCGTGCCCGCCGCGGGTGTGGTCGCCGAGGCCATGGTGGCGCTGGTGCTGGCCGACGCGGCGCTGGAGAAGTTCGGTGGCGACTCCCTGACGGAGACGCGCCGCAACGTGCGGTCCTACCTCGACGCGCAGGCCTGAGCCGGTCCGCAGCGCGAAGCCGGACGCCGCAGGGTCAGTCCGCGGGGGGCTCGGGCCGCTTGCGGCCGCGATCGGTGCCCTCGTGGAAGTCGGCGGCGGCCGAGGCCTCGTCGTCCGACTCGACGGCGGACGTCGGCTCGAGGTCCGGCCCGAACGGGGTGAACGGTGTGCCCGTGCCCGCGCCACCGGGCGTGCGCAGCTGCGGCTCGATGTGGCCCTGGGCGGACCGGCGGGGGAGCGGGTTGGCCGCGCCGGACGGCGGCCGCGCGTCCAGCCGGTGGCGGGGCCCGGAGCCGTTCTCGCGCCGCGGCATCGACCGGCCCGCCTTCCGCCCGCTGTCCTGGTCCACCCACCCCTCCGTCCGTGGTGGTGGCGCCGCCGGGCGTCACCGTCTGCTGTCGGCGATTGCGGCGCACCGTATCCGATCACTGATGTGCTCGCTTCGCGGCCTGTGGCCCGTTACCGCGCGTCGGCCACTACCCTCGTGGCGGTGAGTCCGCAGAGACGCCCGAGCGTGGTGCTGGTCGGCCCGCCCGGTGCAGGCAAGACCACGGTCGGCCGGTTGCTGGCCCGGCGGCTGGGCCTCGGCTTCACCGACGTCGACGCGCTGATCGTCGAGCGGGCGGGCAAGCCGATCGCGGACATGTTCACCGAGGACGGCGAGGACGCTTTCCGTGCACTGGAGCGGGCCGTGGTGGCCGAGGCGCTCACGGCCACCGACGGTGTCCTCGCGCTGGGCGGCGGCTCGGTGCTCGCGGCCGTCACCCGCGAACGGCTCCGCGGGCACCGCGTGGTGCACCTCAAGGTCGGGCTCGCCGACGGGATCCGGCGCACCGGCATGTCCACCGCGCGCCCGCTGCTGGCCGGGGTCAACCCGCGCGCCACCTTCAAGGCCCTCCTCGACGCCCGCGCGCCGCTCTACCGCGAGGTCGCGACCGTCGAGATCGAGACGAGCAAGCAGAGCCCGAGCCAGGTCGTCCGCAAGCTCCTGGAAGCCCTGGGTGAGGACCCGGTCGCCGACCCACCCCCGGAGCCCGCCGCCGCGCCGGGCGACGAGCCCCTCCTGCCGAACCCGACCTTCGGCAGGCCCTCGGCGCCCGTCACGGTCGGCGACAACGAGGACGTTCGGAGATGAGCGTGAGCCCCATCGACCGGATCGACGTCACCGGCGAGCGGCCCTACCCCGTGCTGATCGGCCGCGACGTGCGCGCCCAGCTGCCCGCGACCGTCGCCGACCTCGGCGCCACCAACGCGATGCTCGTGCACCAACCCGCCCTCGCCGAGGCCGCGGAAGGGGTGCGCGGCGCGCTCGCCGAAGCTGGCATCGAGGCCCACCGCGTGGAGATCCCCGATGCCGAGGACGGCAAGAACCTCGCCGTCGCGGGCTTCTGCTGGGAGGTCTGCGGGCGGGTCGGGCTCACCCGCTCGGACGTCGTCGTCTCGCTCGGCGGGGGAGCGGCCACCGACCTCGCGGGCTTCGTCGCCGCCACCTGGATGCGCGGGGTGCGGGTGGTGCACGTCCCCACCACGTTGCTGGCGATGGTCGACGCCGCGGTCGGCGGGAAGACCGGGGTCAACACCGCGGCGGGCAAGAACCTCGTCGGGGCGTTCCACGAGCCCTCGGCCGTGCTCGTGGACCTCGCGACGCTCGACACCCTCCCGCGCGACGAGCTCGTCGCGGGCAGCGCGGAGATCATCAAAGCGGGGTTCATCGCCGACCCGACGATCCTCGACCTCGTCGAAGCCGACCCGGCCGCGGCGCTCCACCCCGCCGGATCGGTGCTCCCCGAGCTGGTGCGGCGCGCGATCCAGGTGAAGGCCGAGGTGGTGGCGTCCGACCTGCGGGAATCGCACCTGCGGGAGATCCTCAACTACGGCCACACCCTCGGCCACGCCATCGAGCGCCGCGAGGAGTACCGGTGGCGGCACGGGGCCGCGGTGAGCGTCGGGCTCGTGTTCGCGGCCGAGCTGGCCCGGGCCGCGGGCCGCCTCGACGACGCCACCGCGGACCGGCACCGCAGCGTGCTCGCCTCGGTCGGCCTCCCGACGACCTACGCGGCGGGCGTGCTGCCCGAGCTGCTCGAATCCATGCGCGGCGACAAGAAGGCGCGCGGGGGCGTGCTGCGGTTCGTCGTGCTGGACGGCCTGGCCAAGCCCGCCCGGCTGGAGGGCCCCGACACCGCGCTCCTGGAGACCGCCTACGCGGCCGTCAGCGCGTGAGCGCCGGGCGGCGGACGGCGCTGCGCGCGCTGCTGCGCTCCAGAGACGTCGACGCGCTGCTGGTCACCGACCTGGTCAACGTCCGCTACCTCACCGGCTTCACCGGCTCGAACGCCGCGCTCCTCGTGCACGTCGACGGCGACGGACGCAGCCGCCTCTGCACCGACGGCCGCTACCGCGCGCAGGTCGCGGCCGAGGTGCCCGACCTGGAAGCCGTCATCGAGCGGGCGTGCGCCGTGACCCTCGCCGGGCTGGCCCCGGGGCTCGGGGTCGGCGTGCTCGGCTTCGAGTCCGACCACGTCACCGTGGACGCCCACGCGGCGTTGGCGGAGCACAAGGCCGCCCTCGTGCGCGCGCCGGGGCTGGTCCAACAGCTGCGCATGGTGAAGGACGACGCCGAGCTCGCCGTCCTGCGCACCGCGTGCGCGATCGCCGACGCCGCCCTCGCCGAGCTGATCGACCACGGCGGCCTCGCCCCCGGCCGCACCGAAGCCGCGGTGGCGCTGGACCTGGAGTACCGCATGCGGGCGCACGGCGCGGCGGGCCCGTCCTTCGACACGATCGTCGCGGCGGGCCCGCACTCCGCCGTGCCGCACCACAGCCCGACGGCGACCCCGCTGCGCCACGGCGACTTCGTCAAGATCGATTTCGGCGCGCTCGTCGACGGCTACCACTCCGACATGACGCGCACCGTGGTGCTCGGCGCCGCGGCGGACTGGCAGCGCGAGCTGTACGCGCTGGTCGCCGCCGCGCAGGCGGCGGGCCGGGCCGCGCTCGCCCCGGGCGCCGACGTAGCCGATGTCGACGCGGCCGCCCGCCGGGTCGTCGTCGACGCGGGGCGCGGCGAGCAGTTCGTGCACCCGCTCGGGCACGGCGTGGGGCTGCAGATCCACGAGGCCCCGCTGCTGGGCGTCACGGGATCGGGCCGACTGGCGGCGGGCATGGCCGTCACCGTCGAGCCCGGCATCTACCTCGAGGGCCGCGGCGGCGAGCGGATCGAGGACACGCTCGTCGTCACCGACGGCGATCCCGAGATCCTCACCCGGTTCCCCAAGGACCTGCTGGAGATCTGACCGGGCTATCCTGGAGCGCGGAAG
>DATAOO010000283.1:0-17628 GCA_036265695.1 Pseudonocardia sp. | reverse complement strand
GCCGCCCGGCATCGCGGACGCCCCCGGATCCGGGAAGTCGGTGGTCGACTGGAACCGCCAGCTGATCACGGTCCTCGGCACCCCCGGCGCCCAGCCCGCCACGATCCACCCCACCCGCAGCTTCGCCATCCTGCAGGCCGCCGAGTACGACGCGGTTGTCTCGATCACCCACGCGACGCCGCCGTACAAGACGGCCGTGCCCGCCGCGGCGGACGCCCGGCCCGACGTGGCCGCTGACCAGGCCGCGCACGACGTCCTCGCCGCCCTGTACCCGACGACCCGGACGGGCGCCGACGACCTCCTGCGCACCCAGCTCGCGTCCGTGCCCGACGGCGAGGCCAAGCAGGACGGCGTCGCGGTCGGCCAGGCGGCCGCCGCGCAGCTGCTCAGCCTGCGCGCGGCCGACGGCGCCACGGCCACGCCCGCGCCGTTCCCCGCGGGCACCCAGCCCGGCGACTACCGGCCCACCCCGCCGAAGCTCGCCGCCCCGATGTTCCCGAACTGGGGCTCGGTGGCGCCGTTCGTGCTCAGCAGCGGCAGCCAGTTCCGCCCGGCGGCGCACCCGCCGGTGGACGGCGCGGCGTACGCGTCGGCGCTCACCGAGGTGGCGAGCCTCGGCCGGGACGCCAGCACCACGCGTACCGCGGACCAGACCGTCGCGGGCAAGTTCTGGAGCGCCTCGCCGGTCTGGAACACGTGGAACCAGGTCGCCCAGCAGCTCGTGGGTGACCGCAGCCTCGCCGACGCGACGCGGGCGTTCGCGGCGATGGACCTCGCGGTGGCCGACACCACGATCGGGCTCTACGACGCGAAGTACGCCGACCACGTGTGGCGGCCGATCACCGCGATCCGCACGGGGGTGCCGGGCACGGCGGCCGACCCCACCTGGAACCCGCTGACGCCCACCGCGGCCGACCCGTCCTACCCCGGCGCGCACGGCGCGCTGAGCGCCGCCGCGGCGACCGCGCTGGCGGCGGTGTGGGGTGACCGGCAGAGCGTGTCCGTCACCTCGACGGCCGACCCCGGGGTGACCCGCAGCTTCACGAGCCTGAGCGCGGTCGCCGACGAGGCGGGCCTCAGCCGCATCTGGGCGGGCCAGCACACGCGCATCGACGACCAGGCGGGACGGCAGCTCGGCCGCGACGTGACGGGCGCCGTCCTGGCGTCCCTGCAGGTGGCCCCCGCCTCGTGAGCAGGAGTCCGCGCGACCGCGCCGCCGCCGGGGGTCGGCGGCGCGGTCGCGGTGTAACCCGGTCGCCTATCCAGGGGTTGATCCGGCGCGGGGGAGACTGTGGGCTCGTCCGCTCGCCCCTCCCAGGAGGTGTCCATGTCGCTCCCGCGCCGGTCGCGCCCGTTCGGTGACCTGGAGGCGACCCTGATGGACCTGCTGTGGAGCGCGGAGCGGCCGCTCTCCGTGCGCGAGGCGATGGAGGGCCTGCGCCCGGAGCGCGAGCTCGCGTACACCACCGTCATGACGGTGCTGGACAACCTGCACCGCAAACGCTGGTTGCACCGGCACCGCGACGGCCGGGCGTGGCGCTACACGCCCGCGCTCACCAGGCAGGCCTACACGGCGCAGCTGATGCACGACGCGCTCGCGGTGAGCGACGACCGCGCGGGTGTCTTCGCCCGCTTCGTCGAGGAGATCGACCCTGCCGACGCCGCGGCCCTCGCCGCGGCGCTCCGTGAGGTGACCGAGGCCCCCGAAGACGGCGGGTCGGGGTCGTGACCGTCGGGGGCGCGCTCGTCCTCTACGCGTTCGTCGTGGGGTTCGCCGGACCGGCGTGGATCCGCCGCGCCGACTGGCCGCTGCGGGCGCCGCGGCTCGGCGCGGCGGCGGTGGTGGCCGCCGCGTGGTCGGTGCCGGTGGCGCTGGTGCTGGCGGGCGTCACGGTGTTCCTGCCCACGAGCGGGCTCACGATCGACGTCGGGCAGCTGGTCGGGGCGTGCCTCGTCCGGCTGCGCGCGGCCTACGGCACGCCTGCGGGCGCCGGGGTCGTCACGGCGGGCCAGGTGCTCACGGTCGGGCTGTTGCTGCGCGGGGCGTGGACGGGTGCCCGGTTCGTCCACCGCAGGCAGACCGAGCGCAGGCGGCACCGGCTGCTCGTGCGGTGGGCCGGGGCCCACGTGCCCGAGTTGCGCGCCGTGGTGCTCGAGCAGCCCGGCGCGGCCGCGTTCGCGGTCGGCGGGGCGCAGCACACCGTCGTCGTCACCCGCGGGGCGGTCGACCTGCTCAGCGGGGCCGAGCTGTCGGCGGTGCTGGCGCACGAGCACGCGCACCTCGCCGCCCGCCACCACCGGTGGCTCACCGCCGCCGCGGTCGTGGCACAGGCGCTGCCGTTGGTCCCGTTGCTCAGGGACGCGCCCGCGCTGGTGGGGGGCCTGCTGGAGATGGACGCGGACGAGCTGGCCGCCACCCACCACGAGCCGCGGGTGATCGCGCGCGCGCTCGTCGCCGTCGCCGCGTCCACCCCGCGATCGGGCGGCGCGACGGGTGGGGTCGCCGACGGCGGGGGGCGCCGGGCCGCGCGGTCGTCGGGCGCCGGGTCGGGCGGCGCGGAGGCGCTCGCGCGCGTCCAGCGGCTGCTCCGCCCGCCTGCCGGGCTGCCCGCGGCGAGCCGGGCGCTCGCCCGCGCCGCCATCACGGCCTTCACCGTGGCGCCGCTGCTGCTCGCGGCCGCCCCGATGGTCTACGCGTTGGCCTGACGGGTGCCGCCGGGCGTCCTGACGACGGGAATCCGCCCGGCGGCGTGCCGGGTCAGTAGCCGTAGTTGCCCGCCGCAGGCGCGGACGGCGCAGGCGCCGGGGCGTCGGAGTCGATCTTTTTGCCGGTCGGGTCCACGACGTACCAGCCGCCGCCGAAGCGGTTGATGCCCTGCCCGCGGGCGTCACCAGCGGCCTTGTCGTTCGCGAAGTAGTAGAGCGGGTGGCCGTTGTAGGTGGCCTGCGTGCTGCCGTCGGTGCGCATGGTCGTGCCCACCAGCGCGGCCTGCGCCCCACCGGACGTCGGGCCGCCCGCGGGCACCGGCGCCCAGATCTGGGCGCACTGCCCGTAGCAGTTGGAGGTGGTGCCGTTGTCGGCCTCGAACAGGTAGACGGTGCGTCCTGCGCCGTCGACGAGCGCGGTGCCCGGCGTCAGCGCCGCGGTGCCGACGCCGGTCGCGCCCGGCGCCGCCTGGGCCGCCGCCGCGGCCGGAGCACCGTAGGCCGCCGGGGTGCCGCTGCCCGCGAGCGCGACACCCGCCGCGGCGCCGCCCCCGGCGACCACCGCGGCGGCGACGATGCCACCGATGACGAAGCTGCGCTTCATGTACTTCCTCCAGAGGTCGAGTTCTTCTCGTTCGACCTCTGGTACGAGAGCCGCTCCCGCGGACGTTCACGTAACTACTATCGCTATTAGTAGACATGACCGCCGACTTCGCGCTGCGCATGCTCTACCGCGACCACGCCACCGCCCTGCTCGCCTACGCCACCTGGTTCACCGAAGACCGGCAGTCCGCCGAGGACGCCGTGCAGGAGACGTTCCTGCGCGCCTGGCGCCACCTCTCCGAGCTGCTGGCCGACGGCAGGCCGCTGCGGCCCTGGCTCCGCACGGTGCTGCGCAACGTGCTGACCGACGCCGCCCGTGTGGCCCGCAACCGTCCGACGAGCCCGCTCGTCGAGACGGCCGTCGAGCCGGAGGTCGACGGCGGCTACGACAACGTCCTCGACCGCGGCCAGCTCGCCCGCGCGCTCCGGCGGCTCTCGCCGGAGCACCGGCTGGTGCTGCTCGAGCTCTACTACCGCGACGCCCCCGCCGAGCGGGCCGCCACCGCGCTGGGCATCCCGGCGGGCACCGTCCGCTCCCGCCACCACTACGCCCTGCGGGCCCTGCGCCTCGCCCTCGGCGAAGAACGGGCTCCTGCGGCCGCCGGGAGCAGCGCGTAGGAGCGCACCGGTCGTGCAGGCTCAGCCGGCGGGCGGCCCGATCGAGGCGCGGTGGCGCAGGGGCATCTCGACGAGGTGCACCTCCCGGTGGCGTTCGTCTTTGATCAACAGATCGGTGGCGAGGCGGCCCATCTCGTAGTGGGGGAGCGCGACCGAGCTGAGGCCCGGCTGCAGCCAGCCCGCCATCACCGAGTCGTCGAACGCCACCACCGAGATGTCCTCGGGGATCCGCAGGCCCGCTTGCTGGATGGCTTGGTAGGCGCCGAGCGCGATGCGGTCGTTGAGGCAGATGAGGGCGGCAGGCCGGGCGTGCGCGAGCAGTTCGGTGACGGCCGCGCGGCCGCTCTCCGGGCTCCACTCGCTGTCGACGAGCCCGGTGATGACGCCACCCCCGGCGTCCAGCTCGGCGCGGATGCCGCGCAGCCGCCGACCGGCCGCGAGGACCTCGCGAGGGCGTTTGCCGATCACGTAGATCCCGTCGCGGTGGCCCGCCGCCAGGAGCCCCCGTGCCGCCTCGCGCCCGCCGCCGACCTCGTCCGGGATCACGGCGGGACCGGGCAGGGGTTCGGCAAGGCAGTTGAGGAGCACGACCGGCAGCTCGGTGACCGCGGTCGAGAGCTGCACGCGCCGGGTGAACAGGCAGCCGTACACCAGCCCGTCGATCTGCCGGTCGAGCATGCCGCGCACCATGTCGTCCTCGACGCTGCGGCTGCCGTCGGTCTCGGCGATCACCAGCAGCCGGTCGTGGGTGAGCGCGGCCGCGTACGCCCCGCGCACCATCTCGCCCGCGTACGGCTCGGCGGCGATCGCGTCCGACACGAGGCCGACGATGCGGCTGGTGTGCGAGCGCAGGTTGCGCGCGGCCAGGTTGGGGCGGTAGCCGAGCTCCGCCGCGGCCGCCCGCACCCGGTCCTGCGTCGGTGGCGCGATCCGGGCCTCTTCGGCGCGCCCGTTGAGCACGGCCGACGCCGTGGACGGCGCGACCCCCGCCCGCTTGGCCACGTCGCGCAGCCGGACCCGCTGCCGGACGGCGTCACCAGCGGCAGTCATGAGTTCCTCTCCCGAACCGACACAGCGTCCTTACCCGTCGGCGGACGTATCGGACAAGGCCCGTACGGTGGACAGATCTACCACCCGTCAGTCCACGTGCGGCACCGCGGGATGGGCGAGGCCGTGCGTGAGTCTGCGGCGGACGTCGGGGTGCATGGGCAGCGCCGCGGTCTCGCCGGGGGCGAACCAGGCGGCCGCGGTGGCCTCGTCGTCGTCGGGCCGCGGCCGCTCGTCGGGCCGGACGGGGCGGGCGTGCACGCAGACGGCCACCTGCTGGCGGGCGCCTTCGACCGGGTAGACGACGATGTGCGCGGGATCGGAGTAGATGCCCGACACGCCGGTCAGCGCGATCGTGATGCCGCTCTCCTCGAAGACCTCGCGGCGGACGGCCTCCGACGTCGTCTCGCCCACCTCGATGCGGCCGCCGGGGAGCTCCCAGTTGCCGTCGTCGGTGCGCCGCACGAGGAGCACCCGGCCGCCGCCGTCGCGCACGACCGCGTAGACGACCACGACCAGACCGTTGACGGGCGGTGGGTGCGGATCGTGGAAGTACTCGTCGATCCGGGCCACGGGCGGGGATCGTGGCCGCCTCGGCGCTCGGGGACAACCCACGCCAGGTGAACATTCACGATCGACCCGACAACGGCCACGATGCCACCGGCTCGTGGTGGGCCGTGCGACCCGGGCCCGCGCCGAGCACGCTGCGCACGAGGTGCAGGTCAGACGCCGACCACGGGCGGCCCGCGAACCCGTCGAGAGCCGCGGCGAGCGGCGCGAGGTCGGTGGCCGGGCCCCTCGCGCGGGCGAGGGTGAGGTGCGGGCGGCAGGGCCGCGCGTCGAACGGCAGCCCGCACCGCCGGGCGGCGGCCCGGACGGCATCGGCGAGCCTGCGCAGTGCGGCCCGGTCGCCGTCCACCCGCGTCCACAGCACCTGCCTGCCGAACCGGCCGCCGCCCGCCAACGCCAGGGTGGGCGGGGCGTGCCGGTGCGCCACCCGCTCGAGCCGCGGCGTGAGCGCTTCGCGCGTGCGCTCGTCGACCTCGGCCAGGAACGCCAGCGTGACGTGCCACTGCTCGGGCCGCGTCCAGCGCAGGCCCGGGGTCGCCCGCAGCGCGTCGACGGCGGCGGCGAGCTCGTCGAGTGCGTCGGCGGGCGGCACGAGCGCGACGAACAGCCGCATCGGGCCGCCGGACGAGCTCACCCCGCGACGCCCACCGCCGGACCCGCCTTGCGGACCGCCCGGTAGTCCTCCGCGTGGCCGGGGTCGCCGGGGCTGCCCGGGCCCACCACCGATCCCCGCACGTCCGCGACGATCTGCGCCAAGAGGTCGCGGCTGCGCTCCAACGCAGCGATCTTGTCGGTCAACGCGGCCAGCTCGTCCGACAGCGTCGCGGCGAGCCGGGCGCGTTCGGCGGGCTCTTCGGGGATGACCGGGCGCCCGTCGAGGAGGAAGCGCAGCGTCTTGCCGACGACCCCCGCGGGCAGCGCGGCGGACAGCATGCAGCGGATGCGGGCCACCCGGTCCACGTCGGACTCCGCGTAGGTCCGGTACCCGGACTCGGTGCGCCGCGGCTCCAGCAGGCCCTGCTCCTCGTAGTACCGCAGCATCCGCACGCTCGCCCCGGTCCGCGCGCTCAGCTCCCCGATCTGCATGGCTTGACTCTAACGTCGGTGTGAGGCTTTAGCGTCGCCTCGTGGTGATCGTCGTCCTCATGCTCTGCTCCTTCGCGGTGGCGACCGCGGAGTTCGTGCTCGTCGGGCTCCTCCCCGAGATCGCCACCGATCTGGCGGTGTCGGTGCCCGCCGCGGGCCAGCTCGTCACCGTCTACATGCTGGTGGTCACGGTCGGCGGCCCGGTCGCGACCGTCCTCACCCGCCGGCTGCCCCGGCGCAGCCTGCTGGCCGCCACGATGGCGCTGGCCACCGCGGCCGCGGCCGGGTCGGCGGCGGCGGGCTCCTACGGCGTGCTGCTCGTCGCCCGGCTCGGCTCCGCGGTGGCGCAGGCGCTGTTCATGGCCGTCGCCTCGCAGGTCGCGATGGCCGCCGCGGCGCCTGCCCGCCAGACCGCCGCCGTCGCGCGGGTGTTCGCCGGGTTCGCCCTCGCCACGGTGATCGGGCTGCCGGTCGGCTCGCTCGTCGGGCAGGCGTACGGGTGGCACGCCACGTTCGTCCTCGTCGCGGCGCTGGCCGGGACGGGGCTGGTCGGCGTGCTCGTCTTCTGCCCGCGGATCCCGGCGGACGCCTCCGCCGACGCGGGCCGCCTGGGCGATGTCGTCCGCCTCCTGGCACCCCGGGCCGTCCTCACCGGGCTCGCGGTGACGCTGCTGACGCTCACCGGCTTCGTCGCGGTGTTCACCTACGTGGCGCCCCTGCTCAGCACCGTCGCGGGCTTCAGTCCCGGCTGGGTCAGCGTCGCCTTGGTCGGCTACGGCCTGGGCACGGTCGCGGGCAACGTGCTCGCCGGGCGCGTCGCGCCTGCGGCCGTTCCCCGGGTGCTGCCGGTGCCGCTCGCGGTGCTGGCCGTCGTCCTGTCGGCGCAGCCCGTGCTCCTGCGCATCCCGGCCACGGCGCTCGTCGGGCTGGTCGTGCTCGGCGCCGCCACCTTCGTGGTGGTCCCGCTGCTGCAGACGTGGCTCATGGCGCAGGTCGGGCAGGCGGCGGCCGGGCTCGTGGCCGCGGTCAACATCTCGGTGGCCGGGGTCGCGGGCGCCCTCGGTGCGGGCCTCGGGGGTGCGGTGCTCGCCGTCGGTCTCGGGCTCGTCGCGATCGGCCCGGTCGCCGCGCTGCCGGTGCTCGGCGCGCTCGGCGCGGCGTTCGCCCTCCGCGCCCGCCCCGCCGGGGTCCTCTGCCGGGACTGACCGGCGCTCTGGGTTTACCGTGGGCCGATCGACGGACCGGGGGGCCCGCACGCATGACCCGAGCACACGACGACCCGGCGACGGAACCGGTCACGGCCCAGCAGGCGTTCGAGCAGGACGCCGACAGCGACTTCCTGGACGAGGAGTGGCTCGAGCCCCGGCGCACGAGCAGGCTCACCAAGGTGTTGGTCGGGTTGGTGCTCGTCTCGCTCGGGTTCCTGGCGGGTGTCTCGGTGGGCCGGGGCGCGGCCGACGCGGCGGCGGCGCAGAGCGCCGCGCGCCCGACGGCCGCACGCAGCGCAGGCGGGGGCGGCGGGGGCGGCGGTGCGCAGGGCGGCCAGGCAGGCGGCGGGTCGGGCGGAACCGGTGGGGGCAGCTCGGCGGGCCAGCCCTCGGACCGCAACGCGCCGAACGGGGCGGGCGGCCGCGCGTCGGCCACCGCCTCGCCCGGGCTGGGCGGCGCGACGAGCGCCCCCGCTTCCCGCAGCGCCCCGGCGGCGGCCGTGCCGTCGGCGAACGCCCCCCGGCCCACCTCGGCGGCCGCGCCCGCACCGGCGCCTGCGAACAACAACGCCGGCACCAGCGGGCTCGGGGGTGTGATCGGCGTCCCCACCGTGCCGACGACGACCAGCACCCGCACGACGACGCCCACCCCGGGGTCGAATGGGGGCTCCGGTTGAGCAGATCATGTCTATCGTCACGGCATGACCTCTCCGTTCCGCCTCGACGGCAAGACCGCCCTGGTCACAGGGGGTAACCAAGGTCTCGGCAAGGCGTTCGCCCTCGGCCTCGCGGAGGCGGGCGCCCGCGTCGCGATCGCGGGCAGGCGGGCGGAGGCCAACGCGGCGGCCGTCGAGGAGGCGCGCGGCGCGGGCCACGATCTCGTGGCGATCACCGCGGACATCACGCACGACGACCAGGTCGCGGCCATGACCGAGGCGGCGGTGGCCGCGCTCGGCACCATCGACGTGCTCGTCAACAACGCGGGCATCTGCTACCACGCGCCGTCGTTCGACGTGACCGACGAGCAGTGGTCGGACGTGTTCGACCTCAACGTGCGGGCGCTCTGGAAGACGTCGCTGGCGGTCGGCGCCGTGATGCGCGAGCGGCGCTCCGGGTCGATCGTCAACATCGGCAGCATGTCCGGGATCATCGTCAACCGGCCCCAATGGCAGCCCGCCTACAACGCTTCCAAGGCGGCCGTCCACCACCTCACGAAGTCGCTGGCCGTGGAGTGGGCGCCGTTGGGGATACGCGTCAACGCGGTGGCGCCCGGATACGTCAAAACGGACATGGCGCCGGTCGACCGGCCGGAATTCCGCCGCTTCTGGATCGACGACGCCCCGCAGCAGCGCTTCGCCCTCCCGGAGGAGATCGCGCCGAGCGTCGTGTTCCTCGCCAGCGACGCCGCCTCGTTCATCACGGGGTCGATCCTCGTGGCCGACGGGGGCTACACCGCCGTCTGACCTGCACGTCTCTCTCCGTGTGCGGTTCCATCCTGTGAGGGAACTGTGAACCTCACTCGTCGGTGGCTTCGGCAACGTAGGGTGAGGGTCACAGGGCGAATCGGCCTGCGTCGGCAGGTGAAGAAACGGTAAACGGGGGGCAAATTCGTCGACGGGCTGAATCGGCTCAGCCCCGCTAACTGCAACTTCCGGCGCAGTTCCGGACAAACCGGACATCAAGGCCGATGTCTGAGCCGTCAGCCCCGTGGTGTAACCCATATGGGGCACGACGCAGCACTTTCGTGACGCAGAGAGAAGGGCTTTCACCCGTGGTGGGGGACAAGTACGACTTCGTGATCGTCGGGTCGGGATCGGCGGGATCCGTCCTGGCGAACCGGCTCAGCGCCGACCCGGCCAACCGCGTGCTCCTGCTGGAGGCGGGCAGGCCGGACTACTGGTGGGACATCGCGATCAAGATGCCCGCGGCGTTCGGCGTGCCGGTCGGGAGTCGCTTCCACGACTGGCGGTACGAGTCCGAGCCGGAGCCCTTCCTGCACGGTCGGCGCATCCCGCACCCGCGCGGGCGCCTGCTCGGCGGCTCGAGCAGCATCAACGCGATGGTCTTCCAGCGCGGCCACCCGTCGGACTACGACCGGTGGGGCGCCGAGGCGGGCATGTCCACCTGGGACTACGAGCACTGCCTCCCCTACTTCCAGCGGCTGGAGACCAGCGACATCGGCGAGTCCGGCGGGGTGCGCGGCTACAGCGGCCCGCAGCGCCTGGAGCGCGGGCCCGTCACCAACCCGCTGTTCCAGACGTTCTTCGAGGCCGCGCAGCAGGCGGGCTTCGAGCGCACCCCGGACATCAACGGCACCCAGCCGGAGGGGTTCACCGCCTGGGAGCGCACGATCGACCGCGGCCGTCGCCTCTCGGTCGCCGGTTCCTTCCTGCACCCGGCCATGCGGCGCCCCAACCTGGAGGTCCGCACCGGCTGCCTCACCACCAAGCTGCTGCTCGACGGCAACCGCGTCACCGGCGTCCGCTACGAGGACCGGAAGCGCAGGCGGGTCGAGGTCACGGCGGGCCGGGTCGTGCTGGCCAGCGGCGCGTTCAACTCCCCGCAGCTGCTGCAGCTCTCCGGCATCGGCAACGCCACCGAGCTCGGCGCGCTCGGCATCCCGCTCGTCGCGGACCTCCCCGGGGTGGGCGAGCACCTGCAGGACCACATGGTGGCCAAGCTCCAGCACAGCTGCACCCAGCCGGTCACGATCGACGCGATCCGCGACCGGTGGCGCTGGCCGCTCTACGGGCTGCAGTGGCTGTTCACCCACCGGGGGCTCGGCGCCACGAACATCTACGAGGCGGGTGGGCTGGTGCGCACCCACTCCGAGATCACCTATCCGGACCTGCTGCTCGGGTTCGCGCCGCTCGCGATGCGCTTCGACCCGCACATCCCCGACCGCGGCTACCAGCTCATGATGGCGAGCATGCGGCCCGCCGCCCGGGGCACCGTGAAGATCGCGTCGACGGATCCGCGCAGGCAGCCCGCGCTGAAGTTCAACTACCTCGGCAACGACGTCGACCGCCGGTTCTGGGTCGACGCGGTGCACATCGCCCGCGACCTGCTGAACCAGCCCGCCTTCAAGGAGCTGGACGGCGGCGAGACCTGGCCGGGGCCGGGCGTCGAGACCGACGAGGAGATCCTCGACTGGGTCGCCCGCACCGCGCAGTCGAACATGCACCCGACGTCGACGTGCAGGCTGGGCACCGACGAGCTGTCCGTCGTCGACCCGCTCACGATGGGGGTGCACGGGGTCGAGGGCCTCGCGGTGGCCGACGCCTCCGTGATGCCGCTCTGCCCGAACAGCGCCACCCACGCGCCCACGATGATGCTCGCCGAGAAGGCGGCGGATCTGATCCTGGGCAACTCCCCGCTGCCCCCGCGTTCGCCCGCGAAGGTCGCCCCGCAGACGACGGAGGCCTGAGCTCGAACCATGCCGAAGGGCCCGCCCGACGGGGCGGGCCCTTCGACATGTCCGGACGTCGGGCTCGGCGTCCGTCGTTCGCGGTCGAGCGAGGCCGTCACCCGGCCGAAGTAACAGCGCCGCTTCCTGTGACGATTCTGTGAACATGCCCCGGCCCGGACCGGTCGGGGGTCGACGACGACCGAGGGATGCAGATGACGAGTCCTGCCGACGGCCCCCGCCGTAGACCTCGGCTCTGCACCACGGTGCCCGACGGCTGACCGTCGACCAACCCTCCGCGCGGCTTCCACGCGCCACAGTCCGGGCTGACGATTCTGTCGGTCGACGGACAATTTGGCGTGCCCGAAAACTGATATAACGGGTTGATAACAGACGTGATATCGGAGCTACCCGGGCCGGGTCTGAAGCGTCTCTTCGGGCATAAGGGGCAGATCGCCCGTGTGGGGAGGAAGTGATCAACTTGCGGGCCGACGTGCAGGAACGCTTCCTGCGGGAGCACCTGTTCGCCTAACGGCCACTGGTGTTGTCGGCTGACCGTCGGGGGAGCGGTCGGATCTCGTCGTCCGGTCGCATTCCATTGCAGGACTACCGCGTTCGCCATTGTGCGGCAGCGCTCACGGAAGTTGAGGGGCCAAGCGTGACGGTTATTACCGCTCCCCAGGAATACAACGAGGAAAACCTCTACGTCGATCTTCGATCGATGCTCGGGCGTGCCTTGTTCCTCAAGTGCGAGGGCTTCAACTTCGCGGGCTCGATCAAGCTGAAGGCCGCGGCGTCCATGGTCGAGGCCGCCGAGCGGGACGGGCTGCTCCGGCCGGGATCGATGCTCGTCGAGTCGTCCTCGGGCAACCTGGGCGTCGCCCTGAGCATGATCGCCGCCAGCCGCGGCTACCGCTTCGTCTGCGTCACCGACACCCGGTGCAACCTCGCCACGAAGCGGCTGATGGAGGCGTTGGGAGCAGAGGTCCACACGATCGTCGAGCCGCACCCGACCTCCGGCTTCCTCGGCGCTCGGCTGAACTGGGTGAAGGAGCTGCTCGAGTCCGACAGGCGCTTCGTGTGGCTCAACCAGTACTCGAACAGCAACGCGTGGCGGGCGCACTACCGCACGACCGGGCCCGCGATCGCCCGCCAGTTCCCCGGGCTCGACGTGCTGTTCGTCGGGGCGGGCACCACCGGCACGCTGATGGGCTGCGCGCGGTTCTTCCGCCAGTGGCACCGGCGGGTGCGGGTCGTCGCGATCGACAGCGTCGGCTCGGTGGCGTTCGGGGCCCGGCCCGGCCGCCGGATGATCCCGGGCCTGGGTACGGGCGTGCGGCCGGAGCTGCTCGACGAGTCCTTCGTCGACGACGTGGTGTGGGTCGAGGAGAGCGACACCGTCCGCAGCTGCCACCGGCTGGCACGCACGGGCTTCCTGTTCGGTGGCTCCACGGGCACGGTGGTCAGCGGGGCCGCGACGTGGCTCAACCGGCACGACCGCCACGGCGAGCTCACGGCGGTGGCGCTCGCCCCCGACCTCGGCGAGCGCTACCTCGACACCGTCTACCAGGCCAACTGGGTGCAGGACCTCTACGGCTACGGCGTGCTGGAGGAGCAGGAGCTCACCGACGCCCGATGGAGTACCAACCGATGACCGCCACCGTCGGGCCGCCGCCGCTCGCCGACGAACCCCGTCGGCCGGAGCGGCGGCTGAACGGCCACACCGCGGATGCGGGCGGGCCGGTCGCCGACGGCGGGAACCCCGACGTGACCGTGCGCGAGCTGCAGGCGCTGCGGCGGGAGATGGCGCGGCTGCGGTCGGACTACGCGCAGCTCCGCGGCCTCCTCTCGGAGATGCGGGAGGGCGGGGCCGACCCGGCCGCGCCCCCACCCACCGAGGCGATCGTCGTGCTCGAGCCGACGCCGCCCACCGAGGCGATCGTGGTCGTGCGCAAGCCCGGTGCCGAGGCCGACCGCCGCCCGCCCCGCTCGGCGCCGTCGGGTGTGGAGGATGGTCGCCGTCCGCCCCGCCCGACGCCGTCTGGAGCCGAGGGTGGCCTTCGTCCGCCCCGCCCGACACCGTCGGGTGCCGAGGCCGACCGCCGCCCGTCCCGCCCGAGCCCTGGCCGTTCGCCCGGGCACGACGCGGTCGCGCCGCAGGCGAAGCCCACGCCGTCGTCCGCCGTCGAGCGCACGGTCGCGCTTACGCCCACGCCCAGCGACCCCACCGCCGCCCTGCCGATCACTCCCGACGACCACACCAACGCGCTGCCGTTGGCCCGGTCGGACCGGACCACCACGCCGGGCACGACGCCGACCGACCGCCCCGCCGCACGTGGCACGGCGCCGAACGACCGCACCACCACGCCCGCCGCGGCCCCGACCGACGGCGCCGCGGCGCGGAGGACGCCGAGCGATGCAGCCGCCGCTCCGCGAAGGGCGCCCAGCGACGGCGCGACCCCAAAGCGGAAGGCGCCGGGCGATGGCGCTGCCGCGGTGCCGATGGGGCCCAGCGACCGCACCGCTGCGCTGCCGATCACCGCCGAGTCGTCCCTGCGGCCACCCACGCCCCGCGCGACCGCCGACCAAACGCCCAACCCGGGCACGCCCGATGTGCGGATGCCGAGCCCGCGGACGCCCGCGTCGAGCGCTCCCGGCATGCGCATGGAGCGGCCGCACCCCGCCCCACCTGCCCTCCCGAGGCAGCCGTCGCGCCCGGCAGACACCGGACGTCCGCGCCCAACTGGCGCACCTGCGCACGCGGCACCCTCCGATCGCGATGAGGCGGGCGCAGCTCGGCACGGCCGGGACGAATCACCCGCGCCGCGCCCGTCGGACGTACCGGCGCCGCGCCTCGCCGACACCCCTCCTCCGCTCCCGAGCGGGCCGCCTGCAGCCCGCTCGGCCGCCCCGGCCGACCTCGGTCAAGCGGGCGCATCTCGGCACGGCCGGAACGGATCACCCGCGCCGCGTCCGGCGGACGCTTCGCGCCGCCCCGGCGCCACTCCCGCCCCGCTCCCGAGCGGATCGCCCGCGCCTCGCTCGGCCGGTTCGCCGCCGCCTCGTCAGAGTGGATCACCAGCGCCGCGGCGCGGGGACGCCTCCACCTCGCGTCTGGCCGACTCGCCCGCGCCGCTCCCGGCCGGTTCGCCGCCGCCTCGTCAGAGTGGATCGCCCGCGCCGCGTCTCGGTGACCCGCCCGCGCCGCTCCCGGCTGGTTCGCACGCGTCAGGCCTGAACGGCTCAGGCGCGCCGCGCCCGGGCGAGGCACGCGCTTCCCGTATGGCCAACACTCCGCCTCCGCTCCCGGCCGGTTCGTCTGCGCCCCGCCGGAGTGGTTCGTCCGCGCCGCGTCGGGTCGACACACCTGCTCCGCGCCCGGCTGGTTCCCCTGCCCCCCGCCCGAGCGGCTCGCCCGCGCCGCGACGGGTGGATGCGCGTGCGCCGCGTCTCGGCGACACGCCCGCGCCCCGCCGGACTGGTTCGCCCGCGCCGCGTCGAGCCGAAACGCCCGCTCCGCTGCCGGCTGGTTCGCCCGCGCCCCGCCGGAACGGATCACCCGCGCCCCGCTCCGGCGGTGCTCCGGCGCCGCGTTCGAACGGAGCGCTCGCCCACCGGCAGGCCGCGGGGCAACCGGCGGTGCGCGCTCCCCGCGCGAACCCCGGCAAGCCCGCGGCTGGGCAGGCGGCCGAGCTGGCCACCGTGCTCGCCGAGGTCCTCAAGGTCCGCAGCGTCTCGCCCGACAGCCACTTCTTCGACGACCTCGGCGCCGACTCGATGTCGATGGCCCGGTTCTGCGCCCGCCTGCGCAAGCGGCCCGAGCTGCCGTCGGTGTCCATCAGGGACGTCTACCGCCACCCGACGATCTCCGCATTGGTCACGGCGCTGGCGCCCACCCGGGCAGCGGCCCGACCCGCACCGGGGGGCGCGGCCGCGGGCATGGCGGCCGTACTGGCCGACGTCCTCAAGATCGACATCGTGCCCGTCGACAGCCACTTCTTCGACGACCTCGGGGCGGACTCGATGTCGATGGCCCAGTTCTGCGCCAAGCTGCGCAAGCGGCCCGAGCTGCCGACCGTCTCCATCAAGGACGTCTACCGGCACACCACGATCACCGCACTGGCCGCTGCCTTCGGCGGCGCGGCGGCCCCGGCCGCGCGGCAGAGCAGCCCCGTGGACGACGCCGAGCCCATCTTCCCGGACCCGGCCACCACCCGGATGTCGCGCAGCAGGCCGCACTTCTTCCTGTGCGGGTTCCTGCAGACGCTGTGGATCCTCGGCTTCCCGCTGCTGATGACGTTCATCACCGCCAACGGGTTCGTGTGGGTCTCGACGAGCCCGACCCTCCAGGACCTCTACCTGCGCTCGCTGACGTTCAGCAGCATCGTCTTCGCGGGGATGTGCCTGGTCCCCGTGCTGCTGAAGTGGCTGCTCGTCGGCCGCATCAAGCCACGCCAGTTCCGTGTGTGGAGCCTGGCCTACTTCCGGTTCTGGTTGGCCAAGAGCGTGGTCCAGCTCAGCCCGCTCGCCCGCTTCAGCGGCAGCCCCATCTTCTCGATCTACCTGCGGATGCTCGGGGCGAAGATCGGCCGCGGCGCGGTCATCTTCTCGCCGACCGTCCCGGCGTGCGCCGACATGCTGACCGTCGGGGCGGGCACCGTCATCCGCAAGGACGTGGTCATCTCCGGGTACCGCGCGGTGGACCAGGTGATCCAGATCGGTCGGGTCGCGCTCGGTCGCGACGTCGTCATCGGCGAGATGACCGTGCTCGACATCGCCACGTCGATGGGCGACGGCGCGCAGCTCGGCCACTCGTCGTCGCTCTACAGCGGCCAGTCGGTGCCCGCGAGCGCCCACTGGCACGGGTCGCCCGCCGAGCAGACCACCATCGAATACTGCACCGTCCGCCGCGCCCGCCTGAGCGTCTTCCGCCGGTTCCTGCTGCCGCTGCTGCAGGTGCTGTTCATGGTCGCGGTGACGCTGCCGCTCGCGCTGGCCGTGCCGGTGCTGGTGTTCCAGCAGGTGCCGCAGTTGGCCGCGCTGCTCGCCCCGGTGCCCGCCGCGATCGCCACCTGGAGCTTCTACCGCGACGCGCTGCTGGCGTCGACCGTCCTGTTCTTCGGCCTCCTGCTGCTCCGCCTGCTGCTCGCGACCACCGCGCCGCGGCTGCTGCGGGTGCTCGTCCGGCCCGACCGCGAGTACAAGCTCTACGGGATCCACTACTGGGCCCACCGCCGCATCGGGCGGATGACCAACAACCGGTACTTCGTGCAGCTGTTCGGGGACAGCTCGTTGATCGTCGGCTACCTGCGCGGCATCGGCTACAAGCTGGGGAAGGTCGTGCAGACCGGCTCGAACTTCGGTTCGGCGGTGCAGCACGACAACCCGTTCCTCAGCCAGGTCGGCACCGGCACGGTGGTGGCCGACGGGCTGTCGTTCATCAACGCCGAGTACTCGGCCAGCCACTTCCGCGTCTCCCGGGTCGCGGTCGGGGCGCACAACTTCCTCGGCAACCGGGTCGCCTACCCGGCACAGGGCCGCACCGGTGACAACTGCCTGCTCGCCACCAAGGTCATGGTGCCGATGGACGGGCCGGTCCGCGAAGGGGTGGGCCTGCTCGGATCGCCCAGCTTCGAGATCCCCCGCACCGTGGACCGCGACCACCAGCTGGACGTGACCGACCCGGCCGAGGTGCGCCGCCTGCTGCGCCGCAAGAACCGGCACAACGTCCTGACGATCCTGATGTTCCTGTTCTCGCGCTGGGTCCTCACCTCGGCGGTCACCGTGCTCACGCTGATGGCCGTCGACCTGCACAGCGAGCTCGGGCTGCTGGTCTCGCTCGTCGGCGTCGTCCTGCTCCCGCTCTCCACCGGGTACCTCATCCTGGTCGACCGGCTGGTGCGGCGGATGATGGTGCACCGGCCGGACGGCTGCTCGATCTACGACCGCGCCTTCTGGCGGCACGAGCGGTTCTGGAAGCTCGGGGCCGACCGCTTCCCGCAGCTGTTCAACGGCACCCCGATGAAGAACGTCGTCTGGCGGATGCTCGGCGCCGAGATCGGCAAGCGGGTGTTCGACGACGGCTGCACGTTCACCGAGCGCCGCTTCGTCACCGTCGGCGACCGCTGCACGCTCAACGCGGGCGCGGTCGTCCAGTGCCACTCCCAGGAGGACGGCGCGTTCAAGTCCGACCGCAGCTCCCTCGGTGCCGGTACCACGCTCGGGGTGGGCGCGTTCGTCCACTACGGCGTGACGATCGGCGAGGGCGTGCGGATCAAGGCCGACTCGTTCCTGATGAAGGGCTCCGAAGTGCCGTCCGGTTCCCGGTGGGGCGGAAACCCCGCCATGGAGCTGGAGGCCCCTCGGACGTCCGCTCCCCGCCCG
>DATAOO010000282.1:0-24241 GCA_036265695.1 Pseudonocardia sp. | reverse complement strand
CGGCGCGGTGCACGCCGAGCTGAACGGCACGCCGCGCGCCGAGGCCGTGCGGGCGCTGGTGGCGGCCGGGGTCGACGTCACATCGGCGGGCCCCCGCCGCAGGCTGGAGGACGCGTTCCTGCAGCTGGTGGGAGAGGATCTGGAGCCGTGACACCCCACGCACCCCGTCCTGTGCCCATGCACGCGTCCCGCGCGGGAGGTCCGCGGTGAGCACGTACGTGCCAAGCCGCACCCTGCCGGTGCGGGTCGAACTGGTGCGCCAGCTGCGGCGCCGCCGTACGCAGATCGTGTTCGGCCTGGTCGTCGCGCTGCCGGTGATCCTCTGGATCGCGTTCACGCTCGCGCCCGCCGGGCCGCCGTCCAACTCGGTGTCGTTGGTGGACCTGGCCAAGGGCAGCGGCGGCAACTTCGCGGTCTTCGCCCTGTTCGCGTCGGCGTCGTTCCTGTTGGTCGTGGTGGTGGCGCTGTTCTTCGGCGACACGGTGGCGGCCGAGGCGTCGTGGTCGAGCCTGCGCTACCTGCTGGCCGCGCCGGTCCCGCGCTCGCGGCTGGTGCGGCAGAAGGCGATCGTGGCGGCGATGCTGTCGGTCGCGGCGATCCTGCTGCTGCCGATCGTGGCGCTGGTGGTGGGGGCGCTGGCCTACGGCACCGGCGACCTGGTCAGCCCGACCGGCGAGTCGCTGACGTTCCTGCAGGGCGCGGGCCGCGTGCTGCTGGGCGCGGTGTACCTCGCGATCTACCTCAGCTGGACGGCGGCGCTGGCGCTGCTGCTCTCGGTGAGCACCGACGCCCCGCTCGGCGCGGTGGGCGGCGCCGTGCTCGTGTCGATCCTGTCCCAGATCCTCAACCAGATCACGGCGCTGGAAGGCCTGCGCGACTACCTCCCGACGCACTACGGCACGGCCTGGTCGGACCTGCTCGCGACGCAGATCAACTGGGGGGACATGACCCGCGGCGTCTTCTCCGCCCTCTGCTACACGGCGGTGTTCTCGGTGCTGGCCATCTGGCGGTTCGCCCGGAAGGACGTCACGAGCTGATGGCAGGGGCCAAGGAGACGCGCGACGGCGTCGAGCTCACCAGCCTCGACGGACCGGCGTTCGACGGCGCCGACGCGACGAAGCGGGATCTCGTCGACTACCTCGACGCGGTGGCCGACCGGATCGTCCCCGAGCTCGAGCAGCGGGCGCTCTCGGTGGTGCGCATGCGGCCGGGGCAGCAGCCGTTCATGCAGAAGAACCTGCCGAAGTACGCGCCGGACTGGATCGCGCGCACCTCGGTGTGGGCGCACGCCTCGCAACGCGACGTCGCCTACGCGCTGTGCAACGACCGGCGCACCCTGCTGTGGTTCGCCAACCAGCGGGCCGTCGAGTACCACCCGAGCATGCTGCGGGTGGGCGAGCACCACGCGGAGCGGCTCGTGCTGGACCTCGACCCGCCGCCGGGGGCCGACTTCACCGCCGCGGTGGCCGCCGCCCGGCTTGTGCGCGCGGCCCTTGCCGAGGTGGGGCTGGCCGCCGCGGTGAAGACGAGCGGGGCGAAGGGCCTGCACGTCATCGTCCCGCTCGCGGGCGAGGTGGCGCTCGACGACGCCGCCGCGGCCACCCGGGCCGTCGCCGCCCGCGCCGCCGCGCTGGACCCGGACGTCGCCACCACCGCGTTCATCAAGGAGGACCGGGGCGGGAAGGTGTTCGTCGACCCGACGCGCGCAGGTGGCGCCACCCTCGTCGCGTGCTATAGCCCGCGGGCCCGCCCCGGCGCGCCGGTGTCGTTCCCGGTCGGGTGGGACGACCTCGACGCGGTGAAGCCCGCGGACTTCACGGTCCACACAGCGCTCGCCGCCCTCGGCGACGCGGACCCGTGGCGCGCCGCCCTGCCCGCGCCGCAGGAGATGCCCGCCGAACTGGTGGCCGAGGGCCACACGATCCCCGTGCCCCGGGTGGTGGCGATGCACGAGGGCAAACGCCGCCGCCGGGCGGCCGCCAAGGCCGCCGAGGACGGCTGACCGCCCGCGGCGCACGGGCTCGACGCGCCACGGGGTCGAGGCCTCTCGACACGCGCGCCTGGACGGGTTGCGGTGGCTACGCTGCGGGGATGGCGGCCAGGCCGGGAGGGCGACGGCTCCCGCTGGTGGGGCGGTCGGCCGAGCTGTCCGAGCTGCTCGCGCTGTGCGCCGCGGGCGGCGCGGTGCTTCTGGCGGGGCCCGCGGGTGTCGGCAAGTCCCGCCTCATCGACGAGCTCGCCGGGCGGGTGGCCGCGACCGGCGTGGTCGTGCTGCGCGGGTCGGCGGTCGTGGGCGGTGGGCCCTACCGGCCGCTGGCCGAGGCGCTGTTGCGCGCCGCGCCGCCTGCCCTCGCCGAGCACGAGCGGCTGGCACCGTTCCGGGCGGTGCTGGCTCGGCTCCTCCCGGCGTGGCCTGCGGCGCCCGCCGCCCGCGAGTACGTCGTCGATCCCGTCGTCGTGCTCGGCGAGGCGGTGTTGGAGCTGCTGCGCGTCGTCGCGGCGGGCGGCCGGTGCTTGCTCCTGCTGGACGACCTGCACTGGGCCGACGCGGAGACGTTGCGGCTGCTGGAGTACCTCGCGCCCGTGCTGGACGGGGAGCCGGTCGTCCTCGTGGGCGCCGCCCGCGACGACGAGAGCTCGCCGGTGCGCGGGCTCCGCCGCCGGGTGCCGGTGCTGCCGCTGCGCAAGCTGCCCCCCGAGGACCTCGCGGCGCTCGCCCGCCACTGCGCCGGCGGCCCGGTGTCCGACGAGGTGGGACGGTTCCTCACCGCCGCGGCCGACGGGCTGCCGCTGCTCGTGGAGGAGCTGTTCGCGGGGCTCGTGGAGGAGGGACGGCTGCGTCGGGACGCGCTCGGCTGGCACACCGCGGGCCCGCTGTCCCTCCGGGTGCCGGAGGCCTTCGCCGAGGTCGTGCGGCAACGGCTCGACCGGCTCCCCGACGACGTCCGGCACCTGGTGCGGACGGCCGCGCTGCTCGGCGGCGAGCCCGACTGGCGACTCCTGGCCACCGCCACCGGCACCGACCCGGGCGTTGTCGCGGACGCGTTGCCCGCCGCCGTCGACGCGGGCCTGTTCGTCGACGACGGCACGCTGCGCTGGCGGCATGCGCTCACCCGCGAGGCCGTGCTGGCCGGGTTGAGCCCGCCCGAGCGCGCCCACCGCTGCCGCGCGGCCGCCGACGCGCTGGTGGCGGCGGGCCCGATGGCGGGCGACCGGCTCGCGCTGGTCGCCGGGCTGTGGGCGCGCGGCGGGGCGCCCGACCGCGCGGCGGAGCTGCTCCTGCGGCTGGGCCGCGCGCAGATCGACGCGGGCGCGCTGGCCGCCGCGGCCGACACCCTCGCGGAAGCTTCGGCGCTCGCCGAAGGGCTGGAGACGCCGACCAGCGAGCGGCCGGAGGCCGCCCCCGCCGGGCAGACCGGCCGGCGGAGGCCTGTCGGAGGTGCCGCCGAGCGGCCGGAGGCGGCCCCCGCCAGGGAGACCAGCCTTCCCGCAGGGCCGGACAGCGAGCGGCCGGACGCGCGCTCCGCGAGGGAGATCGGCTGGCCCGCCGGGCCGGGCGGAGCTGCCCCCGCCGGGCAGACCGGCCGGCCTGCCGAGCCGAGCGGAGCTGCCGGCGAGCGGCTGGAGGCACCCACTGCGCGCGCAGCGCGGCCGGACGGACTCACCGTCCTGGCGGACGCGATCGCCGCCGAGCGCGTCCGGGCGTTGGCGCTCGGCGGGCGGGTCGACGAGGCGCTCACGGTCGGAGAGCGGGCGGCGGGGCGCGGATCGCGGGCGGTCGTCGTGCAGCTGGCCAGGGCCTGCGTGATCGCGGAGCGGTGGGGCCCGGCGCGTAGCTGGCTCGACAGCGCCGGACTGCCCAGCTCCGACGGCGAAGGCCAGCCCGAGCCTGCCGTCCTCGCGCTCGCCGCCCACGTCGCGCTGGCCGAGGGCGACCGTGACCAAGCGGTCCGGCTCGCAAGCGCCGCCGTCGCCGAGGGCACGCGCGCCCACCACGTCGAGACCGTCTGCGAGGCGCTGGAGATCACCGGCCGGGCGCAGCGCCGCGCCGACCCACCCGCCTCCCGTGCGGCGTTCGCGCGGGGTGAGCGGCTGGCCGCGGCGCACGGGCTGGTGCCGTGGCGGCTGCGCGCGCTCGCCGAGCTCGGCGGGCTGGACCTGCTGGAGGGCGGCGACACCGGGCGGCTGGTGGCGGCGCGCAGGCTCGCCGAGGAGTGCGGCATGCTCGGGCTGGCCGTGGGCCTCGACCTGCAGATCGCCGTGGACACGTTCGGCGGCGACGGCCCGGTGTCCGCGCTGGGCCCGGCCCGCCGCTGCGCCGAGCGCAGCACCCGGCTGCGGCTGTCCGGCCCGGCGACGCACGCCGGGATATTCGTGGCCAGGGGGCTGTTCTGGGCAGGTGAGGTCCAGGCGTCCTACGCGCTGTTCGACGAGTTGGCCCGCACGGCGCCCCATCCGACGTACGTGGGGTCCTCCCGCGCGGCGATCGGTGGGTTCGCTGCGTGGCTGGCGCACGACCCGCGCGGCGCGGTCGACGGCCTCGGCGCGTGCGTCGCAGAGCTGCGGGAGAGCGCGGTGACCAACCCGGCCCCGGTCTGGGGCGAGTGGGCGCTGCTCGCCACCGTCGTCGATCCTGAGGATCCGCGGCCGCTCGCCGAGCTGCGCAACGCCGACGTGCTCGTCCAGGCGTCCAACCGCGCCGCCGTGCACTACGCGGAGGCCGTGCTCGCCCGACGCGACGGACGCACCGACGTCGCCGCCGACCTGATCGCCCGCGGGGACGCGGCCCTCGGCCGTCGCGTCCACTCACGGCTTCTGCTGCGCTGCCTGATGCTGGGCGCCGACGACGCACCGGAGCCGTTGCTGCGGGAGGTGATCGCGCACGCTGAGCCGCGCGGCGAGGTCCAGCTCACCCGGTGGTGCCGCGAACGGCTGCGCCGCGCGGGCCGCCCGGTGCCGCGACCGAACCGCGACGCGGTCGCCGTGCCGGAACGGCTGCGCGCGCACGGCGTGACCGGCCGTGAGCTGGAGGTTTTGCGGCTCGTCGCGCGCGGATGGAGCAACGCCGACGTGGCGGCGCACCTGCACCTGTCGGTCCGCACCGTCGAGACGCACGTCAGCAACCTGCTGGCGAAGACCGGCGCCACCGACCGCAGCGGCCTCTCCGCCCATCTCGACCTGTGATCGCCGTCCGTGGGACATGAGGTGCACTGGCGCAGCCCATGTCCCCCAACCGGCGATCATGCCTATCTCCGTGGTCGGTTCAGGCAAGCTCCGTGGTCGGCACGGATCCGGCGCCGCGCGCCGAGCCGCAGGCTGGTCGGCATGACCACTCCGACGACCCAGCCCGCAACCGCCGTCTCGCTCGCCCGCGCCCAGCTGGCCTCCATGGCGAACGGGACCTTCGACGACTTCGCCCGCCTCGTCGCTCCCGACGCGCGCAACCGCGAGGCGGCCACCGAACCCCCCGCCTGCCGCGAGCCCGGGCCCGCGGGCTGGTACGCGACCGCGCTGTGGCTGCGCGGGATGTTCTCCGACCTGCGGTGGGACGTCCACGAGGCGGTCGCCGACGGCGATCTCGTCGCCCTGCACACGACGATGCGCGGCGTCCACACCGGCCGGTACACGAAGTACGCGCCCGACGGTTCCCTCGTCGTCGACCGCCCGCCGACCGGGCGCGCGTTCGCCACCACCCAGTCGCACTGGCTCCGCGTGGCCGGCGGCCAGATCGTCGAGCACTGGGCCAACCGCGATGACCTCGGCGTCGCCATGCAGCTCGGCTTCCTGGGCTGACGCCGCGTGCGCGGGCGGCCGTGGCCACGGCTCCCGCGCACCAGCGTCAGCGCAGGTGGCGCACGATGTCGTTCGCCGCCTCCATGTGCAGCATGTGGCCCGCCGCCACCCGCTCCCCCACGCCGTCGGGCGGGGGCAGGATCCGGTCGGACTCCCCCCACACCACGGTCACCGGCACGTCGACGCCCTCCAGGAGGGCAGGCGTGTCGATCGCCTGGGTGTCGGCGTCGGTGAGCAGCGTGTCGAGCACGGTGGCGAGCGCCTTGTCCACGCCGTCGAGCCGCTTGTAGCGCAGTAGGTCGTCGACGAGCTGCCGGGTCACCAGCGACTCGTCGGCGAACAGCCGCCCCAGCAGCGGCTTGAGCTCCCGTCGGGAGGTCGCGGCGGCGAACCCGCGCAGGTACTCCGCGTCGGCCTGCTCGCCGTAGCCCGCAGGCGCGAGCAGGGTCAGCGACGCCACCTTGTCCGGGGCCGCCTTCGCCGCGGCCGCGATGACGGCCCCGCCGAGCGAGTGCCCCACCAGGTGCGCGCGCCCGATCCCGAGCGCGTCGAGGAACCCGATGACGACGCCCGCCAACGTGTCCAGCGACCCGTCGCCGACGTCCTTGTCGGAGGCGCCGTGCCCCGGCAGGTCGAGCACGGTCACGGCGCGGTCCTCCGACAACGGCTGCTGCACGAAGAGCCACGAGTTCTTGTCGCCGCCGAACCCGTGCACCAGCACCACGGGCTCACCGCCCTCCCCCAAGGTCAGGTAGGAGATCGTGTGGCCGCCCACCTCGACGAGCTGCGGCTGCGGACCCTCGTCCTCTTCGAGGGCCCCGGACGCGATCGCGGCCTTCGCCTCCTCGACGACGGCGTCGACGTCGACGTCGGCGACCTCGCTCGGCGCCACCACGGCGAGCACGGCTCCGACCGGCAGGTCCGCGCCCGGCTCGGCGATGATCCGCCGGATCAGGCCGCCGACCGGTGACTCCAGGGTGCCTGCGATCTTGTCGGTCTCGATGTCGACGACGTCGTCGCCCTTGGCGATGGTGTCGCCCTCTGCGACGAACCACTCGACGATCTTGCCGGTCTTCATCGAGAGGCCCCACTTGGGCATCGTCACCCGCTGGATGCGCTCATCAGCCATGATCGCTCCGCAAGCTCCGCTCAGCAGCCATGATCGCTCCGCAAGCTCCGCTCAGCGGGCATAGTCCACCGCCGTCTTCACCGCTCCGGCGATCTTCGCGGCGTCCGGGATGAACAGGTCTTCGAGCGAGTCGGCGAACGGCACGGGCGTGTGCGGCCCCGTCACCAGCTGGATGGGCGCCCGCAGCGACCCGAACGCGTCCTGCGCGACGGTGGCCGCGATGTCGGTGGCGAGCGAGCAGCGCGGGTTGGCCTCGTCCACCACGACCAGGCGGCCGGTGTTCTCCACCGACTCCAGGATCGTGTCGGTGTCGAGCGGCGAGACCGTGCGCGGGTCGACGATCTCGCACTCCACCCCGGAGGACGCCAGCTCGGTGGCCGCGTCCTGCGCCATCGCCACCATGCGCCCGATCGCGACGATCGTGACGTCGCCCCCTTCGCGCACGATGTTGGCCTCGCCGAACGGGATCGCGTAGCTCTCCTCGGGCACGTCCCCGGCCACGTTGTACAGCATCTTGTGCTCCGCGAAGATCACCGGGTCGTCGTCGCGGATGGACTGGATGAGCAGGCCCTTGGCGTCGTAGGCGTTCGACGGCGCGACCACCTTGAGGCCGGGGATGTGCGTGAACACCGAGAGCAGCGACTGGCTGTGCTGGGCCGCCGCCCGCAGCCCGGCGCCCCACATCGTGCGCACGACCACCGGGGTGACGGCCTTGCCGCCGAACATGTACCGGAACTTCGCGGCCTGGTTGAAGATCTGGTCGAAGCAGACGCCCATGAAGTCGATGAACATCAGCTCGGCCACCGGCCGCAGGCCGCCGGTCGCGGCGCCGACGGCCGCCCCGATGAACGCCGACTCGGAGATCGGGGTGTCCAGCACCCGACCCGGGAACCGGTGGTAGAGCCCTTTGGTGACGCCGAGGACGCCGCCCCAGGCGTCCTCCTCGCCCGGCGAGCCCTGGCCACCGGCGTTGTCCTCGCCCATCACGATCACCGACGGGTCGCGTTCCATCTCCTGGGCCAGCGCCTCGTTGATCGCCTCGCGGTAGGTGATGCTGCGTGCCATGGTGCCTCCTCAGTACGAGACGTAGACGTCGGTGAGCAGGTCGGCGGCGCCCGGCTTCGGCGCGGCCTTGGCCTCCTCGACGGAGCGCTCGATGAGCGCGCCGACCTCGGCGTCCACCGCGTCGAGCTGGGCGTCGGTGAGCTGGCCCGACTCGGTGACGCGGGCCCGGAAGCGCTTGAGGCAGTCGAGGTTCGCGCGGGCGTTGGCCACCTCGTCGGCCCGGTAGAGCTGCTGGTCGCCCTCGAAGTGGCCGAAGTAGCGGGTGAACTTGACCTCGATGAGGGTCGGGCCGCCGCCGTCGCGGGCCCGGGCCACGGCCTCCCCCGCCGCCTCGTGGACGGCGAAGAAGTCGAACCCGTCGACGATCACGCCCGGCATGCCGAACGCGGCCGCCCGGTCCGCGATGTCGTCGGTGGCCACCGACCAGCTCGACGAGGTGGCCTCGGCGTAGCCGTTGTTCTCCGCCACGAAGACGGCGGGGAGGTTCCAGATCGTCGCCAGGTTGAGCGACTCGAACGTGGTGCCCTGGTTGGAGGCGCCGTCGCCGAAGAACGCGACCGCGACGCCGCCGTCGCCCTTGTGCTTGGACGCGAGCGCGCGCCCGCAGATCAACGGCGGGCCACCGCCGACGATGCCGTTGGCGCCGAGCATGCCCTTGGACAGGTCGGCGATGTGCATCGAGCCGCCCTTGCCCCGGCACGACCCGGTGGACTTGCCGTAGATCTCGGCCATCATCCCGACCGGGTCGACGCCCTTGGCGATGCAGTGCCCGTGGCCGCGGTGGGTGGAGGCGATCGCGTCGCGGTCGTCGAGGTGCGAGCAGACGCCGACGGCCGAGGCCTCCTCGCCCGCGTACAGGTGCACGAAGCCGGGGATGTCGCCGCCCGCGAACTCGTCGTGCACGCGCTCCTCGAACTCGCGGATGGTCTTCATCGTGCGGTAGGCGTCGAGCAGCTGGTCGGGGGTGAGCTCCTGGCTGGTGGGGCTTTCCAGGGTGCCGGTCATACCATCACGATCCCTCCGTCGACGATGACCGCTTGACCGGTCATGTAGTTCGAATCGGGTCCGGCGAGGTAGGACACCAACCCCGCCACGTCCTCGGGTGTCTGCACCCGGCCCAGCGCGATGAGCTGCGAGTACTGGGCCAACGTCTCGCCCTTGGCGTTGCCGTTGCGGGCGCCCATCTGTTCGTCGATGAGGTCCCACATGTCGGTGCCGACGATGCCCGGGCAGTAGGCGTTGACCGTGATCCCGTCCTTCGCCAGCTCCTTGGCCGCGGCCTGGGTGAGGGCCCGCACGCCGAACTTGGACGCGCTGTAGTGGCCCAGCAGGTCGAAGCCCGCGTGCGCGGCGATGGACGCGGCGTTGATGATCTTCCCGCCGGTGCCCTGCCGCTTCATCTGCTCGGCGGCGGCCTGCATGCTGTACACGACGCCGAACAGGTTGATCTCGAACATGCGCTGCAGGTCCTCGGGCAGCAGCTCCAGCAGCGTCTTGACCTGGGCGATGCCCGCGTTGGCCACCATCACGTCGACGCTGCCCAGCTCGGCGGCCGTCTGCTCGACCATGGCGAACACCGCGGCGCGGTCCGCGACGTCCGCGGGCACGGCCAGCGAGCGACCGCCCGCGTCGGCGATCTCGGCGGCGACGGCCTCCGCGGTCGCCTTGTTGACGTCGTTCACGGCGACGGCGTGCCCGTCGCGGGCCAGGCGCAGCGCGATCCCGCGGCCGATCCCCCGGCCGCCCCCGGTGACGATCGCCGTGCTCATCGGGGGGACACCAAGATCTTCACGTTCTCCTCCTTGTTGTCGATGAGCTGTCGGAACCCGCCCTCGACGATGTCGTCGAGGCCGATGCGGCCGGTGATGAACTGGTCGGCCGCGACCTTGCCGTCCTGCAGGAGCTTGATCGTGTCGGGATGGTCGCCGCAGTAGGCCAGCGAGCCGATGACGTCGACCTCGGACAGCACGAGGTCGTTCATCTGGACCGTGGCGGGGTGGCCCCAGATCGCCACGTTCACCACCCGGCCACCGGGGCGGACCGCGCCGATCGCCGACGCCAGCACGGCGTCGATGCCCGCGCACTCGAACGCGACGTCCGCGCCCGCTCCCCCGGTGAGGTCGCGCACGGCGTCACCGACCTCGGTCTCGGTCGGGTCGAGCACGACGTCCGCGCCCGCGATCGTGGCCTTGGCCTTGCGCGCCGCCGCGGGCTCCACGGAGATGACCTGCCCGGCGCCGGTGGCCTTCAGCGAGGCGACGGTGACGAGCCCGATCGGCCCGGCCCCGTACACGACCGCGGTGCCGCCGGGCTTCAGGCCGGACAGCCGCACCGCGTGGTAGGCGACGGCGAGCGGCTCGACGAGCGCGCCGACGTCGGTCGGGAGGTCGCCGAGCTGGTGGACCCACTTCTGGTCGACGACGCAGGTCTCGGCGAAGCCGCCCTCGAAGCCGGACAGGCCGATGAACCCGAGCTTGCGGCAGATGTTGTAGCGGCCTGCCGCGCACGCCGAGCACTCCCCGCACACGTAGTACGGCTCGACCGCGACCCGGTCGCCCTCCGTCACGCCGGTGACGCCCGCACCGACGCCGGACACGACGCCCGCGAACTCGTGCCCCATGACGACGGCGGGCAGCTCGGCGCCGGTGATCGGGTGGGGAGATCCTTTGGGCGGGATGAAGATCGGGCCTTCGAGGAACTCGTGCAGATCGCTGCCACAGATGCCGCACCAGTCCACCGCGACCTGCACCTGGCCCGGGCCGGGCGTCGGCTCGGGTATGTCGTCGACGCGGATGTCGCCCTGGCCGTAGTAGCGCGCAGCTTTCACGTGACCTCCTGGATCTGCGAGACGAGCAGTCGCTCGCGCGCGGCTGCGGCGAGCACGCGGCGCACGTCGAGGACGCGGGGTCCGTCGTGGGCGAGCGTGACGGTGACGGGGGTGGCGGGCGAGAACTCGACCTCGCGCTCGCCGTCGACGGCGACGGTGCCGCGCTCGACCGCGACCGTGCGTCGCTCCCCCACGCGCAGCGGTCCGGCGTCGCGGATCCCGATCGGCACGACCACGCCCGGCGCGATCGGGGCGAGCACGGTCTGCGGTGCGTGCAGGGGCGGGGCGAGCCGCACGGCGACCCCGTCGGGGTCGGTGCGGTCGGTCGGGTGCAGCAGCCCGGCGATGCTCGACAGGCCGATGGCGTGCGGCTCGGCGAACGCGCAGTAGACCTCGCGCAGGGTGTCGGGCTGCCACAGCGCCTTGGAGCCGACGTGGGCCACGGTCGAGACGCAGACGTCGACGAGCGCGATCTCCTCGACCGGCCCGGCGGCGACCCGCAGCACCTTGGCCCGGTAGGTGGCGTCGGGGTCGGCCCGACCGGTGGCCAGCAGCCCGGCCGCGGTGCCCGCGACGGTCGCCTCCCACATCTCCGGGAAGGCGTTGTTGGTGCCGGTGGACAGCGGCAGCAGGGCGACGTCGCCGCTCGTCGCCGACGCCGCCCGCACGGTGCCGTCCCCGCCGAGCAGCACGATCACGCCTGCGCCGCGCTCGCGCATGGCCGCGACGAGCGATCGGGTGTCGTGGGCGGTGCCGGTGAGCGCGTCGAGTTCCACGAACTCGACCGACGGCCACCGCGGGGCGCCCGCGCGGCGCCGGTCGCGGGCCCGCACGACGCCGCCCGCCACGCCCATGCCGTCGGTGGACATGAGCACGGTCTCGACGCCGGTCGCGCCCGCCGCCGCGATGAGGCGCAACACCATGTTCGTCTTCTCGGCGTTGGGGAACACCGAGGCCTGCGCGACGAGCCTGCGGATGTCGCGCCCGGACATCGGGTTGGCGACGATGCCCATGGTCGAGCCGGGCACCACGGGGAGCGTCCCCGCGGGCAGCCCGTTCTGCGTCACGTGACGAGGCTCACCCAGGGTGTCAGCGCCGGGCAACGGTTGCACGCGGGTTGCAGCCGGTGAGTCGTACATCCCGCCGCGGTGAGTCGTGCATTCGCCGGCGCGAGTTGGTCAAACGTGCGTACCAGATCAGCCGGTGAGGGCGCGCACCCCCGGCGCGGCGGACCCCCGGACGAAGGTGCTGGCGGCGAGGTCGGGGAGCACGACGTCGACGTGCGGGGCCAACCGGTAGGGCCGGGCCAGCAGCAGGCCGCCGAGCGAGCGGCGCAACCGCGACATCTCGGCCCGCACGGTGACGAGGTGCTCGCGGTCGCCGTACAGCGCCGCCGAGAGACGGCCCGCGTCCATGCCGGTCGACCCGGCGTTGGCCAGCAGCAGGAGCACCTCGGCGTGCCGCGTGGAGAGCGGGTGCAGCCAGCGGCTGGACCCGTCGACGACGGCCCGCGGCGGCCGGTGGTCGAGGTCGAGGGTGAGGCGGAGGGCGGCGGGGTCGCTCGCCCGCAGCAGCCAGCCGCCCGGGATCGGCTCGGGCACGCACACCCCGACGCCGTGGATCGCGAGCGGGCGTTGGGCGCGCGGCACGGCGATGCGCTCCAGGCTGGGCATGCCGGTGACCGCGGCGACCCAGCCGTGGTCGTCGACCACCAGGCCGGGGCCGGACAGCCGCGACAACAGCGGAGCGGCCACCCCGCGCAGCGCCTCCAGCCTGCTCTCGTACTGCCGCCACAGGCTGGCCTCGGCCAGCTTCACCGCGGTGCCGACGAGGGCGACGGTGGTGGGGTGCACGGTCTCGGCGGGCCCGCTGACGTCGACCACACCGAGCATCTCGCCGGTGCGCGGGTCGTGGACGGGGCAGGCCGTGCACGTCCACACGTGGTGGGTGCGCACGAAGTGCTCGGCGGCGAACATCTGCACAGGCGCGCCCTCGGCAAGCGCGGTGCCGATCGCGTTGCTGCCGACCACGCCTTCCGACCAGTTCGCGCCCTCGGTGAAGCCGAGCGCGTCGGCGCGGTGGCGCACGGCGGTGGAGCCCTCGCGCCAGAGCAACACCCCGTCGGCGTCGGTGACGACCATGATGTGCCGTGCGTCCTCGGCGACCGACGTCAGCGCGGCGCGGAGCTCCGGCAGCACGCGCTGCAGCGGGGAGCGCACGCGCCGGTGCTCGACCTCGTCGAAGGCCAGCGGACCGGGCGGGTCGCCCAGGTCGGGGTCCACGCCGTGCGCCCGCACCCGCCGCCACGACCGCGCGACGAGCCGTCGCGGATCGGCGGGCGGCCGGTCACCGGAGAGGAGGGCGTCGTGGACGCGCGCGAGCATCCGTGCGTGCCGGACGACGTCCGTGCCCGGCCGGATCGCGCAGACCGCCTCGTCCACCCGCATCACCCCGAACCGCCAGCCTAAGCAAGGCGACGGCCGGACGCCACGGGTCAGGCCGGTCGGAGGCGCTTCGGCAGGCGGGCGACGACCGCGTCGTAGGAGGCGTCGACGAGCTCGCGCAGCTCGTCGTCGTCGGGGATGTCGCCGACCGCCCCGTCGAGGGCGACGCTGTTCCAGCCGTAGCGGCCGATGTAGGGCATCACCGTGACCGCGCCGGGGAAGCGTTGCCTCAGCTCGGCGGCCTCGTCGGCGTCGCGGCCGCACTTCACGCCCACACCCCCGCCCCCGAGGAACGCGAAGATCTTGCCGCCCACCTTGGCGACGAGGTCCTCCTCCCACGGCGTGTCGGGCACCGCGCCCGGCTTGGCCAGGCAGTACGCCACCAGGTCAGCGTGCCGCACGCCACCGCCACCACAGCACGACGAACAGGAGCACCGTGAACCACACGTAGGTGCCGCCGAAGATCTGCTGGTCGATCGTCCAGTTCGTGCCTTCGTGCGGCAGGTCCAGCTGGTGCGGCGCCACGACGAAGACGGCGGCCGAGGCGAGCGTGACCCCGAGCCAGGTGAACGAACGGGCCCGCCAGGCCGACGCGGCCGCGACGAGCAGGAAGGGCGCCACCCACACCCAGTGGTGCGACCAGGACGTCGGCGAGACCAGCAGGGCCACGCCCGCCGTCGCCATCAGCGCGAGCGGCGCAGGCGCGCGCCGGATCGCCGGAACGGCCAGCGCCAGCAGCCCGACCGACAACGCCAGCCAGAGCACCGTCTTCAGCGTGCCGTCGACGCCCGCCCTGGCCAACAGGGCCTGGAAGTTCTGGTCGGTGAAGAACGGCGAGCCGCTCACCCCACCTGCGGGGTTGTCCAACCAGAACTTCCAGGACGGGCCGGGCGCGATGAGGAACGCGAGGCCGGTGACCACCGCGGTGGACACCGCGGCGACGGCGGCGGCGCGGTAGTCGCGGCGCAGGAGGAAGTAGAGGACGAACGCGGCCGGGGTGAGCTTGATGGCCGCCGCGATCCCGATCAGCAGGCCGCGCGGCCAGCGCGTGCGCACGACCAGGACGTCGAGCGCGACCAACGCCATCAGCAGCAGGTTGACCTGCCCGAACTCGATCGTCTGCATCACGGGTTCGAGCGCGAACGCCGGGATCGGTGGCGCCGGGCGGCTGAAGTCGATGGCCTTGCCCGGCTGCACGGCCAGCGCCAGCGGCAGCGCGATCGACGCGACCGACAGCGCGCCCCCGCGGCCGCCGGACGGCCACAGCCGTCGGGCCACCAGGAAGAACGTGAGCCCCAGCGCGGCCGTGGACAGCGCGAGCAGCGCCGACCAGGCCAGCAGCCAGGGCGCGACGGCCAGCGGCAGGAGCACGATCGCCGCGAAGGGCGGGTAGATGAACGGCAGCGTGATGTGGTCGGACGTCTCCGGCAGCGTGCCGTACATGTCGCCGCCCGCGAGCCACGCCTGCACCCCGAACCGGTAGACCTCGAGGTCGATGTGCCGCCCTCCGGTGTGGACGACGACGTTCACCAACGCCAGCGCGAGCAGGGGCACCGTGAACGGGAGGACGCGACGGGGCGTGCGGAGCTGATCGAGCAGCCGCGGCGCACGATCCGTCAGGGTCACACCCTCACGGTAACGGAGGCTGGTGGACACGTCGGTGCGTGGTCTCCGCCCTACTTGATCCCCGCCGCGTCCATGCCGCGCAGCTCCTTCTTCAGATCGGCGATCTCGTCGCGCAGCCGGGCGGCCAGCTCGAACTGCAGATCGCGGGCCGCGGCGAGCATCTGGTCGGACAGCTGCTGGACGAGATCGGCGAGCTCGGCCCGCGGCATGCTCTTGGTGTCGCGCCCGGCCACGATGCCCGAGCTGGCGGCTGCGCGGCCCGGCTCGCCCGCGGCCCGCTTGCCCCGCGACTGGTTGCGGCCCGAGCCGCCGACCGGCACCTCCTCGGCCTCGCGGTAGACCTGGTCGAGGATGTCGGCGATCTTCTTCCGCAGCGGCTGCGGGTCGAGGCCGCGCTCCTCGTTGTAGGCCACCTGCTTGGCGCGCCGCCGGTCGGTCTCGTCGATGGCGTACTGCATCGACTCGGTGACCTTGTCGGCGTACATGTGGACCTCGCCCGACACGTTGCGCGCCGCGCGCCCGATCGTCTGGATCAGCGAGGTGCCCGAGCGGAGGAAGCCCTCCTTGTCGGCGTCGAGGATGGCGACCAGCGACACCTCCGGCAGGTCGAGGCCCTCACGGAGGAGGTTGATGCCGACGAGCACGTCGAACTCGCCGAGCCGCAGCTGCCGGAGCAGCTCGACCCGGCGCAGGGTGTCGACCTCGGAGTGCAGGTAGCGCACCCGGATGCCCAGCTCCAGCAGGTAGTCGGTGAGGTCCTCGGCCATCTTCTTGGTGAGCGTGGTGACCAGCACCCGCTCGTCGCGCTCGGTGCGCGCCCTGATCTCGTGGATCAGGTCGTCGATCTGCCCCTTCGTGGGCTTCACCACGACCTTCGGGTCGACGAGGCCCGTGGGCCGGATGACCTGCTCGACGAACTCGCCGCCGGTGCGGGTGAGCTCGTACGGCCCCGGCGTGGCCGAGAGGTAGACCGTCTGCCCGATCCGATCGGCGAACTCCTCCCACGTCAGCGGGCGGTTGTCGACCGCGGACGGCAGCCGGAACCCGAACTCGACCAGGTTGCGCTTGCGCGACATGTCGCCCTCGTACATCCCGCCGATCTGCGGGACGGTCTGGTGCGACTCGTCGATGACGAGCAGGAAATCGTCGGGGAAGTAGTCGATGAGGGTGGCGGGCGCGGTGCCGGGGCCGCGGCCGTCGATGTGGCGCGAGTAGTTCTCGATGCCCGAGCAGAACCCGACCTGGCGGATCATCTCCATGTCGTACTCGGTGCGCAGCTTGAGCCGCTGCGCTTCGAGCAGCTTCCCCTGGTTCTCGAACTCGGCGAGGCGCTCGGCCAGCTCGGCCTCGATGTCGCGCACCGCCCGCACCATGCGGTCGGGGCCCGCGACGTAGTGGGTGGCCGGGAAGATCCGCAGCTCGTCGACCTGGCGGAGCACCTCGCCGGTGAGCGGGTGCAGGTAGTACAGCGCCTCCACCTCGTCGCCGAAGAACTCGATGCGCAGCGCGAGCTCCTCGTACGCGGGGATGATCTCCACGGTGTCGCCGCGCACCCGGAACGTGCCGCGGTTGAACGCGAGGTCGTTGCGGGTGTACTGCACATCGACGAGCGCGCGGAGCAGCGCGTCGCGCTCTACGTTGCCGCCGACCTTGAGCTTCACGGAGCGGTCGAGGTAGGACTGCGGGGTGCCGAGGCCGTAGATGCAGGACACCGACGCGACGACGACGACGTCGCGGCGCGAGAGCAGGTTCATCGTGGCCGAGTGCCGCAGCCGCTCGACGTCCTCGTTGATCGAGGAGTCCTTCTCGATGTAGGTGTCGGTCTGCGCGATGTACGCCTCGGGTTGGTAGTAGTCGTAGTACGAGACGAAGTACTCGACGGCGTTGTTCGGCAGCATCTCGCGCAGCTCGTTGGCCAGCTGGGCGGCCAGGGTCTTGTTCGGCGCCATCACCAGCGTGGGCCGCTGCACCCGCTCGATGAGCCACGCGGTGGTGGCCGACTTGCCCGTGCCGGTGGCGCCGAGCAGCACCACATCCTGCTCGCCCGCCCGGATGCGCCGCTCCAGCTCGTCGATCGCCGCGGGCTGGTCGCCCGCGGGCTCGTGCGGGCTGACCACCTCGAACCGCCCGCCGCTGCGGGGGATCTCCCCGACCGGGCGGAACTCGGAGTGCGCCACCGGAACGTCGGGTTGGGCCGCGCTGCCGGGGATCTCTGTCGCGAAAGCCACGAACCCAGGGTACGAGGGCCCACCGACAGTTTCCGGCGGGCCGGTGCGGGAGCATCGGGCGGTGCACCCGCCGAAGGTCTCCACGTTCGACGTCCCGGCCCGCGTCAACATCGACAACAAGGGCCTCGTGCGCCCGGTCGACGAGTACCGCGAGACGCCGTTCGGCCTGTACATGAGCCGGGCGATGGTGAACCGGCCCACGGCCGACTGGGTGCAGACGTGGCTCCTGCCGGAGCTGGGGATCGCGGTGACCGACTGGTGGTGGCGGCCGGGGCACGTCCGCGACCAGGACTTCTACCTGGACATCGGCACCATCGAGCGGCACGGCGACCGCTGGACGCTCGTCGACCACTACCTCGACATCGTCGTGCGCACGGGACGGGACGCCGAGGTGCTGGACGTGGACGAGTTCGTGACCGCCGTGGCGCTCGGCCTGCTCGACGCGGCGACGGCCGAGACGGCGTTGCACCGCAGCTACCGGGCGCTGGACGGGATCGCCGCCCACGGCCACGACCTGGACGCGTGGCTCGCGGGCTTCGGCATCACGCTCGACTGGCGCGCCCGCACCTGAGGCGCGGGTCAGGAGCTAGCTGGGGCTCACCGCGGCGCTGCCGTCGGTGACCGACGTGCCGTCGCCGGACGACTCCTGAGCCGCCTGGGTGCCGCCCGCCGCGTTCGGCGAGTTGGAGCTGGTGTTCTTCGGCGTCTTCGAGGGCTTGCTCGTGGTGGGGTCCGGGTTGCCCTCCTTGGTCGGGGGCTGGGTCTCGGCCTCCGTCGGCTCCTCGACCGGCACGACGACCCGCTGCCGCGTGGTGGGCACCACGACGACCCGCGTGCGGCGCGGGGCGACGGGCTTGGCCGCGGTCGTGATGACGGGCGGCGGCGCGACGACCGGGGCCGGGGCGGGCGTCGTCGTGGTCGTGGTGGTCGTGGGCGGCGGCGCGGCCACGGTTTCCGCCACGGCCACGGGGCGGACGCCCGCGTGCGCGACCGCGGTGACCCCGCCGAGCGCACCCACCGAGATCACGGCGACCGCCGCGGCGGTGCTCGCGCGGTTGAGCGTGCCCGCGCGCCCGATGACGGCGTCGACGGACGGCAGCGGCACTCCGCTGGACAGCTCGTCGTCGAGCTGGTGGAACGCGTCGCTCAGCCGGTCGTGCGCACCGGTCACCGGTGGTCCTCCTCGTCGTCGGCCGGACGTCGGGGATCGTCCCGGTCCGGCGTCCAGCCGTCGTAGCCGTCGTACGGCTCTTCCCGCGCGAACGGGTCGGAGACCGGGTCGTCCTGCCAGCCCGTGTCCCACCCGACGTCGAGGTCGCCTTCGAACGCCGCGAGGCCGACGAGGCCGTCGCTCACGACCTTCTGGGCCCGCGCGAGCCGGGCCGCGGTGGTGCCGACCGAGACCCCCTCGACGGCGGCGATCTCCTTGACCGGCGCGCCCGCCATGTGGTGCAGCACCACGCACCGCCGCTCGGCGGCGGGCAGGCGGCGCAGCGCCGCGAGCACGGCCCCGGTCGACGTCTCGGGACCGGGGCCGACGGGACGCCGCGACCGTAACCGCAGCCGCCGCCAGCTGCGGATGGTGGAGCGCACGGCCACGCGACGCACCCAGCCGACGGAATCGGGCGAGCGGCTGACCGTGGCCCAGGTGCGCCAGGCCCGCGAGTAGGCGTCCTGCACGGCCGAGTGCGCCTCGGCCGGATCGAACGTGATCGCGTAGAGCTGGGCGACCAGCCTGCGGTAGTTCGCCTCGAGGTGGGCGCCGAAATCGCGGCGCAGCTGGGCCGGGGTGGGCGCGGGCGCGTCCTGGACGACCTCGGTGCCCCCGCTCACCGGCGCGGGCGCCTCGTCCTCGGGCTCGTCCGGGTGCTCGACGGCGTCGGCGTGCTCGAGGTCGTGCTCGGGGTCGTGCTCGAGGTCGTGCTCGAGGTCGTGCTCGACGTCGCGGTGCCCGTTGCGAGGGGCCTCGCTGACGGTGGTCTCGTCCTCCGGGCCTGCCAGTGCGAGGTCGGTGGAGCGGCCAGCCGAGGGCTCGACCTCGTTGTCGCCCATGCCTGCACCTCCTCCGTGCTCCCCGCAGCGTGCCGCGCCGTGACGTTCTGCGAGCAGCCGTCACCCGGTCGCGGACCGGACCTGCTTGACCATCGCATGCCCTCAGCGCTGTGTTACGAGCGGTCCCCGGTCAGCTGTCCGGTTTCGTCCCGTTCAACGACGGTGCCCACCCCGACGATGCGGCCCATGCGTCCGCCGCCGCCTCCAGAGCGGCCGGATCACCGGACCGCGTGTACTCGGCCCGGGCCCGCGGATCGGCGCGCAGCCAGTCCCGCACGCGCAGGGCGCTCCGCCAGCCGGGCGAGTCGACGGCGTGCACCCGCAGACGGGCGGGCCTGCCGGGGTCGGCGGACGCATAACCGGGGCCGTCGCTGACGAAGCCCACCTCGGCGAGCGCGGCGCGCAGCGCACCGGCGTCGGCGGCCGAGGACACCCCGAGCAGCAGCTCGATGACGTCCGGCGCAGGCAGGCCTGGCACGGCCGTCGGGCCGATGTGCGCGCCGCCGCGGCCCCGCTCCCCGGCCGCGGCCTCGACCCGCGCCACGAGCCGGACGGCCTCCGCGGGCCACTCCGGATCGGGGTCGACGACGGCGGTGGGCTCGGGGGCGGGCCGGTCGGCGGCGAGCCCGGCGGCGAACGGGGCCAGCCGCCGGTCCCAGAGCGCATCGACCGCCGCGGTGAGCGCCTCCGGCGCGCCGGAGTTGTCGAGCCAGACGTCGGCGACCGCGCGGCGGGCCGCGTCGTCGGCCTGCGCCGCGATCCGGGCGCGGGCGTCGGCCTCGGGCATGCCGCGTTGCCCGACGAGCCGCTGCACCCGCACCGCTGCGTCCGCGTGGACCACGACGACCAGCGGGAACTGCGCCGCCATACCGCCTTCGACGAGCAACGGGATGTCCTGCACGACGATGCTGCCCTCGGGGACGGCCGCGATCAGGTCGGCCGAGCGCCGCCGCACGAGCGGGTGGACGATGTCGTTGAGCGTCGCGCGCGCCGCGGGGTCGTCGAACACCACGGCGGCGAGCGCCGGGCGGTCGAGCGTGCCGTCGGCGGCGAGCACGTCGCGGCCGAACGCGTCGACCACCGCGGCCAGTCCGGGGGTGCCCGCCGCGACGACCTCGCGGGCCAGCCGGTCGGAGTCCACGAGCACGGCGCCGCGCTCCACGAGCCGCGCCGCGACCGTCGACTTGCCCGAGCCGATGCCCCCGGTCAGCCCCACCCGCAGCACGCCACGCACCTTCGGTCAGCCGATGGCCCGCACGGGCCCGGGTGCGGGTGGCGGGGAGCTGGGGGCGGGCGCGGGCGCGGCACCGGCCATCGTCGGCAGCACCCGCCGCGCCAGGTCGACGAGCATCGCGGCGGGCGTGCTCCCGGCGGGCAGCGGCCGGTCGGGCAGCACGAGCGTGACGGTGCCGGAGCCGTACTGGACGGCCAGCAGCGTCTCCCCCGGCCGCTCGACGAGCATCCCCGCGGCGCTGCCGACCGGCTGCTCGCGGTGCACGCCGTCTTCGCCCGACGTGTTGAGCATCCACTGCGCGTGGGCGGCGGCCTGCGAGGTGTAGGCGGCCGCGTTGATCGCGAGGATGCGCCTGCCGCTGTCGGGGCCCGGTGCGGTGCCGGTGTAGGCGCAGTCCATGCGCTCGACCCGGCCGACCGAGGGCGCGGGCACCCCGACCGTGGTGCGCACCATGACGCTGTTGAGCGGCAACCCGAACACGGCGACGAGCTGGTCGACGGGAAGGATCCGCGCGCAGTCGTCCGGCACCACGCCGGAGTCCGCGACGGTCGCCGCGGCGGCGGAGGCCGACGCGGCATCCGAAGCCGGGAACGTCGGCAGGCTCGGGCCGGGCTCGGGCGCTGCCGAGCAACCCACGAGCAGAGTGAGAATGGCGCCGATCAGGGGGCGCGCGAGCCACGGTCCCCAGCGCACGGGAGCACTCTATGGGCTGCCCCGTGCGGCGCGCGTATGGCGCGCCGCAAGGTACATGACGAACGGGCCGCCCGTCGCGTGTTGTGCGACGAGCGGCCCGTTGTTGTCGAGCGGTGGCGGCTCAGGCGCCGCCGGACAGCTTCTCCCGCAGTGCGGCGAGCTGCTCGTCACTCGCGAGCGAGCCACCGGTCTCCGCCGGTGCACCGCCCGCCTGCGACGAGTAGTTGGTGCCGCCGCCGTCGGCCGCGGCCTCCGCCTCGGCCTCCGCGCTCTTGCGCAGCTGCGCGATGTGCTGCTCGTAGCGGGCGTGCGCCTCGGCGTACTCCTTCTCCCAGGCCTCGCGCTGGGCCTCGAAGCCCTCCTGCCACTCGCCGGAGTCGACGTCGAAGCCCTCGGGGTAGATGTAGTTGCCCTCGGTGTCGTACTCGGCGGCCATGCCGTAGCGCGTGGGGTCGAACTCGGTGTCGACCGTCATGCCCTCGTTGGCCTGCTTGAGCGACAGCGAGATCCGGCGCCGGTCGAGGTCGATGTCGATGACCTTGACCATGCAGTCGTCGCCGACCTGCACGACCTGCTCCGGGATCTCGACGTGGCGCTCGGCCAGCTCCGAGATGTGCACCAGGCCCTCGATGCCCTCCTCGACGCGGACGAACGCGCCGAACGGCACCAGCTTGGTGACCTTGCCCGGCACGATCTGGCCGATCGCGTGGGTGCGGGCGTACAGGCGCCACGGGTCTTCCTGCGTGGCCTTGAGCGACAGCGAGACCAGCTCGCGGTCGAGGTCGACGTCGAGGACCTCGACCGTGACCTCCCGCCCGACCTCGACGACCTCGGACGGGTGGTCGATGTGCTTCCAGGACAGCGCGGAGACGTGGACGAGGCCGTCGACCCCGCCGAGGTCGACGAACGCGCCGAAGTTGACCACGCTCGAGACGACGCCCTTGCGGACCTGGCCGCGGGCGAGCTGGTTGAGGAACTCGCTGCGCACCTCGGACTGGGTCTGCTCGAGCCAGGCGCGGCGGGACAGCACCACGTTGTTGCGGTTCTTGTCCAGCTCGATGATCTTGGCTTCGATCTTGCGGCCGACGTAGGGCTGCAGGTCGCGCACGCGGCGCATCTCGACCAGCGACGCGGGCAGGAAGCCACGCAGGCCGATGTCGAGGATCAGGCCGCCCTTGACGACCTCGATGACCGTGCCCTCGACCGGCTCGTCCTTCTCCTTGAGCTCCTCGATGGTGCCCCAGGCGCGCTCGTACTGCGCGCGCTTCTTGGAGAGGATGAGGCGGCCTTCCTTGTCCTCCTTCTGGAGGACGAGCGCCTCGACGAACTCCCCGACCTCGACGACATCCGCCGGGTCGACGTCGTGCTTGATCGATAGCTCCCGAGAGGGGATGACACCCTCGGTCTTGTAGCCGATGTCGAGCAGGACCTCGTCCCGGTCGACCTTGACGATGGTGCCTTCGACGATGTCACCATCGTTGAAGTACTTGATCGTCTGATCGATGGCGGCGAGGAAATCCTCCTCCGTCCCGATGTCGTTGACGGCGACCTGCGGCGTGGTGGTCGGGACGGCGGTGGTGTCGGTGGACATGTAGTGGGGTGCTCCGGTAGGGATGGATGAATTCGTGCGGTTGGCTGTGTCGTTCATGTGCAACCGTGTAAACGGTCACCGGTGATCATCGATTCCCGGAGCCTTCGGGAGCGCGCTCGCGAGCAGCAGCCTTGACCCCGGAACACCGCCCATGTTACGTGGGCCACGATCACGTGGGCAACGCGGGTGCAGGTCGCGGACGTGTCACGATCTGGCCATGAGCGCGGAGCGGGAGCTGGGCACGGTCGGGGTCGCGCGGCGGCCGGTCGATGCGGCCGAGTCCCGCCGCGCGAGCCGTCGGTGGTGGGACGCCGACGCCGACGACTACCTGGCCGAGCACGGCGCCGACATCGGCGAACTCGACTTCGTGTGGTGCCCCGAGGGGCTGCGGGAGCAGGACGCGCAGCTGCTCGGCGACGTCGCGGGCGCCCGCGTGCTCGAGGTCGGCGCGGGCTCGGCCCCGTGTTCGCGGTGGCTGCTGCGGGCGGGCGCGTGGCCGGTGGCGCTCGACCTCTCCGGCGGCATGCTGCGCCACGCCGCCGCGCTGGGCCGCTCGACCGGCGCCGCGGTGCCGCTCGTCCAGGCCGACGCCGCGGCGCTGCCGTTCCGCGACGGCGCGTTCGACCTCGCCTGTTCGGCGTTCGGCGCCGTGCCGTTCGTGGCCGATCCCGGGCAGGTGATGCGCGAGGTGGCCCGGGTGCTGCGGCCCGACGGCCGCTGGGTGTTCGCCGTGAACCACCCGATGCGCTGGATGTTCTCCGACGACCCTGGCCCGGACGGGCTGGTGGTGCGGCAGTCCTACTTCGACCGCACGCCCTACGTCGAGGTGGATAACCGCGGCGCCGCCACCTACGTGGAGCACCACCGCACGCTCGGCGACCGCGTGCGCGACGTCGTCGCCGCGGGTCTGGAGCTGGTGGACCTCGTCGAGCCGGAGTGGCCCGAGGACAAGGACACGGTGTGGGGCCAGTGGTCCCGGTTGCGGGGCGAGCTCTTCCCCGGCACGGCGATCTTCTGCTGCCGCAAGCCCGGCTAGTTCGTCGCACCCTCGCCGAGGTACGCCTCTTGCACGCGCGGGTCGGCCAGCAGCTCGCGGCCCGTGCCGGAGAGCGTGGTGGCGCCGAGGTCGATCACGTAGGCGTAGTCGGAGAGCGCCAGCGCCGACAGCGCGTTCTGCTCGACCAGCAGCACGGTGGTGCCCTGCTCCTTGAGCTGCTTGACCGTGTCGAAGATCTTCTGCGTCATGATCGGCGAGAGGCCCATCGACGGCTCGTCGAGCATCAGCAGCTTCGGCTGCGACATCATCGCCCGCCCCATGGCGAGCATCTGCTGCTCGCCGCCGGAGAACAGTCCCGCCTTGTTCTTGCGCCGCTCCCCCAACACCGGGAACAGCTCGTAGACGCGATCCATGTCCTTGGCGATGCCGTCCTCGTCGTCGCGGGTGTACGCGCCGAGGCGCAGGTTCTCCTCGACCGTCATCCGCGCGAACAGCCGCCTGCCCTCGGGACTGTGCGCCACCCCGCGGCGCAGGATCTCGTGCGCGGGCATCCGGTGTATCG
>DATAOO010000281.1:0-13920 GCA_036265695.1 Pseudonocardia sp. | reverse complement strand
CGGAAGACCTCCGCGACCGCGGCCATGTCCTCGCCCGCGCGGCCCGCTTCGGCCGCGTCGGCGAACAGCGCGTTCACCGCGGTGATCAGCCGGCCGTCGGCGCCGGTGGCGCGCAACGCATCGGCGATGAGCCCGCTGTCCTTGAGCGCGCCGTCCACGGCGAATGCCGGCGAGTAGTCGCCCGCGACCATCGCACGGCCCTTGAGCTGCACGTACGGCGCGTCCATGGCACCGCCCGCGATCGCGTCGAGGAAGAGCTGCGGGTCGAGCCCGAGCTTCTCGGCGAGGGTGATGCTCTGCGCCGTGCCCGTGACCACGGACAACACCCAGGCGTTGACCACCAGCTTGAGCCGGTGCGCGGCGCCGGGCTCGTCGCCGACCCACACGGTCTTGGCGCCGATCGCGTCGAACACGGGCGCCACCGCGTCGCGCAGCTCGGTCGGACCCGCGGCCAGCACGGTGAGCTGGCCCTGCTCGGCGGGCTGCCGGGTGCCCAGGACGGGCGCGTCGACGAACCCCACCCCGTGCTCGCGGGCGAGCTGGGCCAGCTCGGCGGTGCCGTCGAGGCCGACCGTGCTGGTCTGCACCCACACGGCGCCGTCGGCCATCGCCTGCAGCGCGCCGGTCATCACCTCGGCGACCGACGCGGCGTCGAACAGCATGGTCACGACCACCGCGGCACCCGCGACGGCCTCCTCCGGCTTCTCGGCCACGGCGATGCCGTCATCGGCCAACGGCCGCGCCTTGTCCGGGTTGCGGTTCCACGCCGCGACGTCCAGGCCCGCCCGCGCGAGGCTGCGCGCCATGCCCGCGCCCATGATCCCGGTGCCCAGCACCGCCACGCGCGTCATCACCAGATCCGCACGCGGTGCTCGGGCGCGGTGTACAGCGCGTCGCCGGGGTGCACGTCGAACGCCTCGTGGAACGCGTCGAGGTTGGTGACCACGGCGTTGCACCGCAGGTCGGGCGGGCTGTGCGGGTCGATGGTGAGCCTGCGGATCGCCTCGGCCTCTCGGGTGACGATGCGCCAGATCTGCGCCCATCCGAAGAAGACGCGCTGGTAGCCGCTGAGCCCGTCGATCTCGGGGGCCTCCGCGTCGCCCACCGCGATCTTGTACGCCTTGAGCGCGATCGTGAGGCCGCCGAGGTCGCCGATGTTCTCGCCGACGGTCAGCGCGCCGTTGACCTTGTGGTCGGGCAGGGCCGCCGGGGACAGCGCCGAGTACTGGTCGATGAGCGCCTGGGCACGCCGGTCGAACTCGGCCCGGTCGGTAGCCTCCCACCAGTCGATCATGGCGCCGTCGCCGTTGTACTTGCTGCCCTGGTCGTCAAACCCGTGGCCGATCTCGTGCCCGATCACGGCGCCGATGCCGCCGTAGTTGGCCGCGTCGTCGGCGTCGGGGTCGAAGAACGGTGGCTGCAGGATCGCGGCCGGGAACACGATCTCGTTGAGCCGCGGGTGGTAGTAGGCGTTGACGGTCTGCGGGGTCATGAACCACTCGTCGCGGTCGACCGGCTTGCCGATCTTGGCCAGCTCGCGGTCGGTGAGCCAGGCGCCTGCGCGGAGGACGTTGCCCAGCAGGTCGTCGGCGCGGACGTCGAGGGCGGAGTAGTCCTCCCACTTGTCCGGGTAGCCGATCTTGGGCGTGAACTTGCCGAGCTTCTCCAGCGCCCGCTCGCGGGTGGCCGGGCCCATCCAGTCGAGCGTGGAGATGCTCTGCCGGTAGGCCTCGACGAGGTTCGCGACGAGCGTGATCATGCGCTCCTTCGACGACGCCGGGAAGTGCCGCTCGACGTACAGCCGCCCCACCGCCTCGCCGACCGAGGCCTCCACGAGCGCCACCCCGCGCTTCCACCGGTCCTTGATCTGCGGGGTGCCCGACAGCGTGCGGCCGTAGAACGCGAAGTCCTGCTGCACGACGGCCTCGGACAGGAAGTCGGCGCACGCGGACGCGGTGCGCAGCGACAGCCACGCCTGCCACTGGGCGAGCGGGCGCTCCTGCCACAGGCTCGCCGCCGCCTCGACGAAGCTTGGCTGGCGTACGACGATCTCGGCGAACGCGCCCTCGGGCGCGCCGAGGCCGTCGAGCCAGGCGTCCCAGGCGAAGGCGGGCGCCCGCTCGCGCAGCTCGGCGGCCGTCATGAGGGTGTAGGTCTTCTCGGCGTCGCGGTTGCTCACCCGGTCCCAGGAGACGGCGGCCAGCGCCGTCTCGAGATCCATCACGGTCTCCGCGATACGGGCGGGCTCCGGAAGGCCCACCAGTTCGGCGAGGCGCTCCAGGTGGGCGATGTAGGACGTGCGGATCTCCGCGTAAGAATCTTCGCGGTAGTACGACTCGTCGGGCAGCCCGAGGCCGGACTGGTTGAGGTGGACGAGGTAGCGGTTCGGGTCCTTCGCATCCGTCGAGACGAACGAGCCGACCAGCGAGGCGCGACCTTCGCGCTGGCGGCGGCCCAGCACCCGGGCGAGCGCGGTGTGGTCCGCGGCAGCGGCGATCTCGTCGAGCAGCGGGCGCAGCGGCTCGACCCCGAGCGCTTCCACACGCTCGACGTCCATGAACGAGGCGTAGAGCGCGGCGATGCGCCGAGCGTCGTCGTCGGACTGCTCAGCCGCGCCCTCGACGATGGCGCGCACGTCGGCCTCCGCGCGGTCGCGGAGCATCACGAACGTGCCGTCCTGCGCGCGGTCGTCGGGGATCTCGTGGGTGGCCAGCCAGCGGCCGTTGACGTGGGAGAAGAGGTCGTCCTGAGGCCGCACCTCGGCGTCGACCCACGCGAGGTCGATGCCGGTGCGGGCCGCATTCGCCGAGAGCGTCACCGGTCCATCCTGCCAGGCGCCGTCGCCGGGTACCGGTTTCGCCGAACGGCCCCGCGGGCCGGGCGCCGCGTCCTAGCGTGCGCGCCATGACGGGTCCGGACTACGCGGTGTCGCCCGCCGCCCTCGGCGAGGCCGCGGCCGGTATCGAGGCGGTGGGCAGGCCTGATGCGGATGTCGTTGCGCTGGGCCCGGCGCCGGGCGATGTCGGGCACGCCGGGCTGTCCTCCACGTTCGTCGCGTTCTGCGACCGCTGGGAGTGGGGTCTGCGGGAGGCCGTCGGCCGGGGTGGCGAGCTCGCCGAGGAGCTGCGCGCGGCCGCGGGCGCCTACGAGCGGGTCGACGGCGACGGCGAGCACCTGCTGGCCCGGCTCGTCTACGACGTCGTGGGCGACCCCGGCGCGGAGGGCGACACGTGGGCGGACGTGAGGGCCGCGGTGCCGCCCGACCGGGAGCTGCCTCGGTGGGGTTCGCTGGGCGCGGAGTGGGCCGACACCGCGCGGGACCTGGCCGACCACACGTGGCCCGCGCTCATCGCGCGGGTGTTGGCGGGGGAGAACCCGTTCGCCGGGCAGCTCGACGACCTGCGTCCGATCGTGGAGTGACGGTGCTCGCCGAGCCGGAGCTGGGGGAGAGCGCCGATCCGCTGGCGCTCGTCCGCGGCGACCCCACGGCCGTCGAGGCGACGGTCGAGCGCCTCCTGCTGTTGGCGGCCGACTGCGCCGCGACCGCCCGCGGGTTGGACTCGCTGCAGGTGCGGGGGTGGACCGGCGCCGCGGCCGCCGCGTTCCGCGTGCGGTACGCCGAGCTGCCGGATCGCTGGTCGCGGGCCGCGGCGGCGTTCCGCTCCGCCGCGCAGGCGTGGCAGCGGTTCGGCGCCGAGCTCGTGGCGGCGCGGGAGCAAGCGGCCGCCGCCGCGGCGCGCTTCTCGGCCGCAACCGCGCTGGCCGCCGCCACGACGGAGCCGGATGTGGAGGCGGCGCGGCGGATGCTCGTGGAGGCCCGCGCACGCCGCCACCGGGCCGCCGTAGTGGCGGCGCGGGAGATCGCCGCGGCGGCCGCGGCGGCTCCGGAGCCGCCGGGGGACGGCGAACGCCGGGCCATCGCGGCGGCCGAGTGGGTGCGGGCCAACGGGGTCGCGCTCGGGCACGTCGTCGAGGGTGTCGGCGAGGGCGTGGAGGACGCCGTGCGGTTCGCCCGGCTCGTGAACCCGGCCGATCCCTACAACCTCAACCACCCCGGCCGGTTCGTGGCGAACGCCTCGACCGCGCTGGCGGGCGCGGTCGACGACGTCGTGCACCCGTTGCGCCAGGTAGCGGCGATCGTCGGGCCTGGGTGGGGCTCCGACCCGGCCAGGGCTTACGGCCACCTGTTGCCCACCGCGCTGCTGATGGCGGTGACGGGTGCGGGCCGCTCCGCCGTCCGGACGTCGGGCCCTCGACCAGCGCCAGGCGCCGACGCGGCGTCGGCCCGCCCGACACCGTTGCGGACGGATCCCCGGCCGACCGCGCGCCCCTTCGCCCCCGCCCCGCCCCTCACCACCGCGCCGCAGGCGCCTGCGGCAGGCGGGGTGGCCGACGGGGCTCCGTCGCCGTCCTCGTCGCCGTCCTCGTTCCCGTCGTCGTCAGCGGGCGGAGCCGTCGCGGCAGCCGACACGGCCACGGCCGGGAAGCTGGCGGAGATCGCGCGGCGCCTACCGTCCGACCCAGCGGCGCTGATGCCGAAGGACGTGCCGGAGCCCGGCCCGCACCACGACCCCGAGCGCGCCCGCCGGGCTCGTGTGAGCAGGGCCGACAAGGACTTCACCAGCACGCACGCCACCCGGGGCAACCGCAAGTCGCACCTCGACGAGCACGGCCACCTCGTGCCCGCGAACCCGGCGGGCGCCGCGTCGATCGTCGAGCACGTCCTGGGCCGACGCTCCCCGACCAAGCACGACAGCCCCTACTCGTCGTTCACCGCGCCGGGCGCCCGCGCGGCGGTCGACTTCGGCGACTCCGTGATCGAGGTCGACATCGTCCGGCTGCAGGCCGACATCGACGCGGGACGCGTCCACGACGTCGAGATCCTCCCGCCGCACCGCGTCCAGGCCGCGATCCAGGCCGACGCCGACCGCATCGCGGGCTGGCCGGTCGACCTCTACGTGCGCAAAGGCCGCATCCCGGAGGCGGCCCGGTCCTACGGCCTCGACGCGGAGGCCACCGCCGTCCTGCGCCAGCGAATGATCGACATGGCCAACGCCCAGCGCCACCACGAGTGGATGATCCGCGGGGTCGTGCCCAGCCGGTACATCATCGGCCCCCACCCCGGGAGGAGCCATGGCTGACCACCGCCACCTGCTGTACACCGACTTCGACGGCAACCCGCTGCACACCCCGGCGCCACTCGTCGGCCGCGGCCTCGTCGACGACCGCCACCTCGAACGGGTGCCCGGCCTCGCCGCGCTGCTCGACGACCCGACGGCCGACCCGTCCGACCGGCTCCACGCCTGCCTGGCCCTCACCGCTTGGGGGGAGGAGCGCGGCTACCGGGCCGTCGAAGCCGCGGCAGGCCCCGCCCCACCGCCGTGGCACGGACAGCCCGGCGCGCCGTTCGGCCAGGTCGCCGCCCAGGTGGGCATCAGCGACGCGATGGCGGAGCGCAAGGGCACCGAGCCCGCCCGGCTCGCCGCGCTGCGCGCCCTCGTCGGTCTCGCCGACCGGGAGGACTTCGGCGACCAGCTCGGCGCGGCGATCTTCACCGGGCCGCCCTCCGCGGTGGCGCACGAGGTCGTCGCCGCGACCCGGCGCGGCCTGCAGCGGCTGGACCGGCGCCCGTGGCCGTCGTTCGACCTGCCGTGCCAGCTCGTCGACGTCCTCGAGCCGCTGGTGGAGGTGGACGAGCCGACCGCGCTCGCGCTGGTCGCCGAGATCGTGCGGCGCGACCAGCGCCCCCGCACGCTGGGCTACGTGGCGTTCCTCGTCGCGACGGGCATCACCCCGGCCGCCGAAGCACTGGCCGCGCACCTCGTTGCGATCGGCGGCCCGGCGATCGGCGAGCGGTTGGCGGCGGCGCGCGCCCGCCTCAGGTGACGTGCAGGCGGTAGTCGTCGATCACGTCGTCCCGGTCCATCGCCAGCAGGCCGCGGGTGCGGGCGGCCTTGACGAAGGAGAGGAAGGTGTTGAACCCGTAGCGCTTCTCGCTGAACCCCGGCTCACGCTTGCGCAGCTGGTTCTTCAGGCCGGACAGCTGCGGTCGGCCCAACTGCCGTACGACGTCCACGAGCAGCGCGAACGCGTCGTCGTCGGCCGCGTCGTCCTCGGGGAAGGTGACCTCGGGATCGCCCTGGGCACTACCCGGCCGCAGCATCACCACCCCGCGGCTCTCCAGGTTGCGCAAGAGCTCGCCGAAGCCGCGGAAGCCGTGGTCGGCCTCGTCGAACGTCGGGTCCTTGCGCAGCACGGCGCGCTTGAGGCGCGAGGCGAGCACGGGGCCGTCGGTGTGCCGGGCGAGGCCCGCCAGCGTGGTGGTGACCAGCGGCGCGACGTCCTGGTCCTCTGCCTCGGCGGGCGCGGCCACCGGCGCGATCTCGGGCGGCGGATGCTCGACGCCCGGCAGCCGGTCGTAGAACAGGAACTCGTCGCAGGCGGGCGGGAGCAGCTTCGAGGTGGACGACTGCACGCCGATGCCGATCACCCGCTTGTCCATCTCCCGCAGCTTGTGGACGAGGGGGGTGAAGTCGGAGTCGCCCGTGCCGATCGCGAACGTCGTGATGAAGCTGCGCTCGTACGCGAGCTCGATCGCGTCGACCGCCATCTTGATGTCGGCGGCGTTCTTCCGGGAGCCGCCGAGCCGCTGCGGGATCTCGATGAGCTCGACCTGGGCCCGGGCCATCAGCCGTCGGTCCTCGTCGAACGCCGACCAGTCGGCGTACGCCCGCCGGGCCACCACCCGGCCACGCTCGGCCAGCGCGTCGGCGACCGGGCCGAAGTCGAACGGGCTCACGCCGAGGCCGTCGCGCGCGCCGATCGCGAGGTTCTCGTAGTCGAGGAACAGCGCGATGCGCTCGTCGTCGGAAATCACGGTGGTCAGCGTGGCACACTGCAGGCTTACAGAAGAATTCCTTGACAAGAATATTCTACGAACTGAATACTACGACGCGTGGAACGCATCGCCTCGGCGCTCGGCGACGCCGCCCGGTGGCAGATCGTCGAGCTCCTCGCCGAACGACCCCGGTCGGTCGGCGAGCTGGCGGAGCTCACCGGCCTGCGCCAACCACAGACCACCAAGCACCTCCAGACCCTTGCCCGGGCAGGCCTCGTGGCCGTCTACCCGCTCGGGCAACGGCGGGTGTACGCGCTCGAGTCGGCGCCGCTGGCGGCGTTCGCCGACCGCGTGCGGGAGCTCGCCGTCACCGCCGACGCGCACCAGGACGAGCGTGACGTCCTCGCGCGCTACCGCGCGGCCATCGAGGCGGAGTCGGCCCTCGCCGACCGGGAACGGTGGGCCGACGGGCGCGCCTTCGTGTTCGAGCGCACGCTCGCCGCGCCGCCGGACGCCGTCTGGCAGCACTGGGTCGACCCCGGCCTGCTCGCCTCCTGGTGGGCGCCGCCGTCGATGACGGTCACCGCCTGCGTCCTCGAGCCGACGGAAGGCGGCCGCGCCGTCCTCGAGTACCGCGACGCCGACGGGCGCCGCTACCGCTCCGAAGGGCGCGTCCACACCGCCGTGGAACGCGAGCACCTCGCCTTCGACCTCGCGGTGCGCGACGCAGCCGGCGCGGTCTCGTTCACCGGCCACTACGCACTCGCCCTCGCCGCCGTCCCGCACGGCACCCGGCTGCGGCTCGACCTGCGCATCACCGAGACGGCCGTCGCGGCCGTCCCCTACATCGCGGGCATCGAAACCGGATGGGCGCAGGTGCTCGACAACCTCGCCGACGCACTCACCGACGGAAAGGAACGACGATGACCACTTCGACGGACCGCAGGGTGACCGCCAACCTCGCCCTCACCCTGGACGGGCGCTACAACGGACCCGGCGGGCCGGGCGACCTGGGCGCGATCGTGCCGTACGCCGTCACCGACGTCGGGCGCGATCACCTCAGCCGCGTCCACGACGGCGCGACGACCGCGCTGCTCGGCAGGCGCAACGCCGAGGGGTTCCTGGGGTACTGGCCCCCGGTGGCGGCCGACGAGAACGCCGATCCCCGTGACCGCGGCTACGCGAAGTGGCTGGTCGACGTGGAGAAGGTGGTCCTCACGTCCACCCTGACCGAGGCGCCGTGGGACCGCACCCGGCTCGTGAACGCCCCCGTCGCGGACGTCGTCGCCGACCTGAAGGCCACCGGCGCGGGCGACATCCTGGTCAACAGCAGCCCGAGCGTCATCAAGGCGCTCCTCGCGGAGGACCTCGTCGACCGGCTGTTCCTCCTGATCTGCCCGGAGATCGTGGGCAGGGGGCAGCGCCTCTTCGACGACGGCCTTCCGGGCTCCCGGTGGACCCTCGCCCACCAGAAGACGGGCGTGCTGGGCGAGAGCGCGATGGTCTACGACCGCGTGCGCTGAGCCGTCAGTTCTGGCCCGAGCCCGGGTTGTCGACGACGACCGGCGGTTGGTCGCCACCCGTGGGAGCGGTCTGGGTGGGCGGCGTCTGCGTGCTGGGCGGCTCGGTCGTGGGCGGCGCGGTGGCCGTCGCGGTGGCCGTCGGCGCGACGGTCGGGGCGGAGGCGGTCGGCTCGAGGTTGTCGGGCGCCGCGGCGTTCGTGCGCTCGGCGACGACCTGGGGCTTGGGCGTCGACTTGGGCTGGGCGGGCGGCGGGGTCGGGGGAGCCGACGTCTGCGGGGCGACCACGGCGGCGGCGCCGGGCACCATGTACGGCACGACGTCGCCCAGCCCGACCGACGTGGCGACGTTCGGCACGGCCAGCGCGACCCCGATGATGGCGATGAAGCCGATGGAGAGCAGCGCGATGAGCATCCCGGCGAGGCGCATCAGGCGCTTGCGGCCGCCGCCGTCGTCGACGAACACCGGGCCTTCGCCCGCGTTGCCCGCCTCAGGCGTGGGGGCGGGGGCCAGCATGGCGCCGGGCACCAGCACGGTGACGCCGTCCGGCGGCTTGGCGCCGTTCGGCCCGTCGGGCAGGTGCACCGTGACCTCGTCCGGGATGTGCACCGTGACCTCGTCCTGGAGCGGGCGCCGTCCCGCGGGACCGGGGTTGTATTGCATCGTTCGCTTTCCGATCCGCTGGGGGACGAGGCGTCCGGCCCGCTGGAGCGGATGGTGCTTACTCCCACGCGACGGCACTGATGATTAATCACGGATGGAGGACGCGGCGTTACGGTGCCCCCGCTCGGTCGTCACCCACATGCGGCAGCGAGCGCCTAGCCGTCGCCACCGCGGGTGAACGCGTCGAGGCGGGACTGGAGGTCGTCCAACCGCGCCTGGAGCAGTGCCATCTCCGCGTGCAGCAGCGCGACCTGCCCGGCCCCGGACAGCTCGACGTCCGCAGGCGCGGCCTCGCCGCTGATCGTCACCCCGTGGCCCGCCAGCCGCGCGAACGCTTGCAGCTCAAGCCGCGGCCGGGCGCCTACGCAGGCCAGGCAGGTGGGCAGCAGCTGGCGCCACCCGGTGCTGCCCGCGCCGGTGTCGACGAGGACGGTGGCGGGTTGCCCGCAGTCGCAGCGGTTCACCCGCACCGTCCGCACCCGCTGCCGCGAGTAGCGCAGCCCCCGTTCGTAGCGCCGGTAGCGGCCGGACGCGGCGACCTCGAGCAGCACGGCGTTGCGATGCTCGGGCTCACACGCCAGGTCGCGGGCCGACGCGACGTCGTGGAAGCAGTAGAAGCCGCAGTCGCACCACTTCGACGGGCTGGCGTGCCTGCTGCCCTGCACGCAGATCGCGTCGTCGACCGCGAGGTAGACGTGCCCGCGCCCGACGGTCACACCGCTGAAGCCCGCTCGGCTGCCGTCGGCGGACAGCATCGGATGCGCCAGCTTGAAGCCTGCGAGCGGCTGTTCGGAGTGCTCAGGCGCGCGGCGGGCGGACCGCCAGGGCATGGATCAGGCCCGTACCGGCTCGACGGGGGTCTCGACCTCGACCCGTGGCTCCGCGGGGGTCTCGGCGACCGGCGGTGCGCTCTCGTCGGCTTCCGGATCTGCGGCGTATCCCTCGGCGATCTTCCGGCCCAGTTGCATAGGGTGCCTCCCCGGGATGATGTCTCGAACGTGGGGCCAAGCGTGACTCGCAGCGCGGCTCCTGTCTAGGCCGTGTCCTGTTAAGTCCTCAGACGTGATCGTCGCGTTGCCGCCTCAGGGGGCCACTACCAGGGCGTTCGCGAGTCGAAAGATCAGATGGACGCGGTGGCCCGCAACGCGGCGTGCCGGGCCTTGACGGCGACATCCTTGTTGACCGGGTCGTGCGCCTCGTCGGGCACGGCGTTGTTCGCCGCCGCGATGCGACTCGCCGTGTCGGCCATGCGGACCACGTGGGCGAGGCGCGCCTCGACCGCGTCGACCGGCGTCTGGGTGCCCTCGGCGAGCGCGACCACGCGGTCGACCCAGATGGCCTCGGCGTGGAGTCCGGCCGTCGCCAGCGCGGTGCGCAGCCGTACGCGCAGGGTTCGGGGATCGAGGTCGTACCAATCCTCGAGCGCCGTCGCGTCGATCGGGAAGAGGCGGCCGTGTTGGCGCATGTACAGCAGTTCGAGCGCGTAGACGTGGCCGTAGGCGCAGTAGCCGCAGCCGTTGCGCAAGGACACGACGATGCAGGCCAGGTGCACGCGGACCGGCCCCAGCACGACGCGCGAGATCAGGAACCGGGGCATGTGCGCCCCGAACCAGCCGATCGCCCGCAGCGGGCCCATGTGGTCGACGACCAGCCTGATGATGGTGGGCGGGAAGCCCCACATCGCTCTGCAGAGTGTTTCCAGCCCCCGAACGGCGAGTCGCTTGCCTACCATGGCTCGCTCCTCCTGTTACTCATGGTGACCGAGACGTTACTCGCTTGCCGCGCCGCTGTGGACGGGTTCGCGACCGGCGAGCGGTGGTCGCGCGGGCCGGTGCGCCGGACGGTGATGGACGCCTCACTCACCGACGTCATCGGCCCGATACGGCACTCGACGCACGGTCGCGCCGGTGACCGGCCGTTATGGTCGTGCCGTGGTGGTCGAGGTCGGCGGACGGGCCGAGGGTGAGCGGGTGGCCGGTCTGCTGGGGCTGCAAGCGTTGCCCCACGAGGGCGGGCTCTACCGGCAGACGTTCACCGACGCGCACTCGTCCGCCATCTACTTCCTCCTGCTCGCGCCGGACGTCTCCGCCCTGCATCGGCTGGACGCGACCGAGATCTACCACTGGTACGCGGGCTCGCCGCTGCGGATGCTCCTGCTCTCCGGCGACGGGCGGAACGGCGGCGGCCGGGTGGAAGAGCCGACCCTCGGCCCCGACCTCGACGCGGCGGAGCGGCCCCAGGTCGTCGTGCCCGCCGGGACGTGGCAGGGCTCGAGCCCGGCGGGCGCCTGGTCGCTCGTGGGCACGACGATGGCGCCCGCCTTCACCTGGTCGGGCTTCCGCCTGGGGGTACGGGCGGAACTGCTCGACCGCTGGCCGTCGGCCCGCACCCGGATCACCGCCCTGACCCGCGGGTAACCGCCCGACGGCGTGCTGGGCCCGGCGGGCGGCTCGGCAAGCGCCGAACGTGGCGCTGCCGGTGGGCCGCCCGCCGGGCCGACCCGGCCCGCTCAGCGTTGGGGGGCCTGGTGCAGCGCGAAGGGCGCCCCGAAGGGGTCGGTCACGAACGCCATGCGGCCGTAGGGCGTGTCTTCGACTCCCTGCAGCACGCCCCCGCCGTGCTGCTCGACCGCGGCGAGAGCGGCGTCGACGTCGGCCGTGCCGAAGTACACGATCCAGTGCGACGGGGTGCCCTCGGGCGCGCCCATCAGGCCGCCGAGACCGCCGAGCGGATCGCCGCCGTTGTGGAACGTGCCGTACTCCGACAGCGGGAGGCCCGGGATCTCCGCGTACGTCCAGCCGAACACCGCGCTGTAGAACGCGCGGCCCGCCTCGACGTCGGAGAGCCGGGCGTCCTCCCACGCGATGCCGCCGGGCTCGCTGTAGATCCCGGCGCCCGGCATGCCGAGTGACTGCCAGACGCCGAAGACCGCCCCCGCCGGGTCGGTCGCGATGCACATGCGGCCCGCGCCCGGCACGTCCATCGGTTCCATGATCACGCTGCCGCCGTTGTCGGCGATGAGCTTGGCGGTGGCGTCGGTGTCGTCGCTGGCCATGTACAGCGTCCAGAACGACGGCTGACCCTCCTGCATGGTCGGCCCGACACCCGCGGCGGCGTGCCCGTCGACCTGGGCGAAGTGGTAGTGGCCGAACTCCTCGCCGGTGTCGACGAGCGACCAGCCGAGCACCGCGGAGTAGAACTCGACGGCCTTCGGCATGTCGGGAACCGCCAGGTCGGCCCAGCACGGGGTGCCCGCGGGCCACGTGGTGTCTCGGGTGGGCATGTGATGCTCCTCTCTGCCTGAGGTGCCCGAGCCTGCCACCAACCCCCGACAGTCTGCGGGCGGGTGTCGGTGAGCGGCTATCGTCTGGCGGATGCCCGGCCAGCCCGTCGGACGCGTCACCGGCACCGAAGACGCCACCCCGCTGCAGTTCTCCGTCGCCCTGGCGCCGAAGCAGTACCTGCAGCTCGACGACGTCGTCACCACGGCGCGCTCGGTGCCGGGCATCGGTGAGGTGCGTACGTCCGGGGTCGTCACCCAGGTCGTCGCGCGCCACGAAGGCACCAAGTTCGGCTCCGACGTCTTCCTCGTCGCCGACAACGTGCTGCCCGCCCACGTCCAGGAGATCGCGGAGGTCACCACCACCCGCGTCGAGCCGGAGTGCTACGTGCCGCCGCTGCCCGGCGAGGAGGTGCGCCGCGCCACCGGCGAGGAACGCGCTCAGGCGCTCTACTTCGACAAGATGGACCGCAAGGTGCCCGTGGGGAAGGGCCGCGATGGCGCCCCGATCTACCTCAACCTCGAGTTCCTGGACGGCACCCGCGGTGGGCACGTGTCGATCAGCGGGATCAGCGGCGTCGCCACGAAGACGAGCTTCGCGCTCTTCCTGCTCTACTCGATCTTCCAGTCGGGGGTGCTCGGCAAGCGGTCGGTGAACGCCAAGGCCCTCGTGTTCAGCGTGAAGGGCGAGGACCTGCTGTTCCTCGACCACCGCAACCAACGCCTCGACGGCACCCTCATCGCCGATTACGCCGAGCTGGGGCTGCCCGCCGGGGCGTTCGCGTCGGTGGGCTTCTACGCGCCACCGACCCCGGACGATCCGAGCGGCCGCCCGTTCGTCGCGGGCCGCACGAGCGGCGTCACCGCGTTCTGGTGGACCCTCGCCGAGTTCTGCACCGGCGAGCTCCTGCCCTACGTCTTCGCCGACGCCGAGGACGAGCGCAACCAGTACACGATGGTGATCCACACGGTGGCGGCGCGCCTGCGGCGGGAGGCCACGCCGGTCGGCGACGGTGCGGTCTCGATCAACGGCGAGATCCTCCGCACCTACGACGCGCTCGTCGAGTTCATCGCCGACCAGCTCCTCGAGGAGGAGTCCCGCAAGCTCTGGGCGGGTCCGGTGACCGGGGTCGGCACGGTCAACGCGTTCCTGCGCCGCCTGCGCTCGTCGCTGAAGCCGCTGCGCGCGATCGTGCGCGGCGACCTGCCGGACGCGCCGGTGCGGCGCGTGACCACCGAGGGCAAGCAGGTCACGGTCGTCGACCTGCACAACCTCCCGGAGCGGGCCCAGCGCTTCGTCGTGGGCGTCGTGCTCGCGGCCGAGACGGCCCGCAAGGAGGCGGCGGGCACGGGCGGCCTGCTGTTCACGATGATCGACGAGCTGAACAAGTACGCGCCGCGCGAGGGGTCGAGCCCGATCAAGGAAGTGCTGCTCGACATCGCCGAACGCGGCCGTTCGCTGGGCATCATCCTCATCGGCGCGCAGCAGACGGCGTCCGAGGTGGAGCGGCGGATCGTCGCCAACTCGTCGGTCAAGGTGGTGGGCAGGCTGGACCCGGCCGAGGCCGGGCGTCCGGAGTACGGGTTCCTGCCCGCCTCGCAGCGCGTCCGCGCGACA
>DATAOO010000280.1:0-7381 GCA_036265695.1 Pseudonocardia sp. | reverse complement strand
CGCGCCCGCGAACGCCGCGAGGGTGCAGACGACGCCGACGAGGACGATCACGCCGCCGCCGAGGGCGAGCGTCGTCGACACGGCGGTGTCGAACGGCGTCGCGAAGTTGAAATGCGACGGCACGCCGCGCCACGCCTGCATGCTGATCAGCGCCGACTCGACCACGCTGGTCACGATGAACACCCCGAGCACCAGGCCGCGGGGGGGCAGGCGCAGGTACGAGGTCGCCCAGGCGACCGAGGGCAGCGTGAGGCCGAACGAGAGCCCGAAGGTCGCGGCCTTGCGCAGCGACACCGGGCCGATCCACGTCCACCCCGTGACCAGCAGGATGCCGACGTGCACCAGGCCGCTGACGAACAGGATCAGGCCGACCACGTAGGCCACCCGTTCGACCCGCCGCCCGTCGACCCAGATCCGCCGCAGCGCCCTCCCGAGCTCCGTCATACCGACATCTTACCGTTAGATGTCAAACCTTCACGTCGTCGAGGACGGCCATGGCGGCGTTGCGGCCGTTGACCCCGATCACGCTGCCCCCCGGGTGCGTGGCGGCCCCGCAGAGGTAGAGGCCGGGCACGGCGGTGCGCGGGCCGAAGCGGCGGTCCCACATCTGGTCGGGGAGGCAGTCGCCCTGGAAGATGTGGCCACCGGTGAGCCCGATGCGGGCCTCGACGTCCGGCGGTGCGAGGACCTCCCGCTCGGCCACGCAGTCGACGACGTCGGGTGCGGCCCGGGCCACCTCGGCGAGCGCGGCGTCGGCGATCTCGTCGCGCCGCGCGTCCCAGGTGCCGTCGGCGAGCTCGGACGGCACGTACTGGGCGAACACGCTCATCACGTGGCCGCCGGGCGGCGCGACGCTCGGGTCGTAGGCCGACGGGAAGTACACCTCCGCCCATGACGGCGCCGGGTGGCCCGCGACCGCCCGCTCGAACGCCTGCTGGGTGGCGTCGATGCCGGACGTGATGCTCACCATCGCCCGGTGGGGCAGCCCCGGCTCGGCCGCCGCCGGGAACGTCGGAAGGCGCGACAGGGCACAGTTGATCTTGAGTACCGGGCTGGTGGAGCGCCAGGCCGCCACCCGCGCACGCCAGGCCGTGGGCACGTCGGAGGCGCAGAGCGCGGTGGTGCGCTTGGGGTCGGCGTTGGACACCACCGCCGCCGCCCGGATCAGCTCACCGCCCGCCAGCCGCACGCCGACACCCGGCTCGATGGCCGCGACCGGCACGCCCGACGCCAGCACAGCCCCGTGCTCGCGGGCCGCGTCGGCCAGCGCGAACGACACCCGGCCGGTGCCGCCGCGCACGTAGCCCCACCGCCCGTCGGCGAGCGTGCCCATGGCGTGCATCGCGTGCACGCCCGCGGTGCCGGGGTCGCGCGGGCCCGCCCAGGTGCCGATCACGCCCTGGCCGTGCAGCAGGGCCCGCAGGCGCCCGTCGCGGACGTGCTCTTCGACGACGTCGGCGATGGAGCGGTGGAGGACGACGTCGAGGGCTTCGGGGTCGAGGAGCTCGGCGAGCTCGCCGCGGTCGGGGCTCTCGCCCACCCAGGTGTCGCGGGGGCCGGTGCGCAGCGCGCGCCGGATGCGCTCGAAGAGCGCCTCGTAGGCGCGGAAGCCGTCGACGTCGGCCGGGGCGAGCGCGGTGACCTGCGCGAGCGTGCGCTCGGCTTCGGCGTAGACGGCGATCGACGTGCCGTCGGGGAACGGGCACCAGAGGCTGGGGTCGAGGAGGACGAGGTCGAACCCGTGGCGGCGCAGGTCCAGCTCGTCGACGACCAGCGGGTGCAGCAAGCCGACGACGTACGCGCACGGGCTGACCAGGTAACGGTCGTCGCTGAACGGGCGGTCCAAGGTGGCCGCGCCGCCGAGCTGCTCGCGGGCCTCCAGCACGAGCACCGAACGCCCCGCGCGGGCGAGGTAGGCGGCCGCGGTGAGCCCGTTGTGGCCGCCGCCGACCACCACCGCATCCCACCGCCGGGCGGCCAGCTCGGCCACCGGCTCCGGCAGCCCCACCCGCCCCAGCACGTCCTGAACACCCACCAGCCGAAGCTACCCCGGTCGCCGCCCGCGCTGATCGACGCGATCGGGACGTCCGTGTGGTTGCCGGAGCCGTCGCGCACCGGTCGCGGCGATCGCGCAGGCGGAGGAGCATCGACGAGGTGCGGGTCGAGCATCAGCAAGGCGACTACGACGTGCGGTGCGAGTGGGGGCGGCACGGGGTCGAGCTGCTGGCGCGCGAGTGCGCCGTCGTCGTGATCGTGGACGTGCTGTCGTTCTGCACCTCGGTCGACGTCGCCGTGGGCCGCGGCGCCCGGGTGCTCCCCCAGCGGTGGCACAACCCGTACGCCGCGCGGGAGGCGGCCACGCACGGGGCGTTGCAGGCGGGGCCCCGGGACGGCGACGGGCCGTCGCTGCGGCCGTCATCGCTGCTCGACCTGGCCGCGGGCACCGTGCTGGCGCTGCCGTCGCCCAACGGCGCGACCCTGTGCGCCGCGGCCGCGTGCCATGACGTGCTCGTGCTGGCAGGCTGCCTGCGCAACGCGACCGCCGTGGCCACCGCCGCGCAGGCCGTGGGCGGCCCGATCGGGCTGGTGCCCGCGGGCGAGCGGTGGCCCGACGACGCGCTGCGCATCGCGGCTGAGGACGCACTCGGTGCGGGCGCGATCATCGCCGCGATCGGCCGTGGGTCGCTCTCCCCGGAATCCGAGCTCGTCGCGGCGCAGTTCGCCGCCGCCGCGGGCCGCTTGCCCGCCGTGCTCGCCGGGCTCGCGTCGGGCCGGGAGCTGGTCGCCGACGGCTACGGCACCGACGTCGACCTGGCCGCGGCACTCGACGTCAGCGCGGCGGCACCGCGGCTCGTCGACGGCGTCCTGGTCGGCTGAGGCACGCGACGTCGGCGCCCGCCGCGAACGGCATGGCAGAGCGGGGACCGTGGCGGGGACCGACCCACCCGATCGCCCGACTCACCACGTCGAATCGTGCGACTCACCGGGGCAGGATGCCCGACTCACCACGGCGAAACGTACGACTCACCGGGGCAGGATGCCCGACTCACCACGGCGAAACGTGCGACTCACCACGGCGGGTTGCGGACTCAGCGAGGGGGCGGTGACACGGCCGTAACATCGGACGCATAGCGTTCGGCGTCATGAGCGAGCTCCCGCGCCTCGGCGTGGAGGAGGAGTTCCACGTCGTCGACCTGCAGACCCGCCGCTCGGCCCCCGAGGTCGACGCGCTGCTGGCCCAGCTCGACGGCGCCGAGTTCGCCCCCGAGCTCCAGCGCTCGCTCGTCGAGACCAACACCCCGGTGTGCACCACCCTCGACGAGCTGCGCGGCCACCTGCGTCGCCTGCGCGGCACGCTGGAGTCGGTGGCCGAGCCGCTCGGGCTGGGCGTGGTCGCGGCGGGCACCGTGCCGCTGGTCGACCTCGACGGCGACGACATCTCCGCGGGCGCCCGCTACGAACGCATGCAGCACGAGTACCAGCTGCTGGTGCGGGAGCAGCACATCTGCGGCGCCCAGGTGCACGTCGACGTGCCCGACCGGGACGTCGCGGTGCAGGTCGTGCGCCGCGTCGCGCCCTACCTCCCCACGCTGCTGGCGATCTCGGCCAGCTCGCCCTACTGGCGCGGCCAGGACACCGGGTACGCCAGCTACCGCAGCATGGTGTGGTCGCGCTGGCCGACGGCGGGCCCGCCCGGCCACGTCGAGACGGGCGCCGACTACGACGCCATGGTCGACGAGCTGATCGCCTCCGGCACGATCTCCGACGCCGGGATGGTGTACTTCGACATCCGGCCGAGCGCGCACCTCCCCACGGTCGAGCTGCGGGTGTGCGACGCCTGCCCGGACGTCGAGGACGTCGTGCTCATCGCGGGCCTCTTCCGCGCGTTGGTCGCCCGGGCCCGCGTCGACCTCGAGGCGGGCCGCCCGCTGCCCGACAGCCGCCACGAGCTGCTGCGCGCGAGCAGCTGGCGCGCGGCGCGCTCGGGCCTTGAGGGCGACCTTGTCGACCTCGAAGGCGAAAGGCCCCAGCTCGTCGCGCCCCAGCTGCTGGTCGGCCGCCTCGTGCACGAGCTGCGTCCGCAGCTGGAGGAGGTCGGCGACTGGGAGCAGGTCCTCGCGCTGTCCGAGGCCACGCTCATGACGGGCAGCGCCGCCGCCCGCCAGCGGCGCACGTTCGGCCGTCGCGGCGAGCTCTCCGACGTCGTCGACGCGCTGATCGCCCGCACCCAGGGCCGCGACCCGGTGCTCGAGCCGCCCGACACCGTGCCCGTGCGGCCCGATCTGATCGCGGCCTACCACCCCGACGGCTACGACGAGGCGGTCGGCGTCGACGGCGAGGTGCGGCCCGAGTACGGCTGGATGTTCCGCGCGCTCAGCCGCATGGGCAACCGCGGGCTGGCCGCGGCCGAGTCGGCGCTCCGCACCGAGCAACGCGCGCGGCGGGTCACGTTCCGGGTCGGCGACGGCGCTCCGGACCGGCTGTTCCCGCTCGACCTCGTGCCGCGCATCGTCACCGCGGACGACTGGGCGGGCCTCTCGGCCGGGCTCACGCAGCGGGTGCGGGCGCTCGAGGCATTCCTGCGCGACGTCTACGGCTCCCGGCAGATCGTCACCGACGGCGTGGTCCCCGCGGCGGTCGTCGAGGACGCCCCCGGCTGGAGCAGGCAGGGCACCCTCACGCCCGCCGACGCCGTGCGGATCGCGGTGGCGGGCATCGACCTGGTGCGCGACCGCGCCGACCACTGGCTCGTGCTGGAGGACAACCTGCGGGTGCCCTCGGGCATCGGGTACGCGATCACGTCCCGACGGCTCATCCGCAGCGTGATGCCCGACCTGGAGCCACCGGCGGGCGTCGTCAGCCTGGAGGGCGTGGCGGGCCAGCTGCGAGGCGCGCTGCTCTCGGCGAGCGACCCGGACCTGCCGGGCCACGACGAGGTCGCGCTCCTGTCGGTGGGCTCCGTCGACTCGGCGTTCTACGAGCACCAACTGCTCGCCGAACGCATGGGCGTGCCGCTGGTGACGCCGCGCGACCTGAAGGTGACCGAGGAGGGCGTGTTCCTCGTCGAGGAGGGCGGCAGGCGACGGCTGTCCACCCTGTACCGGCGCATCGACGAGCGCGCGCTGCTCACCGCGGAGGGCGCCGACCTGCGCCCGATCGGGCGCGCGATCTGCAACGCGGCGGCGCGGGGGCGGGTCGCGCTGGTCAACGCGATGGGCAACGGAGTGGCCGACGACAAGGTCGTCTACGCCTACGTCCCCGAGATGATCACCTACTACCTCGACGAGGCCCCCCTGCTGGCCAACGTGCCCACCTACCCGTGCGTCGACCCGGTCCGCCGCGCCGAGGTGCTGGACCGCCTCGACGCGCTCGTGCTCAAGCCGGTCGACGGCTACGGCGGGCAGGGCATCGTCATCGGGCCGCACGCGAGCCGCGACGAGCTGGCCGAGTTGGCGACGGCGATCCGGGCGAGGCCCGCGGCCTGGGTGGCCCAGGACCTCGTCCGGCTCTCGTCGCACCCGACGTTCTCCGGCGACAAGCTGGAGCCGCGCGCGGTGGACCTGCGGGCGTTCGTGATCCAGTCCCGCCGCGGCACGGGCACCGACGTGCGGGTGCTGCCCGCGGCGCTGAGCCGGGTCGCGCCCGCGGGCAGCCTCATCGTCAACTCCTCGCGCGGCGGCGGCGCCAAGGACACGTGGGTGCTGCGCGAACCGCTCACCAGGAACGGACGGCCCACTCCAGCGCGAGCGCCGCACCCGACACCCTGACCCGGCGCAGGGCTGGCGGCGTGCGGTGTCCGGCGCCGCGCCGAGCACCGTGGCCCGCAGGAGCGGGCCGCACCCCGCCGAACGCCACCGCCCGCCGCCGCGGGCTCCGTGCCACCACCCCACGTCGCATGGTCATGTGACGGGGCTCGCGCCGGGCCGGGGCGGCGTTACGGGGCGGGGTTCGTGGGAGGCGGCCCGGCTCGGCGTACGCTGCCTCCCGGACCGGAGACGAGGAGGGAGCGCCCGTGGCCAGCGCCACCGACGTCCCCGTGGTCGCCGATGTCCCCGACGAGGCGCGGCCGTCGCCCACGCGCGGCCGCCGGGTGCTCCACGCGCTGGCCCCGGCCGGGATCTACGTCGCGGTGCGCCTGGTGGGCGTCGCGGTGCTCGGCCTGATGGCGGGTTTCGGCAGGCTGCCCACCGCGCTCAACGCGTGGGACGGCACGTGGATGGTCGCGATCGCCCGCTACGGGTACGACGTGCCCGACGACATGCTCGACGCCTTCGGCAACCACACCCCGGACACGGCGAAGGCGTTCTTCCCCGGCTACCCCGCCCTGGTCGCGACCACCGGCTGGCTCACGGGGGGCAACCTCATCCTCGCGGGCCTGGTCGTCTCGCTGGTCGCCGGGATCGTGGCCGCCTACGGCCTCACCCGCCTCGGCGAGCTGGTGGCCGGCGGGTCGCGCCGGGCCGGGCTGCTGCTTGTCGGCCTGTTCGCGGCCGCACCGATGGGCGTCGTGCTGTCGATGACCTACACCGAGGCGCTGTTCTGCGCGTTCACGTCCTGGGCGCTGGTCGGCGTGCTGCGCAGGCAGTGGGTGGCGGCTGGGGCGTGCACGCTGGCGGCCGGGCTGGTGCGGCCCACCGCCACCGCGTTGATCGCCGCGGTGGGCCTCGCCGCCCTCGTCGCCGTGATCAAGCACCGCGACGGCTGGCGGCCGTGGGTCGGCGGCATCCTGGCGCCCTGCGGGGTGCTCGGCTACCTCGCCTACGTCGCGCTCGCCACCGGCCAGCTCGACGGCTGGAGCCGGATCCAGCGCGCGGGCTGGTCCTCCTACCTCGACGGCGGCGTCTCGACCGCCTCGTTCACGGGCGACGCGCTCGCCGACGGCTCGGAGGTGTACGACCTCGCCATCGTCCTCGCGCTGGCCGCCAGCCTGGTGCTGCTCGTCGTCGCGATCCGGGTGCGGCTGCCGTGGCCGCTCGTCGTGTACGGGGCGCTCGTGCTCGTGCTCGTGTGGTGCTCGAACGGCCCCGCGCACTCCAAGCTGCGGCTGCTGGTGCCCGCGTTCACGCTGCTGCTGCCCGTGGCGATCGGGCTGGCGCGGCGGCGCACCGGCACGGCCGTAGCCGTGGTGGTGGCCGCCGCGCTCGCGTCCGCCTGGTTCGGCGGCTACGCGCTCACGATCTGGCACTACGGCATCTGACGCTTCTCCTGCGGCTCGGCCTGCTTGGCGGGCTTGTGGCCGGTGATCGAGCCCGCGTGCGCGTGGAGCGTGGGGTCCTTGCGCGTCTTCAGCAGGCTCGCGACCGTGACCACGACCAGCACCACGAGGATCACGCCGAGCGAGACCGGTGTGGAGATCTCCGGGATCGCGGGGCTGATGTCG
>DATAOO010000279.1:0-5826 GCA_036265695.1 Pseudonocardia sp. | reverse complement strand
CGGATCTACGGCGTCGAGCGGCTGCTGCGGGCCGGGGTGCCCGCGGCCGAGGTGGCGCGGCGGTCGCGCATCGACCCGTGGTTCGTCGACCAGATCGACGGGCTCGTGGCGCTGCGCGCGGAGATCGTCGACGCGCCGGTGCTCGACGCGGCCCTGCTCCGGCGGGCCAAGCGGGCTGGCCTCTCCGACCGGCAGCTGGCAGGCCTGCGCCCCGAGTTCGCGGGCGAGGACGGCGTGCGCACGCTGCGGCACCGGCTGGGCGTGCGGCCGGTCTACAAGACCGTCGACACCTGCGCCGCCGAGTTCGCCGCGCGCACCCCGTACCACTACAGCGCCTACGAGACCGACCCCGCGGCCGAGTCCGAGATCGCCCCGCAGACGCAGCGGCCGAAGGTGCTGATCCTCGGCTCCGGGCCCAACCGGATCGGGCAGGGCATCGAGTTCGACTACTCGTGCGTGCACGCCGTGATGGCGCTGCGGGCCGCGGGCTTCGAGACCGTGATGGTCAACTGCAACCCGGAGACCGTCTCCACCGACTACGACACCGCCGACCGCCTCTACTTCGAGCCGCTGACGTTCGAGGACGTGCTCGAGGTGGTGCACGCCGAGCAGGAGTCCGGCACCGTCGCGGGCGTGATCGTGCAGCTCGGCGGCCAGACCCCGCTCGGGCTCGCCGACCGGCTGACGGCGGCGGGCGTGCCCCTGGTGGGCACGTCGGCGGCGGCGATCGACCTCGCCGAAGACCGCGGCGCGTTCGGCGAGGTGCTGCGCAAGGCCGGGTTGCCCGCGCCCGCGTTCGGGATGGCCACGTCGTTCGAGCAGGCGCGCGAGATCGCCGAGCGCATCGGCTACCCGGTGCTCGTCCGGCCCTCGTACGTGCTGGGCGGGCGCGGCATGGAGATCGTGTACGACGACGAGACCCTGGCGGGCTACATCGCGCGGGCCACCACGATCAGCCCGGACCGCCCGGTGCTCGTCGACCGGTTCCTCGACGACGCCGTCGAGATCGACGTCGACGCGCTCTGCGACGGCACCGAGGTGTTCATCGGCGGCGTGATGGAGCACATCGAGGAGGCGGGGGTGCACTCCGGCGACTCGTCGTGCGCGCTGCCGCCGATCACGCTCGGGCGGTCGGTGCTCGACCAGGTGCGCCGCTCCACCGAGGCGATCGCGCACGGCGTCGGCGTGCGGGGCCTGCTCAACGTGCAGTACGCGCTGCACGGCGACGTGCTCTACGTGCTGGAGGCCAACCCGCGGGCGTCGCGCACGGTGCCGTTCGTGTCGAAGGCGACGGCCGTGCCGCTGGCCAAGGCGGCCGCGCGGATCATGCTCGGCGCGTCGATCGCCGGGCTGCGCGAGGAGGGGCTGCTCCCGGCGGACGGCGACGGCGGCGTGCTGCCGCCCGACGCGCCGATCGCGGTCAAGGAGGCGGTGCTGCCGTTCCACCGGTTCCGCACGCCGGAGGGCAAGGGTGTCGACCCGCTGCTCGGCCCCGAGATGAAGTCCACCGGCGAGGTGATGGGCTTCGACGCCTCGTTCGGGGCGGCGTTCGCGAAGTCGCAGGCGGCGGCGTACGGGTCGCTGCCGACGTCCGGGCGGGTGTTCGTGTCGATGGCCGACCGGGACAAGCGGGCGATGATCTTCCCGGTGCTGCGGCTGGCCGCGCTCGGGTTCGAGGTGCTGGCCACGGCGGGCACGGCGGAGGTGCTGCGCCGCCACGGGCTCGCCGTCACGGAGGTGCGCAAGCACTACGAGGGCACGGACGAGGACTCCGAGACGATCATCGACGTGATCATGGCGGGCGCCGTCGACATGATCATCAACACCCCGTACGGCAACTCCGGCCCGCGCATCGACGGGTACGAGATCCGCTCGGCGGCCGTGGCGAAGGGCATCCCGTGCATCACGACCGTGCAGGGGGCGGCCGCCGCGGTGCAGGGGATCGAGGCGATGAAGGCGGGCGGGATCGGCGTGCGGTCGCTGCAGGAGGCGCACGCGGCGCTGAAGGGGTCCGCGCGGTGACGCGCCCGCGGGCGCTCGACGATCGGCGCGAACGGCACCTCGCGACGGCCGCGGGCGTCATGGGCTGCCGCTCGCCGCGATCGTCGTCCGGGGCGCGCCGGTGAGCGGCGGGTTCGGCGCGCGGCTGTGCGCCGCCGTCGAGGCGCTGGGCCCGCTGTGCGTCGGAATCGACCCGCACGGGCCGCTGCTGGAGAGGTGGGGGCTCGCCGACGACGTCGACGGGCTCGCCCGGTTCGCCGACGCCTGCCTCGACGCCCTGGCCGGGCGCGTTGCGCTGGTCAAGCCGCAGTCGGCGTTCTTCGAGCGGCACGGTTCGCGTGGCATCGCGGTGCTGGAGCGGCTGTTGGGCGGGTTCGCGGGCACGTCCACGCTCGTGTTGCTGGACGTCAAGCGGGGCGACATCGGCTCGACGATGCAGGGCTACGCCGACGCCTACCTCGCGCCGGGCGCGCCGTTGGCCGCCGACGCGGTCACGCTCTCGCCCTTCCTCGGCTTCGGGTCGCTCGCCCCGGCCCTCGACACCGCCGAGGCGGCGGGCCGGGGGGTGTTCGTGCTGGCCAGGACGTCGAACGCGGAGGGTGCGACGGTGCAGTCGGCCGAGCGCGGCGGGCGTTCGGTGGCGCAGGGGATCGTCGACGACGCGGCGGCGCGCAACGGGGCCGCTGCGCCGTGCGGCGGCGTCGGGCTCGTCGTGGGGGCCACCGCCGACCACGGGCTCGACCTGGCCGCCCTCAACGGCCCGGTACTCGCCCCCGGGCTCGGCGCGCAGGGCGCCGGGCCCGCGGACATCGCAGCCCGCTTCCGCGGCGTCGGCGGGCCCGTGCTGCCGTCCGCGAGCCGGTCGGTGCTCGCGGCGGGCCCGCACCCGGCTCGTCTGCGCGCCGCCGCCGAGGCGCTGCGCGACGAGCTCGCTGCCGCGCACTAGCCGTCGGGCCTGGGCCGTCGCCGTGTCCCCCGTGCACCGCTGGTGGCCGCACGGGGACCGATCGGCGAACGATCCCTGACGTCTTGTTGGCCACCTGTGATCGTCCGACTGCGGGGAGTGGTCGTCGGGATGCGCCGATTGCGCTCGCGTGGGCGATACCCACCACATCGAGACACCCGCCGGCGCGTCGGTGCGTGCTCTCGGCGCATGAGGTGTGTTATCACCCCGTCGGGTGGACGGCCGCCGAGAACGCACAGGTGGCACCCCCGTTTCCCCTGGGGGCGGGGTCGTGGGTACGTTCGGCGAAGACCACGCGGGCTGGCCCCGTCGGTGGCGAAAGACGCACCACGAACGGGGTGCGCGGACGAAAGACGGAGGAGACCGTGGCCCTTCCCCAGCTGACCGAGGAACAGCGTGCCGCTGCGTTGGCGAAGGCCGCCGAGGCGCGCCGGGTCCGGGCTGAGCTGAAGGAGCGTCTCAAGCGCGGTGGCGTCAGCATGACCGAGGTGCTGAAGCAGTCCGACTCGGACGACGTGCTCGGCAAGATGAAGGTCTCCGCGCTTCTCGAGGCCATGCCGGGAGTCGGGAAGGTGCGTGCCGCTCAGATCATGGAGCGGCTGGAGATCGCACCGTCGCGTCGGCTGCGTGGACTCGGTGACCGCCAGCGCAAGGCGCTTCTCGCCGACTTCGAGGAGTGAGCACGACCGACGCCATCCGGAAGGGCCCGCGTTGAGCGGCGCCGACGCTGCCCGCAGGGGCAGGTTGATCGTGCTGGCGGGCCCTTCCGGCGTCGGCAAGTCCAGCATCGTCGCGGCTCTGCGGGCCCGGCTGCCGGACCTGTTCTTCAGCGTCTCGGCCACCACCCGCGCCCCCCGCGCGGGCGAGGTGGACGGCCGCGACTACCACTTCGTGGGCAACGCGGGCTTCGACGAGCTGATCACGCGTGGCGACCTCCTGGAGTGGGCCGAGATCCACGGCGGCCTGCAGCGTTCCGGCACGCCGCGCGAGCCCGTCGAGCGCGCGTTGGCCGAGGGGCGGCCGGTGCTGGTCGAGGTCGACCTGCACGGCGCCCGCGCCCTGAAGGCCGCGATGCCCGAGTCGGTGAGCGTGTTCGTCGAGCCCCCGTCGATCGACGAGCTCGAGCGCCGCCTGCGCCAGCGCGGCACGGAGTCGCCCGAGCAGTTCGCGCGGCGCCTGCAGACCGCCCGCGAGGAGTTGGCGGCCCGCGCGGAGTTCGACGTGGCGCTCGTCAACGAGGACGTCCAGGCCACCGCGGAGCGGTTGGTAGAGTTGATGGTCGGAACGTTTCCGTTTTCTGGGCACCCCCTTTCAGGAGTACACGAGTGAGCATGCCGCTGACCGGCGCCCGCGCCGGTTCCGTCCCCGAGGGCATCACCAACCCGCCCATCGACGATCTGCTCGGCCAGGTGAGCTCGAAGTACGCCCTCGTGATCTACGCCGCCAAGCGCGCCCGCCAGATCAACGACTACTACTCGCAGCTCGGTGAGGGCCTGCTGGAGTACGTCGGTCCGCTCGTCGAGCCGGGCCCGCGTGAGAAGCCGCTCTCGATCGCGATGCGCGAGATCCAGTCCGGCCTGCTGGAGCACACCGAAGGCGAGCAGTAGGCGTGTCCGCGCCCCGGGTACTCCTCGGGGTGGCGGGCGGCATCGCCGCCTACAAGGCCTGTGAGCTGCTGCGGCGGTTCACCGAGTCCGGGCACTCCGTGCGGGTGCTGCCCACGACGTCGGCCCTGGAGTTCATCGGCGCCGCAACGTTCGAGGCGCTGTCGGGCCAACCGGTGCACACGGGGGTCTTCGCCGACGTGCCGTCGGTGCCGCACGTGAAGCTGGGCCAGGAGGCCGACCTGGTCGTCGTCGCGCCCGCGACCGCGGACCTGCTCGCGCGGGCCGCGCACGGCCGCGCCGACGACCTCCTCACCGCCGCCCTGCTCACTGCCCGGTGTCCGGTGCTGTTCGCGCCCGCGATGCACACGGAGATGTGGGAGCACCCGGCGACGCAGGCCAACGTCGGGCTGCTGCGCCAGCGGGGTGCCGTCGTACTCGACCCCGCATCGGGCCGCCTCACCGGCAAGGACACCGGTCCCGGGCGTCTCCCGGACCCCGCCGAGATCGCCGAGCTGGCCCGGCTCCTCCTGGAGCGGCCCACCGCGTTGCCGCGCGACCTCGCCGGTCGCCGCGTGGTCGTGTCCGCGGGGGGCACCCGGGAAGCGCTCGACCCCGTCCGGTTCCTCGGCAACCGGTCGTCGGGGCGCCAGGGTTACGCGTTCGCGCGGGTCGCCGCGCAGCGCGGGGCCAAGGTCACGCTCGTCGCGGCGCACACGGCCGACCTCGGCGATCCGGCGGCCGTCGACGTGGTGCGGGTCGGGTCTGCGCTGCAGCTGCGCGACGCCATGCACGTCGCGGCCAAGGGCGCGGACGCCATCGTGATGACGGCCGCGGTCGCGGACTTCCGGCCCACCTCGCTGGTCGACCACAAGATCAAGAAGTCCGGGTCGGCGGACCCGCCGCCCCTCGCGCTCACGCAGAACCCCGACGTGCTCGTCGAGCTGGTGGGCGCGCGCGAGCCGGGGCAGGTCGTCGTCGGCTTCGCGGCCGAGACCGGCGACGACACCGGCGACGCGCTGCACCACGGCCGGGCCAAGCTGGCGCGGAAAGGCTGCGACCTGCTCGTGGTCAACGCGGTCGGCGAGGGCACGGCGTTCGAAGTGGCCGACAACGCCGGATGGCTCCTCGGTGCCGACGGCAGCGAGACCGAGCTGCCGACCGGCTCGAAGGCGTTGCTCGCGTCCCGCGTGTGGGACTCCGTGGCCGCCCGGCTCTGAAGGCGGAACAACGGCGGGGTGGGCGCCGTGCGCCCAC
>DATAOO010000278.1:0-13995 GCA_036265695.1 Pseudonocardia sp. | reverse complement strand
CCCGCGGCGGCCAGGCGGGTGGCGAGGGCGTCGGTCCAGCGGGCGTCGGCGTCGGGCGCGGTGCCGACCCCGTCGGTGATCGAGTCCCCGACCGCGACGACCGCGTGCACCGGCCGCGGCGCCAGCACGTCCACCCCGCTGAGCAGCAGCCAGGACGTCGTGGGCGTGCCGGGCGCGCCGCCACGGGGCGCGAGCCACGAGGTCTGCAGGGCCACCGGGTGCGCGCTGACGACGGCGGGCAGCGCGGGCACGGCGATCGTCACCGCCAGCAGGCCCGCGGCGACCACGGCGACCGGGTCGCTCACGGCCTCCGCCCCCGGCGGGATCACCGTGCCCGCCTGCCCGCCGAACGTCACCGGCTGTTCGGTCCCGACCGCCGCCTTCGGCCCGCCCCCCGCGCCTGCCGCCGACACCGCAGCGACCGACAGCGGCGCCGACCCGTACGCGTTGGAGAGCCGCACGCGGAGCTGCGCACCGCCCACCTGGGGCCGCACCACCATCCGGAGCGTGCCGCCGCCCGCCACCGCCCGCGGCGGCGTGCCCGGCTGCATGGCCGCCTGCCACGCCGTCACCCAGGTCGGACCGCACGCGGCCGCCGCCACCGCCCGCGGCAGGACGGCCGTCCCCCGCCACCCCGCCAGCGTCACGACCACCGCGGCGACGCTCACGACGACCACCGCCAGCACGGGCCGGGGTCGCGCGGGCACCTGCGTCAGCGGGACGACGGCGCGTAGCGGCAGGGTCACAATGAGTCGAACGAGTGACTCAAGGCTCCGGTAAGTCTGCCGAACGGGTGATACCACCCTGCCCACCTGGCCGGGTAGTCGGTGTACCGCCGACGGCCATAAGGTCGGCGCAGGCGCAGCAGGCGAGGAGGTCAAACGGTGGGTGCGTACGAAGATGTCTTCCGGGCCAGCACCGACGACCCCGAGGCCTTCTGGCTGGAAGCCGCGCGCGGGCTCGACTGGGAGACCCCACCCACCCGAGCGCTCGACGCCTCCCGGCCGCCGTTCTACCGCTGGTTCCCCGACGGCAGGCTGAACGTCTGCCACAACGCGCTCGACCGCCACGTCGACGCGGGCCGGGGCGAGCAGGCCGCCCTCATCTACGACTCGCCCGTCACCGGGACGCAGCGCACCTACACCTACGCCGCGTTGCGCGACGAGGTCGCCACGTTCGCGGGCGTGCTCGCCGGTCTCGGCGTCGGCGTCGGCGACCGCGTGGTGATCTACATGCCGATGGTGCCCGAGGCCGCGGTGGCGATGCTCGCCTGCGCGCGGATCGGCGCCGTCCACTCGGTGGTCTTCGGCGGCTTCGCCCCCAACGAGCTCGCCGTGCGCATCGACGACGCCACCCCGTCGGTGATCGTCTCGGCCTCCTGCGGCATCGAGGGCAAGAAGGTGCTGCCCTACAAGCCGCTGCTCGACGAGGCCATCGCGATCGCGCACCACAAGCCGAGCAAGCGGGTGATCCTGCAACGGCCGCAGGCGACCGCCGAGATGGGCGCCGACGACGTCGACTGGGCCGACGCCATGGCCGCCGCCACCCCCGCCGACTGCGTACCCGTCAAGGCCACCGACCCGCTCTACATCCTCTACACCTCCGGCACGACCGGGAAGCCGAAGGGCGTGGTGCGCGACGGCGGCGGCTACGCGGTGGCGCTGCACTGGTCGATGCCCAACGTCTACGCCGTCGGCGCCGGGCAGACGATCTTCACCGGGTCCGATGTCGGCTGGGTCGTCGGCCACTCCTACATCGTCTACGCGCCGCTGCTGGCCGGGGCCACCACCGTGCTCTACGAGGGCAAGCCGGTCGGCACGCCGGACGCCGGGCAGTTCTGGCGGGTCGTCGCCGAGCACGGGGTGCGCAGTCTGTTCACCGCGCCCACGGCGTTCCGGGCGATCAAGAAGGAGGACCCGGACGGCGAGTACGCCGCCAAGTACGACCTCTCCTCGCTCGAGTACCTCTACCTCGCGGGTGAGCGGCTGGACCCGGAGACCTACCACTGGGCGTCCGAGCTGCTGGGCATCCCGGTGATCGACCACTGGTGGCAGACCGAGACCGGGTGGCCCATCGTCGCCAACCCGGCCGGCATCGAGCTGCTGCCGATCAAGCCCGGCTCCCCCACGCGGCCGCTGCCCGGCTGGGACGTGCAGGTGCTCGACGCGTCCGGGAAGCGGATCACCGACGGCACGGATGGCGCGATCGTCGTCAAGCTGCCGATGCCGCCCGGTTCGCTGCCCACGCTGTGGAACGACGACGACCGGTTCGTCTCCTCCTACATGGCGGCCTTCGACGGCTACTACCTCACCGGCGACGGGGGCCGCATCGACGACGACGGCTACGTGTTCGTGATGGGCCGCACCGACGACGTCATCAACGTGGCGGGCCACCGGCTCTCCACGGGCGGGATGGAGGAGGTGCTCGCCTCGCACCAGGACGTCGCCGAGTGCGCGGTCATCGGCGTGGCCGACCCGATGAAGGGCCAGATCCCGCGCGGGTTCGTCGTGCTGAAGGCGGGGGTCTCCCGCGACGAGGACGAGCTGCGCGCCGAGCTCGTGCAGCTCGTCCGGAGCCGGATCGGAGCGGTGGCGTCGCTCAAGGACGTCGCGGTCGTGGCGGCGCTGCCCAAGACCCGCTCGGGGAAGATCCTGCGCAAGACCATGCGCGGCATCGCCGACGGCGCCGACGAGCCGGTGCCGAGCACCATCGAGAACGCCGACGTCCTCGACGCCATGCGCCCGGTGCTGCGCCGCTCCTAGGCCGTTCGGCCCAACTTGCGCTGAACGGCTAACGCATCACGGCACCCGATCGGATGGGTAGGCAGGCCGCCGCTCCCCACGTCCGGCCACCCGATCCGAGGGGTAACCATGTCCGTGCGCGTCGCTGCGGCGACGGCAGCTCTGAGCCTCGCGCTCGCGCTCGCCATGGCGGGCAGCGCACTCGCCGCGGCTCCGGATGTCCTGCCCACCGCCCCGCCCGCCGGTGCGGTCCTCATCGCCCCCGGCCCGGCCGTCGGCACCACGCCGCCGCACGCCAGATGAGGGTCACCTGAGCTTCCCGGCGTTCCGCGGCAGGTGCACGATGCCGGACATGAAGGTGAAGGTCGATTTCGATCTCTGCGAATCCAACGCCGTCTGCATGGGGATCCTGCCCGAGGTGTTCGAGGTCCGCGACGACGACTTCCTCTACATCCTCGACGAGCACCCGCCGGAGGCGCTGCGTCCGAAGCTGGAGGAATGCGTGGCGTCCTGTCCCCGCGCGGCCATCTCCATCGAGGAGGACTAGCCAGTCGCGGGCGCGCGGGTGAGGATCAGGCCATGACGGCCGTCTGGAACACACAACTCACCCCGCTCACGTTCCTGGGGCGCTCCGCCGAGGTCTACCCGGACAAGACGGCCATCGTCTACGGCGAGCGGCGCTACACGTACCGGGAGTTCGCCGCCGAGGCCACCCGGGTCGCGCACGCCCTGCGCGGCTCGGGCGTCGAGCCCGGCGACCGCGTGGCCTACCTGCTGCCGAACATCCCCGAGATGCTCGTGGCGCACTTCGCCGTGCCACTCGCGGGCGCGGTGCTCGTCGCGATCAACACCCGGCTGTCCACCGAGGAGATCCGCTACATCCTCGACCACTCCGGGTGCAGGCTGCTGGTGGTCGACGCGGCGCTCTTCCCGATGGTCGCGCCGGTGGCGGGCGAGCTGAAGACCGTCGAGGAGATCATCACGGTGATCGACCCCGTCAACCCGGGCGACGGCACCGGCTCCGGCGTCACCTACGACGACCTGCTCGCCCGCGGCAACGACGACGACCTCCCGTGGACCGTCGACGACGAAGAGGGCACGATCTCGATCAACTACACGTCCGGGACGACGGGACGGCCCAAGGGCGTGATGTACCACCACCGCGGCGCGCACCTGAACTCCTACGGCGAGATCGTCCACTCGTTCCACACCCCGGACAGCGTCTACCTGTGGACGCTGCCGATGTTCCACTGCAACGGCTGGTGCACGCCGTGGGCGGTCACGGCGATCGCAGGCACGCACGTGTGCCTGCGGGAGGTGCGCGGCGACGTGATCTGGTCGCTGATCCGCGAGCACGGCGTGACCCACCTCAACGGCGCGCCCACCGTCGTCACCACGATCCTGCGCGACAAGGCCGCCGCCACCCTCGAGACGCCCATCGTGATCACGACCGCGGGCGCGCCCCCGTCACCGACCACGATCAAGGCCGCCGAGGACATGGGCTTCCGGATCGTGCACGTCTACGGGCTCACCGAGACCTACGGGCCCTACTCGGTCAACGCCTACCGCACCGAAGACCTCGGCGGCGACGACCGCTCCGCGAAGCAGGCCCGCCAGGGCGTCGGCATGATCTGCGCCGACCGGATGCGCGTGGTGGACAAGGACATGAACGACGTCCCCCGCGACGGCGCCACGCTGGGCGAGGTCGTGATGCGCGGCAACAACGTCATGAAGGGCTACTGGGAGGACCCGGAGTCCACCGAGAAGGCGTTCGCGGGCGGCTGGTTCCACTCCGGCGACCTCGGCGTGATGCACGCCGACGGCTACGTGGAGCTGCGCGACCGCGCCAAGGACGTCGTGATCTCCGGCGGCGAGAACATCTCGACGATCGAGGTGGAGCAGGCCGTCGTGTCGCACCCGGCGGTGCTGGAGGCGGCCGTCATCGGGGTGCCGGACGAGCAGTGGGGCGAGCGGCCCAAGGCGTTCGTCGTGCTGAGCGAGGGCGAGAGCGCCACCCCCGACGAGCTGATCGAGCACGTGAAGACCAAGATCGCCCGCTACAAGGCGCCGCGGGACGTGGAGATCGTCGAGGCGCTGCCCAAGACGTCCACCGGCAAGGTGCAGAAGTTCGAGCTGCGTGAGAAGGAGTGGGGCGAGCGCACCAGCCGCGTCAACTGAGCCGCTCGGCCAGCGCGATCGCGTCGTACGGGGCGTGGACCTTGGCGTCGTTGTCGAAGTAGACGAAGACATCGCCGTCGGCCAGCCACGCGCGCACCCGTTTCGCCCACCCGTCCAGCGCGGACGGCGTGTAGCCCGAGGCGTACAGCTCGTCGGCGCCGTGCAGCCGGGCGTAGCGGAAGTCGGCCGTGCCTTCGTCGAACACCGGCCAGGTGCCCGGGGAGTCGGCCATCACCAGCGCGACGCCGTGCTCGCGCAGCAGCGCCGAGAACGCCGGGTCGCGGAAGCTCTCGTGCCGCGGCTCGACGGCGTGCCGCAGCGGGCGGTCGGCGTCGGTCGCGGTGATCGCGCGGCCGACGAGGCGTTCGTCGTGCTCCTTCGCGAGCCGCGCCGCGGCGGCGGTCGTGCGCGGCAGGAGCTCCAGGAAGCCCTCGACCCGGGACGCGTCGAACCGCATCCGCGGCGGCAGCTGCCACAGCACGGGCCCGAGCTTGGGGCCGAGCGCGAGCACCCCGGAGGCCAGGAAGTTCGCCATCGGCACCCGGACGTCGCGCAACTGCTTCATGTGCGTGACGAACCGCGGGCCCTTGACGGCGAAGACGAAGTCGTCCGGGGTCTCGCGCGCCCACGCCTGCCAGCTCTCCGGCCGTTGCAGGGAGTAGAAGGAGCCGTTGATCTCGATGGTGTCGACGCGGCGGGACAGGTGCTCCAGCTCGCGCCGCTGCGCGAGGCCCTCGGGGTAGAACGTGCGCCGCCACGGCGGATAGCGCCACCCCGATGTCCCGACCCGTGCCCGCGTCACGCCGACAGCGTGCAGGATGTCGGGCATGGACGCAGTGATCGTGACGGGTGCCGCGGGCGCGCTCGGGCACGCGGTGGTGGAGGAGTTCCTCGCGGGTGGGCGCGCGGTGGTCGCGCTCGATCGGCCTTCGGAGCGGCTCGACGCCATGGGCGAGCGGGAGAACGTCCACGCGATCGGCGTCGACCTGGCCGCGCGTGAGGCCGTCCAGGAAGCGTTCACGCAGGTCGACGCGCTGCCGGTCACGGCGAACGCGCTCGTCGGGCTCGCGGGCGGGTTCACCCCCGGCAAGCTGGCCGACACCACCGAGGAGGTCGTCGCCAGCCTCTTCACGTCCAACTACGGCTCCGCGCTCTGGACGGCGCAGGCCGTGGCCACGCGCTTCGCGCCGGGCGGGTCGATCGTGATGGTGGGCTCGAAGACCGCGGTCACCGGGCCCGCGCCGGTCGTGCACGCCACGAGCAAGGCGGCGGTGGTGCGCCTCGTCGAGATCCTGGCCGACGAGCTGCGGCCGCAACACATCCGCGTCAACGCCGTGCTCCCGTCCGTGATCGACACCCCGGCCAACCGCAGCTGGATGTCCGAGGAGCTCGCTTCCCGCGCGGTCGCACCGGCCGCGATCGCCAAGGTCATCGCGTTCCTCTGCGGGCCCGACGCGGCCCCGATCAGCGGCGCCGCGATCCCGGTGTACGGCGATGCCTGACCTCCGGTTGGCGGTCGGCACGGTGCTGGACTGGCCGGTCGACCACGTGGCCGCCGCCGTCGTCACCGACTCCGTGACGACCGCGGGCGAGACCGCCCGGGTGTTCCGGCTCGCCTCCGTCACGAAGCTGCTCACCGCGTACGCCACGCTCATCGCGGTGGAGGAGGGCGCGGTCGACTGGGACACCCCGGCCGGGCCGCCCGGCTCCACCGTGCGCCACCTCGCCGCGCACGCCTCGGGGCTGTCGTTCGCCGAGGGCAAGGTGCAGGCGCAGCCCGCCACCCGGCGGATCTACTCGAACGTCGGCTTCGACGCGCTCGGCGCGGCCGTCGCGGAGGGCGCGGGCATGCCGTTCGCCGAGTACCTGCACGAGGCCGTCTGCGTGCCGCTGGGCATGACGGCCACCCGGCTCACGGGCTCGCCCGGGTCCGAAGCCGAGTCCACGGTCGACGACCTCGTGCGCTTCGCCGCCGAGCTGCGCGCGCCCACGCTCACGGCCACCCTCGACGACGCCACCCGCGTCGCCTTCCCCGACCTGGACGGCATCCTGCCCGGCTTCGGCAGGCAGAAGCCCAACGACTGGGGGCTCGGCTTCGAGATCCGCGACGGCAAGTCCCCGCACTGGACGGGCACGCACAGCTCGCCGCGCACGTTCGGGCACTTCGGGCAGTCGGGCACGTTCTTGTGGGTCGACCCGGACGCCGGTGCGGCCGCGGTGGTGCTCACCGACCGGGACTTCGGACCCTGGGCGATCGAGGCCTGGCCGGTCTGGACGGACGGGGTGTTGGCCGCGCTCGGCTGACGTCAGCAGGGGGTGCGCCGTCCGCACGGGGCGATACCGGGTGGCGGTTCCGGCGTGACGGTGACCGTGGGCGCGGCCGGGGCCGGACAGCGGATGTCGGGATTCCACATGGCGTACTGGCCTGCCGGGTTGGGCTTCCACACCCAGGCGTGCAGGGAGTAGAAGGCGGGCAGCCCGTACCGGTTCGGGGCGGTCGTCACGCTGAACGGCTGGCCGAACAGCGTCGGCGGTGCCGGGTGGGCCCCGTCCCAGTCGGCCTGCGCGACGACGTACTCGACCGCGGCGAGGGTCAGCGTGCCGTCCGGGCCCGGCGCGTAGACGAGGGCCTCCGGGCTGGTCGCGTCGATGCGCTTGTCGGCGACGAGGGCCGGGTTCGCCCAATGCACGCCCATGCCGCCCTTGCCGGGCTGGTCGATACAAGCGATCTTCGCGGTGTCGACGAGCAGGGCGTAGCCGTGCTGCTCGACCGCGGCGGTGCTGTGGAAGGACGCCGTTGCCGACCGGACGGCCGCCATGTCGTCCGGGAGGTCGGCCTGCGCGGGGGACGCCGCCCCGCCCGCCCAGAGGATCGCGCCCGCGACGCAGGCGAGGGATCGCAGGCGCATGGTCACGCTCCCTCCTGGACCGGGTGGATCTCATCGGCGACGAGCCCGTGCGCGTCGCGGTGCACGAGGTTCGCTGCGGCCGCGTCCGGCGCGTCGACCAGGCAGAAGACCGTGCCGTCGGGCTCGCTCACCCAGTACCGGAGGTACTGCACGCCGTACCGGCCCTGGGTCTGCAGATCGGCCTTGTGCGCCGTGGCCACGTCGTCGGCGGACACCCCGTTCCCGAGGTGGTGGACGTCCATGAAGAGGGTCATGACCGAGCACGGTAGGGACGCAACGGGCCCGGTCTCATCGACCGCCCATGCTCACGTTGGGCGTTGACCTACCCAGATCGGACGCGCGCCACGTCGGCGCGGGAGGACACCCCGAGCTTGGCGAGGACGGCCGACACGTGGCGGTGCACGGTGCGTTCGGAGATGTAGAGGCGACGGGCGATGGCGGCGTTGGTCAGACCGTCCCGCAGCAGGGCGAGCACCTCGACCTCGCGGGGCGTGAGCCCGTGCGGGTCGGCGCGGGTGGCGGGGCGGGCGCCGCGCGGGACCGAACGCTCGCCCGCATCGCGCATCGCCCGGCGCAGCCGGGCCGCCACCCGGTCCGCCCCCGTCGCCGCGACCAGGTCGAGCGCGGCCGCCAGGTGCCCTTTCCCCGTCGTCCGCGTCCGGACGAGCGCCTCGTCGAACGGGCACGACGCCCGACGCCACCAGGCCGCGGCGGCCAGGTGCTCGCCCGCCAACTCCAGCGCGTAGGGCCGCGCGGGCGACGCGGTGCGGGGGCGCGGGAGGCCCAGCCGGTCGAGCCACACCAGGAGCTCCCCGAGCAGCCACGGGTCGTCGTCCGGCTGGGCTCGTGCGACGTCGAGGATCCGCGCGGTGCGGGGGTCGCCGGGCCTGCAGGCCAGCCACACCGCCTCGGCCTCGACGACCGCCATCCGCAGCAGCCAGCCGCGCTCACCGATGCCCTGCGCGAGCTGCCAGGCCCGCTCGCGTAGGGCGTCCGCGTCCGGATGACCTTGCCGCAGCCGCGCCGCGGCGAGCGGGATCAGCAGGTGCAGCCGGTTGACCGGGGAGACCGTCGCGCGGAGCGTGGCTTCGACGAGCGCAACGGTCTCGGCGAGACGACCGGTGCGCACCAAGGCCGTCGCCCGGCTGCCGTGCAGGCAGGACGTGTAGGTCGCGGTGTCGTTCTCCCGGGCGTACGCGATGCCGTCGGTGAAGCACCACCCGTACTCGGCGAAGCGGCACCGGTCCACAGCAGCCTGGTAGAGGTTGGCGTAGCCGCGGCCCACCGCGTCGTCGAGGCGATGCGCGCGGGCGAGCTCGATCGAGCGCTCCAGCTCGGCGAAGCCCTCCCGGTTCAGCCCGATCTCCAACGTTCCGATGGTGTTGAGGCTGTAGGCGACGGCCTCGGCGCAGTCGACGGCCTCCGCCAGCTGCAACCCCCGCCGCGCGACGCTCAACGCGTGCGCACGGGGGTGGGTGTCCCCGATCAGAGCGGCGTAGTGCGCGTGGGCCCACGCCGCCTCCGCGGAGGCGGGCTCGCCGCTCATCAGCTGGAGCGCCTCGTGCGCGGCCCGCTCGCACTCCTCGCCACGGCAGAGCCGCCAGAGGCAGCGCGCCAGCCCCCGCAGGTTCTCGCTGACCTTCACGGGGTCGCCGAGGTCGCGACGCAGCGCCAACGCCGCCTCGCGCTCCTGCGCCGACTCCGCGAAGCGGTCCATCAACGCCAGCGCCGCCGCCAGCCCTTCGTGGAGGGCCGCACGCTCGACCGGCGTGCTGTCGTGCGCGCAGCGCAGTGCACGTCGGAACTGGGCGGCGGCCTCCCGGGGGGAGTGCAGCGCAACCGCGGCCGCGGCCGCGTGGGTCGCGTGGTGCAGGGCGTCGCCCGCGCAGCCCGCCGCTTCGGCGTGGTGGGCCAGCCGGGGGTGGTCGTCCGGCGTCGCCGTCCGCAGCGCCGCCAGCGCCGCCGCGTGCAGCCGTGACCGGCCGTGCGCCGGGATCGCCCGCTCGACGGCCATGCGGGTCAACTCGTGCCGGAACCGGTACCGCAGCGGGCCACCGACCAGCGTGCCGGAGGCGAGGCATTCGTCGAGGGCCTCGGCCTCCACCTCCGCGACCGCGGTGAGCAACCCCGCGTCGGCCGGACGAGCCAGTACCGCCGCCGCGGACGCCAGCTGGCGGGCCCGCGGTGACAGCCGTGCCATGCGGGCCGCCACCACGTCGGCGACCGTCCGCGGGACCTCGTCGGGCCCGGTGCTGAGCACCTCCCGCACGGAGAACGGCAGCCCACCGGTGAGCCGGAAGAGCTGATCGGCGTCCACGCCGCGGTCGACGGCCAGACGGCCGACCGCCTCCCGGGACAGCGGGGGCAGCGACAGTCGACGCGCGCCGTCGTGCGCAGCCATCTGACCGATCACCGTGCGCAGGACGTCGTCGTCGGGATCGTCGTCCCGGTAGGTCACCACGACCAGGGCGCCGAGCGCCGCGATCCGCCGTGCGACGTAGCGCAGCCAGTCCAGTGTCGCGTCATCGGCCCAATGGAGGTCTTCGACGACCGCCACGGTCGTGACGTCCGCCCCGGCCAGGTTCTCGAGGAAGGCCGCGAACAGCTCGCGGCGGTCCGCGTCGGCCGCGCACATCGCGCGCAGCCTGCCCCCGACCTGCACCCCGATCTCGTACAGCGGCCCCAGCGGTCGGGGCGTGAAGCTCCCGTCGCAGGCCGACCACCACCAGCGCAGATCCGTCCGGTGCTCGCGGAACGCCTCCAGCAGCGCCGTCTTGCCCACGCCGGCTTCGCCCGCCACGAGCACGAGCCGTCCGCGGCCCGCCGCAGCGTCCGACGCGTACTCGCCGAGCGCGCGCAGGAAGAGCGCGCGCTCCAGCAGCTCCATGGGGGGATTCTAGATTCGGGGGTGCTCCGACGGCGGGGAATGAACCGGTGGGGTGGCCCGTTGTACGAGCTGTCCGCGTCAGGTGATCCGTGTCCCCGGGTCTCAACCTTCGCCGCCTACGGGTGTGCCACGCGCCGAGAGGCGACCGGCACCTGGCGCGGACGCTCATACTTCTTCCAACCAACCGCGTCCCGGCGATTCCCGCGGCCGGAGCGACGCGGTAGCGACGGGCGGCGCCGCACCCCGACGGCGCCGCCCCCGTAGCGGCACAGAGAACGGGGAGTGGGACATGAGGGGCGACCGGGTAGAGATCGTCATCGACGCAGGCAGCGGCACCACCCGCACCTACGACGTCGTCGCCACGCGCGCGGGCCGGAAGGTCACCATCACGCACGGGCGCGGGGTCGTGGAGGTCGCGGAGGTCACCCGCGGCGGCAGCGCCGTGCGCACCGCGCGGTTCCTCGCCAACCGCGTGCTCGCGCTCGTCGAGCACCCGGCGGCCGACGACCCGGTGGCCGACGAGATCACCCCCACCCTCCGCCCGGCCTGACGCCGGGCACACTGGAGAGCGATGCCGCGCCCCGACGTCCCCGCGGAACGGGAATCCGGCGGCCCGGCACGCACGGGTCGCCCGCGCCGCCGTCCCCGCCGCACGGGCGACGACCCCACCTCGCCGACCGTTCCGGCACCGCACGCGAGCCGCGAAGGCGGCGGGTCCGCGCAGGCGGCCGACCAGCCCACGCCCGCACCGGGCCGCGCCTCCGCGGACGCCGCACCGGACGGGCGCCCGCGCATCGGCGGCCGAGCCGGTGCCACCGGGCGCCCCGGCGGTCGGCGTCCGGCGGCCCAGCGCGGCCAGGTGGGGGGACCCCATCCAGCGGGCGAACGCAGGCACACGGGCCAGCGCAGCCCGGCGGGCGAGCGCCCGCGCCGCCATGACCGCCGCCCCGCCGACGACGGCCCCACGCCGACGTTCACCGACGCCACGGGCGAGGTGGCCACGCTGGCCGAGCGCCTCCCCGCCCTCACCCTCGTCGACGAGCACCGGCTCGCCCGCCGTCTCGCCACCGCCGCCCGCACCCGCGGCGAGGCTCGCGACAAGGCGCTCGCGGCCGTCGCCAGCGCCGTCGACGCCGCCGAGCAGCGCATCGCCACCCGACGCGCCCCCGCCATCTCCTACCCGGCCGAGCTCCCCGTCAGCGCCCGCCGGGAGGACATCGCCGCCGCCATCCGCGACCACCAGGTCGTGATCGTCGCGGGCGAGACCGGCTCCGGGAAGACCACCCAGATCCCCAAGATCTGCCTCGAGCTGGGCCGCGGCGTGCGCGGGATGATCGGGCACACCCAACCCCGCCGCCTGGCCGCGCGCACCGTCGCCGCCCGGATCGCCGAGGAGCTGCACTCCGAGGTCGGCGAGACCGTCGGCTGGAAGGTGCGCTTCACCGATCAGGTCGGCGACACCACCCTGGTCAAGCTCATGACCGACGGCATCCTGCTGGCCGAGCTGGCGGGCGACCGGATGCTGCGCGGCTACGACACCCTGATCATCGACGAGGCCCACGAGCGCAGCCTCAACATCGACTTCATCCTCGGCTACCTCGCCCAGCTGCTCCCCCGCCGCCCGGACCTCAAGGTCGTCATCACCTCGGCGACCATCGACCCCGAGCGCTTCTCGAAGCACTTCGGGGGCGCGCCCATCGTCGAGGTCTCCGGCCGTTCCTACCCCGTCGACGTCCGCTACCGGCCGATCGTCGACCCCGAGGACCCCGACGCCGACCCCGACCGCGACCAGCTCGCCGCCATCGCCGACGCTGTCGCCGAGCTCCGCCGGGTCGGGCCGGGCGACATCCTCGTGTTCCTCCCCGGCGAGCGCGAGATCCGCGACACCGCCGACGGCCTGGCCCGCCACCCCGCCGCGTCCGGGATGGAGATCCTCCCCCTCTACGCCCGCCAGACCACCGCCGAGCAGCAGCGCGTGTTCGCGCCGCGCCAGGCCACGTTGGGCCGCCGGGTCGTGCTCGCCACCAACGTCGCCGAGACCTCCCTGACCGTCCCCGGCATCCGCTACGTGATCGACCCGGGCCTCGCACGCATCTCCCGCTACTCGCGGCGCCTGAAGGTCCAGCGGCTGCCGATCGAGAAGATCAGCCAGGCCAGCGCGAACCAGCGGGCAGGCCGCTGCGGCCGCGTCGCCGACGGCGTCTGCATCCGCCTCTACGCCGAGGACGACTTCGACGCCCGCCCCGCCTTCACCGACCCGGAGATCCTGCGCACCAACCTCGCCTGGGTCGTGCTGCAGATGATCGCGCTCGACCTCGGCGACATCTCCGCGTTCCCGTTCGTCGACCCGCCCGACGCGCGCGCGGTCAACGACGGCGTGGCCCTGCTCCACGAGCTCGGTGCCCTCGAGGACGGCGCGCTCACCGCCACGGGACGCGCCCTCTCCACGCTGCCCGTCGACCCCCGCCTCGGCCGCATGCTCGTCGAGGCCGACCGCACCGGCTGCCTGCGCGAGGTGCTGGTGATCGCGGCCGCGCTCTCGGTGCAGGACCCGCGCGAGCGACCCGTCGAACAGCGCCAGGCCGCCGACGAGAAGCACGCCCGCTTCGCCGCCGACGGCTCGGACTTCCTGAGCTACCTCAACCTGTGGCGGCACGTCGCCGAGCGGCGGGAAGCTTTGTCGGGCAGCCGGTTCCGCAAGGAGCTGCGCGCCGAGTTCCTGCACTTCCTGCGCATCCGCGAATGGCAGGACCTGCACGCGCAGCTGCGCCAGGCCGCGCGCAACGCGGGCCTCACCCCGAACGACGCCGACGCGTCCCCCGACAAGGTCCACATCGCCGTGCTTTCCGGCCTGCTCTCCCAGGTCGGCCTGCGCGAGGGCGAGACCCGCGAGTACCTCGGCGCCCGCGGCGCGCACTTCATGATCTTCCCCGGCTCGCCGCTGGCGAAGAAGAACCCGCGCTGGGTGATGGCGGCCGAGCTGGTGGAGACCTCGCGGCTGTTCGCCCGCACCGTCGCGAAGATCCAGCCGGAGTGGATCGAGCCGCTCGCCGGACATCTCGTCAAACGGACGTATTCGGAGCCGCACTGGTCGCGCAAGCGGGCCGCCGCCGTCGCCGTCGAGCGGGTGACGCTGCATGGCGTGCCGATCGTGGTCGACCGCCGCGTCGACTACGGCCGCATCGACCCCGAGACCTCCCGCGACCTGTTCATCCGCCACGCGCTCGTCGAGGGCGACTGGGACACCCGCCACCCGTTCTTCCGCGCCAACCGCGCGCTC
>DATAOO010000277.1:0-5855 GCA_036265695.1 Pseudonocardia sp. | reverse complement strand
TGACGGCGGTGTCCTGCACGCGACGCAGGGCGGCGGGCACGTCATCGCCGAGCCGGGCCGCCGTGGCGGCCGGGGTGAGCAGCCGAGCGGCGACCGGACCGTCGGCCGTGACCCCGGCGAGCGCGACGGCCGGATGACTGCCCGCCCGCAGCTCGTCGGTGATGCGTTGGAGGGCGTCGGCCAGCTCGGTGGCTCCCGCCGCGGCCGCCACGCGGGCGGCTCGACCGCCGTGAGCCCGGGCGACGGTGACCGCGAGCAGGGCTCCGGCCAACGCGCCGCCCGGGCCCGCGGTGAGCAGGCCGGTGACCGCGCCCATCAGGACGGGTCCACCCGACCGCCACGGTCGTCGGTTGCGGGACCGTGCCGGCGGCCAGAGCGCGGTGAGGCGCGCGGCGGCCGTCCGGTAGGGGACGCAGGCCATCGCACCGACCAGCATGAGGAGTGCGACGCTCACCACGGCACCGCCGTGCCGCGCCGGGCGAGCAGCGCGCCGAGCTCGTCGCGTTGCCGGGTGAGGCCGGACCCGCGCACCCAGACCGGTCGCACGATCCCGTGTTCGGTCGGGGTGAGCACGCCGACCGCATCAAGCACCCGGTGCCCGGTGGGCAGCCGGCGCATGTGCAGCACGACCTGGACTGCCGCGGCGAGCTGGCTGTGCAGCGCCGCCCTCGGGAGGCCGCCGGTGGAGGCCAGCGCCTCCATGCGGGCGGGCACCTCCTGCGCCGAGTTCGCGTGCAGGGTGCCTGCCCCGCCGTCGTGGCCGGTGTTGAGCGCCGCGAGCAGCTCGCAGACCTCCGCGCCACGGACCTCGCCGACCACCAGCCGATCGGGCCGCATCCGCAGCGCCTGCCGGACCAGGTCGCGCAGCTCGACACCGCCAGCCCCCTCGATGTTGGCGGGCCTGGACACGAGGCGGACGACGTGCGGATGCCGTGGCCGCAGCTCGGCGACGTCCTCGACGGTGACGATGCGTTCGCCCGGACCCACGAGGCCGAGCAGAGCGCTGAGGATCGTGGTCTTGCCGGTGCCGGTGCCGCCGGAAACGAGGAACGCCAGGCGGGCCTCGAGCACGGCGCGCACCAACGCCTCGCCGACCCCGTCCACCGTGCCCAGCGCACGCAGGGCGGCGAGGTCGTGCGTGGCGGGCCGCAAAACACGCAGCGACAGGCACGTGCCGTCCGCGGCGACCGGGGGCAGCATCGCGTGCAGGCGCACGCCGATGTCGGCGAGCCAACCGTCGACGTACGGGCACGCGTCGTCCAGCCTGCGGCCCGCGGCGACGGCGAGGCGTTGCGCCAGCCTTCGGACGGCCGCGTCGTCGGTGAACCGCACGGCGGTGCGCTCGAGGCCCCGACCGCGGTCGACCCAGACGCCTGCCGGGCCGCAGACGAGCACGTCGGTGGTGCGCGGATCGCGCAGCAGCTCGTCGAGCGGGCCCGCCCCGGTGAACTCCTGGCGCAGGGTGCGCAGTGCGGCGAGGACGTCGAGGTCGGAGGCCACCCCGCCCGACTCCGCCCGCACCGCCGCGGCGACCGCGGCCGGGTCGGTGTCGCCGCCCGCGGCCGCGAGCCGGGAGCGCACCCGCTCGACGAGGCCGACCGGCGGGGCGCTCACGAGGCGGCCCGCCCGACCGTCCGGGTGATGCGGGCCAGCTCGGCGAGCACCGTGCCCGCCGCGGACGCCAAGGGGCCGCGCGGGCGGCCCGGCGCCCGTCCGGCCTCGACGGCGCCTGCGAGCCCCGGCTCGGGTCGCATCGCGACGAGCAGCGGCACGTCGAGCGCACGGGCGATCTCGTCTGCGGCGATGCCGCCCGGCGATGGCCCGCGGACGACGAGGCGCAGCGGGCCGCCGTAGTCGGCCAGCTGTGCGGCCACCCGAGCCGCGGCGGCGCTCGCCCGGACGTCGGCGGGCACGACCAACAGCGTGAGATCGACGCGGCCGAGCGCGGTGACCGAGGCCTCCGTGGAGTAGCGGGGCACGTCGCACACGACGGTCTCGCCTGCACGCCGTCCGGCGTCGAGCACCGCCGCGACCGCCGCTGCGGTGGGCCCATGCGAGGAGCGGTCGCACGAGAGCAGCGCCAGCTCGCCGCCCGCGCCGCCGGTGACCGGGGGCGCGGGCAGCGCCGCGTGCCACGCCGCCGCGGGGACGTGGCCGCCGCCGACGTCGATCGCGGGCCAGCGCAGGCCCGCCACCTGCTCGGCGCCGAGCACGAGGTCGAGGCCACCGCCGAGCGGATCGCAGTCGACCAGCAGCGCTCGCTCGCCGCGCCGCACGGCGGTGACCGCCAGTGCGGCGGCGAAGACGGAGGCGCCCGCGCCGCCGCAGCCGCCGATGACCGCGACCGCCGCGCCGCGGCGGCGGCCTGTCGTGAGCGCCTCCGCGGCCTCGGCGAGCACCCGGACCAGCCAGGTCTCGCCATCGGGCAGGGATACGACGTGCGCGGCACCGATGGCGACCGCGTGCCGCCAGACCTGCGGTGGCGGCTCGGCCCGCACCGCGACCAGCACGTTGTCGCGCCGCGGCAGGCCTGCCTGGCCACAGCGGAGGGCCGCGTCCGCGTCGAGCACGACCACGGGCGCCTCGGCCCAGCCCCGGCGGGCCTGGAGCGGATCCAGTACCCGCACCATCTCGCACCCCGCCGCGGCGGCCAGCCTCAGCACTCCGTCGAGCAGGTCGGGCTCCGACATCATCACGAGCCCGCGCCCGCGCACCTCTGCGTGCTCCGGGTCGGGTGCTCTGGCAGCGGCTCGTCCCCGGTCTTGAGCGGCGCCATCCCTGGCCGAGACGAGATCGGCCGGGCCACGGCGTGGCCACGGAGGCCCCGGAAGCCCAGCAGCGGCGGCCGGCACCCCCGGCGAGGCTGCGTGCGGACCATGACGGCGCAGCGCGGCTTGTGTAGTCGGATCCTGGGTCGGAAGAGGCGCCGCAGGAGGGCGCGGTGCTCCTCCCGGTGTCGTCCGGCTCGCTGTCGCCGTCATCGTGGCCTCCCCGTTGCGATCTGGCTCGCCCTCGATGGGGCGACGCATTCAGATTGGCGACGCCGAGCCGGGCGCGGGAAAGGATCATGGAAGCTGTGGACAAGCCGCGGCGATGGGGACAACTCGCCTTTTGCAACGCTGTTGCGGCGATTCCTGTCAGTGCTTTGTGGAAGCGTGAAGAACAGGGGTCCCCCACTCGCGCGCGGGCGGGGAACAGCGGGGAAACGGACGGTCGCGGCGCCGAACGCGGGACGACCCCCGCCAGGGGGGATTGGCGGGGGCCGTCGGCGGTTCAGCTCCGGGGGGTCGAGCTGAACCCTTGCCCGGACGCATCCGGACGACGCCAACTGTAGCTGTTACGGAGCTGCAATGCGCCCCCTGGACGGACCCATATCGCAGGCTGGCCGCGCCGGACGTCCCGCGGTCGCTCTGGCACTCTCGACGCCTGTGGCCGACGCAGCGTTCTTCGACCTGGACAAGACCATCATCGCGGGCTCCAGCGCGCTCGCATTCAGCCGTTCGTTCCTGCGTGAGGGCCTGATCTCGCGGCGTGCGGTGCTCCGCAGCGGCTACGCGCAGCTGCTGCTCCTCGTGGCGGGCGCGGACGCGTCCACGATGGATCGACTGCGCGAGCGCATCACCGCCCTGTGCGCGGGCTGGGACGTGGCGCAGGTACGCGAGGTGGTGGCGCAGACACTGCACGAGACCGTCGAGCCGCTCGTCTACGCCGAGGCGCAGGCCCTGATCGCCGAGCACCGGGCGCAAGGAGACGAGATCGTGGTGCTGTCGGCGTCGGGGCAGGAGGTCGTCGAGCCGATCGCCGCGATGCTCGGCGCCGACCGCTGCCTGGCGACGCGTATGGGGGTGGCGGACGGCCGGTACACCGGCGGCATCGAGTACTACTGCTACGGCGAAGCCAAGGCGGAGGCGGCGCGCGCCATCGCCGCCGAACGCGGCTACGACCTGGCCCGGTGCCGCGCCTACTCCGACTCGATCACCGATCTCCCGTTGCTCTCCGCAGTCGGGTTCCCCACGGTCGTCAACCCCGACCGGGCCCTCCGGCGCATCGCGCAGGAGCGCGGCTGGCCGATGCTGACCTTCGCCCAGCCGGTCGCGTTGCGCGCCAAACTGCGCAGGCGGGCCGGGGTGGGCGCGCTCGCCGCGACGGCTGCGCTTGGGCTGCTCTGCGGAGCGCTCGCCGCCGGTTTGACCATCCGCCAACGGCGTGATGGTCGCTGACCCGCGGTGCGGATGATCGCCACCCTGCGTGCCTGAACCGGTCTACCGACTTCCGGCCCTTGTTGTGGTCGTCGTCACCGACTACAAAGAACCCCACGAACTCCTGGCCAGCCAGGGGCGGTGCGGCAGAGAAGCACCCGTCCACCCTGATCAGGGCTTCGTACGTGACGATCGGGCACTCCACGCACAGCACGCCGCGGGAGGCATGTCGTCGTGGGCCTGCGTACCGGGACGCTGGACGCCGAGGCCACCATCACGACACGTAGTGCACGCCTGGATCCCGAGAGCCGCGTCGGCGGGCGGCGATCCTCCCCGGAGGACCGCCGCCCGTCCTCCCCGGAGGACCGCCGCCCGTCATTTTGCGCGGGCGTCGGCTATCGACCGGCCTTCCCGCGCGCCCGCCACCCACTGATCGCAGCAGTGCCGGATCCACGCGGCCAAGGCCTCGGGCGTCCCGGTCGCGAAGCCCCGCGCCGCATCCCGGTAGGCCGAACCCGCCCGGAGGTGCCCGACCTCCGGCACCGCCAGGCCCCGCGGGTCGAGACCGGAGCTGATCGCGGCGAGCCGGGCCGCCGCCCGGCCCACCACACCGTTCGCCGAGGGGAACGGCTCCAGCGCCAGCAACTCGCCGTGCACGACGGCCACCAGCACGGGCGCCGGCACCGCCGTGCCGCCCGTGACCAGCTCGGCCAGCAGCGCGAGCCGCTCCGTGCCGCGCACCGGCCGTCCGAGCGCGGCCCCGGAGCCGGCGTCGGCATCGCCCAGGTCGGCCGCCGCCAGCACGTGCAGCCGGGCCAGTGCCTGCAACGGCGCCGTGCGCCACGTGCCGAGCAGCCGACCCGTCGCCTCGGCCGCGCGCACCGCCCCGGCCAGCACCGGATCGCTGACGACGCCGTCGGCACGCGCCAGCTCCGCCCCGTCGAGCGCCGCCGACGCCCGTGCGGCCCGCAGCGCCGCCTCTGCCGCGGACGCCGCCCACCCGGTGCGGTTCACCGGGTGCCGGTGCAGCGCGACGACGGCCTCCCTGGCCCGTCTGACCGCGTCCTCGACGCCGGGCAGCCCCACGAGCGGGGCCAGCGGATCGGGCCTCACCCCGGCCATCTCGGCACCTCACCTTCCTGCCCGGACTGACGGTGCGCCGTGCGACCCTGCGGACTAGCGTCGAACCCCAAACGCAGCGCCGCGTCGTGGCGCCCCGGACAAGGAGGACGAGACACCGACCATGGCCGACTCGGGACCCACACTTTCGAACCTGTCCAACGAGACCCGCAGCTTCCCGCCCAGCGCGGAGTTTGCCGCACAGGCCAACGCCACGGAGGACTGGTATGCGCGCGGCGACGAAGACCGCGAGGGCTTCTGGGCCGAGCAGGCCGATCGGCTCACCTGGGCGCAGAGGTGGGACAAGGTCCTGGAATGGGACGCGCCGTTCGCGAAGTGGTTCGTCGGCGGGAAGCTCAACGTGGCCGTCAACTGCGTCGACCGGCACGTGGATGCGGGCCACGGTGAGCAGGTCGCGTTCCATTGGGAGGGCGAGCCGGGCGACAGCCGCACCATCACCTATGCCGACCTGCAGCGCGAGGTCTGCAAGGCGGCCAACGCGCTCGCCGAGCTCGGGGTGCGGGCGGGTGACCGGGT
>DATAOO010000276.1:0-6846 GCA_036265695.1 Pseudonocardia sp. | reverse complement strand
GCCGGCATGACGCCGCTCCTGCCGATGTTCACGCTGGGCCACGAGTTCGTGCCTCCGGCGATCCACGCCGGTGGGCTGCGCTACCACGGCGACTCGCCCCTGGTGTCGCAGCTCGTGCGCGACGGCCGCATGGAGGCCGTTGCGTACCCGCAGGGCTAGGTCTTCGAGGCCGCCGTGCAGTTCGCCCGCACCGAGGGCAAGATCCCCGCGCCGGAGTGCGGCCACGGCATCCGCGCGGCGATCGACGAGGCGCTGGCAGCGAAGGAAACCGGCGAGGAGAAGGTGATCCTCTTCAACTACTGCGGGCACGGCTTCCTCGACCTGTCGGCGTACGACGACTACGCCAACGGGCGCTTGGCCGACGAGCAGGGCTAGCCGGCCGGTTCTCAGCCGAGCGGGCGCCGGTCGGCGAACCAGCGCACCCAGCGGCGCTGGCCGGGGGTCTCGACGGCGTGGCGGCGGTAGTGGGCGCGCGTCCACGCCACCGCCTCGTCGGCGGGCACCCCGGACAGCACCGCCAGGCACGCGATCACGGTGCCGGTGCGGCCGTTGCCGCCGCCGCAGGTGATCTCCACCCGTTCGCCCGCGTGCGCCATCGCGTGGACACGGCGGATGGCCTCGGCCGCGGCGTCCGGGTCGCGGGGCGTGCGGAAATCCGGCCAGTCCACCCATTCCAGCCGCCACTCGGGCCGGAAGGTGCCGTTGTCGCGGCCGAGGCACAGCCCGAACGTCGGCGCCGGCCCCGGCGGCAACGCCTCCCGCCGCCCCCGGCCGTGCACCACGGCGCCATCGGGCAACGGCACGGCGTACGAGCGGACGCCGCTCACGGTAGCCGGTCCAGCAGGGTGCCGGGCCCCACGGAGGGGACGCTGAGGCGGGCGCGCAGACCCCGGTCGGCGGTCACCACGGTGACGTCGCCCGCGAGCGCGGCGGCCAGCTCCACGATCGCGCTGTCGCCGTCGGCGGGCGCCCGGACGACGGTCAGGCGCGGGTGCTCCGGCACCACGGCGGCGCGGCCGGCGCCCTCCAGCACCAGGTGCACGCGGTCGGTGTCGAGCGCGCCGGCGTCGAGGGCGGCGACCAGCCGCTCCGCGAGACGGGTGGCCGCCCCGGCGCGGTCGCGCCACCAGCCGTCCGGCCGCGACCCGACCACGTTCGCGCCGTCCACCACGAGGTGCCGTTCGGGTGGGTCGTCAGGCAATGTGCGGGACGAGGTCGCGCGGGAGCTTGGCCGCGGCGGCGCGGTCGAGCAGCCAGCGGGTGCGGCGCTGCCCGCGGGCCCCCGCCACCGGGATCGCCACCTCGCCCGCCCCGCCGAGGGCGAGCGCGACGGCGCCCGCCTTCGCGTCGCCGGTCGTGATGATCCACACCTCAGTGGCCTTCCGGATCGCGGGCAGGGTCAACGAGACCCGCGTGGGCGGCGGCTTCGGGCAGCCGTGCACGGCGACCACCGAGCGCTCGGTCTCGTACACCGCGGGGGAGTGCGGGAACACCGAGGCGGTGTGCCCTTCCCCGCCCATGCCGAGCAGCAGGACGTCGAAGGTCGGCACCGACCCGTGGTCTTCCGGCGCGGCCTTGCTCGCGAGCAGCGCCGCGTACTCCTCGGCGGCGGCTTCGGCCCCGGGTGGCCCGCTGCCCTCGTCGGCGCCCATCGGGTACACCTTCGCCGGGTCGACCCGGACGTGGTCGAGCAGCGCGGCGCGCGCCTGCGTGTCGTTGCGCTCGGGGTCGCCGGGCGGCAGGAACCGCTCGTCGCCCCAGTAGAACTCCACCTCGCCCCAGTCGACGGCGTCGCGCGCCACCGTGGCCCGCACCTGCTCCAGCATCGCGATCCCGACGCCGCCGCCGGTGAGCACCAGCTTCGGCACGCTGCCCGCGGCCTGGACGTCCACCAGGCGGGTGATCAACCGGGCCGCGGCCGCGGACGCCAGGATGTTCGCCTGCGCGTGGACGGCGATCTCGGGCGTGCTCACGCGATCTCCTCGCTTGCGCCCGTCAGGCGCGTTCGCTGCACTGCTGCGTCGGGTGGTGAGCTCGCTCGCCCGCTCACGTCGCGGCCCCGTTCATCGCCGGGCTGATCGGCGTGCGGCCGCGGCTGATCTTCGCGATCCCCGCGAGCGCGGCGCCGTAGGTCTCGTCGGGATCCAGGCGGCGCAGCTCCTCGGCCAGGCAGTCGCGCACCTCGCGGCGGGCGAGCGCCACCAGCCGGTCGGGCTGGCCGGGCTGGGAGAGCTTGCCGACCTTGCCGTCCGGCCGCACCAGCTCGACGTTGCCGCCGCGCCGCTCCAGGCGCACCACGCCGAGGCCCGGGCCGCTCGCCGAGGGCGAGCGCTTCACCTTGACGCCCAGCCGCTCCGCGAGCCAGCCCGCCATCAGGTCGGTGGACGGCGACACCACCTCGCCCGCGACCACCGCGGTGCTGACCGGCTCGTGCGGCGGCGCGTCGAGCGCCGTGGCCAGCAGAGCCCGCCACGGCGTGAGCCGCGTCCAGGTGAGGTCGGTGTCGCCCGCAACGTGGTGGGCCCGCCGCTGTTCGAACGCCTTCGTGGGGTTCTTCGCCGACAGGGCGTCGGTGATGCGCCGCTGCGCCAGCTTGCCGACCGGGTCGGCCGACGGCACGGTGGGCGCCTCGCTGGGCCACCACGCCACGACCGGCGCGTCGGGCAGGAGCAGCGGCATGACCATGCCCGCACCCGGCTCGTCGGCCGCGAGCGGGCCGTAGCCGCGCAGCACGATCACGTCGGACGCGCCCGCGTCACCGCCCACACGGATCTGCGCGTCGAGCCGGGCCGCGGCCTTCTTCTGCCCCCGCGCGAGCACGATCACGCGGCACGGGTGCTCGCGGCTTGCCGAGTTGGCGGCGGCGATGGCGCCCTCGATGGCGCTGCCGTCGTCCGTCACGATCACGAGCGTGAGGACGCGACCCAGCGCCTGCACGCCGCCCTCGAGGCGCAGCCGCACGAGGGCCTTGTTGACGTCGGAGACGCTGCTGGACGGCAGATCAACAATCATGGCCGACGCCACGTCCTTCCGGTGCGGGCCATCATGGCGTTCGCCGACTCCGGGCCCCACGAGCCCGCGGGGTAGGGGTCCGGGCCCTTCGCCTCGACCGCCCAGTGCTCAAGGACCGGGTCGAGGATCTCCCACGAGCGCTCGACCTCGGCGTTGACCGGGAACAGCGACGGCTCCCCGAGCAGCACGTCGAGGATCAGCCGCTCGTAGGCCTCGGGGGAGGCCTCAGTGAACGCGGTGCCGTAGCCGAAGTCCATCGTGACGTCCCGGACCTCCATCTGGCTGCCCGGCACCTTCGACCCGAACCGCAGCGTGACGCCCTCGTCGGGCTGCACCCGCACGACGAACGCGTTCTGGCCGAGCTCCTCGGTCATCGTCGCGTCGAACGGCAGGTGCGGCGCGCGCTTGAACACCACCGCGATCTCGGTGACGCGCCGCCCCAGCCGCTTGCCGGTGCGCAGGTAGAACGGCACCCCCGCCGAACGGCGGGTGTTGACCGCGCAGGTGATCGCCGCGAACGTCTCGGTGCGCGAGCGCGGGTTGAACCCGTGCTCCTCCTTGAGCCCCGGCACGAGCTCGCCGCCCTGCCAGCCGCCTGCGTACTGGCCGTGTGCGGTGGTCTCGGCGAGCGGGCCGACGAGCTGCGTCGCGTTGAGCACCTTGATCTTCTCGTCGCGCAGCTCCTTGGACGAGAACGACACCGGCTCCTCCATCGCGGTGAACGCGAGGAGCTGCAGGAGGTGGTTCTGGATCACATCGCGCGCGGCGCCGATGCCGTCGTAGTAGCCCGCGCGGCCGCCGAGGCCGATGTCCTCGGCCATCGTGATCTGCACGTGGTCGACGTAGTGCGCGTTCCAGATCGGCTCGAAGAGCTGGTTGGCGAAGCGCATCGCCAAGATGTTCTGCACCGTCTCCTTGCCGAGGTAGTGGTCGATGCGGAACACCGAGTCCTCGGGGAAGACGTCGTTGACGATGCCGTTGAGCTCGATCGCCGATTTGAGGTCGTGCCCGAACGGCTTCTCGATCACGACGCGCCGCCACTGGTGGCCGTTCTGCGCCGACAGCCCGGAGCGCGCGAGCTGCTTGCACACAACCGGGAACGCGCCGGGCGGGATCGACAGGTAGAACGCGTGGTTGCCGCCCGTGCCCCGTACCCGGTCGAGGTCGGAGACGGTGAGCTCGAGCTGGTCGAACGCGTGGTCGTCGTCGAAGCTGCCCTGCACGAACCGGAAGCCCTCGGCGAGCCGGTCCCACACCTCCTGCTTGAACGGCGTGCGGGCGTGCTCCTTCACCGCGTTGTAGACGATCTGGCCGAAGTCCGCCGTGGACCAGTCGCGACGGGCGAAGCCGGTGAGGGCGAAGCCCGGCGGCAGGAGCCCGCGGTTGGCCAGGTCGTAGATGGCGGGCATCAGCTTCTTGCGGGACAGGTCGCCGGTGACCCCGAAGATCACCAGACCGCAGGGACCGGCGATCCGGGGGAGGCGCTTGTCGCGCGGGTCCCGGAGCGGGTTCGTCCAGACCTTCGCGCCGGTCATGGGACCTCCAGACAACAGTGATCTACGGTCACGGCGCGATCATCGCAGCCTCCACCCCGGCCCGGCACTCACCGGGCCGGGGTGAATCCTCAGCCCTTGGCGCCGTCGAGCTGGCCCTTGACCGTCTCCAGCAGCTCCGCCCAGGACTTCTCGAACTTGTCGACGCCTTCGTCCTCCAGGACGAGGAAGACGTCGGTGAGGTCGATGCCCACCGCCGTGAGCGCGTCGAACACCTCCTGGGCCTGCGCGGCCCTGCCCGTGACCGCGTCGCCGTGGTGCTCGCCGTGGTCGGCGTAGGCGCGCAGCGTCTTCTCCGGCATCGTGTTGACGGTGTCGGCGACGACCAGCTCGGTGATGTAGAGCGTGTCCGGGTAGTCCGGGTTCTTCACGCCGGTGGAGGCCCAGAGCGGCCGCTGCGCCTTGGCGCCCTTGGCGACCAGCGCCTCCCAGCGCTCGCCCGAGAAGACCTCCTGGAACGCGGCGTAGGCGAGGCGGGAGTTGGCCACGCCGGCCTTGCCCCGCAGGGCCAACGCCTCGTCGGTGCCGATCTTCTCCAGCCGCTTGTCGATCTCGGTGTCGACGCGGGAGACGAAGAAGCTCGCCACGGAGGTGATGGAGGCCAGGTTGTGCCCGTTGGCCGCGGCCTGCTCCAGGCCGTCGAGGAACGCGCCCATGACCTCGCGGTAGCGCTCCACCGAGAAGATCAGGGTGACGTTCACGCTGACGCCCTCGCCGAGCGCCTTGGTGATCGCGGGCAGGCCCGCCTCGGTGGCCGGGATCTTGACCAGCAGGTTGGGCCGGTCGACGGCCTTCCACAGGTCGACGGCCTCGGCGAACGTGGCGTCGGTGTCGTGGGCCAGGCGCGGGTCGACCTCGAGCGACACGCGCCCGTCCACGCCGTCGGTGGCCTCCCAGGTGCTGCGGAAGACGTCGCACCCGTGCGCGACGTCGGCCACCGTGATCTCGCGGACGGCGTCGTCGACCGACGCGTTGCGCGCGGCCAGCTCGCGCACCTGCTTGTCGTAGGCCTGGCCGTTCTCCAGCGCCGCGGCGAAGATCGTCGGGTTGGTGGTGACGCCGACCACGCTGTCCTCGGTGATCAGCGACTGCAGGTTGCCCGATTGCAACCGCTCGCGCGACAGGTCGTCGAGCCAGATGGACACACCCGCGGCGGCGAGGTCGGCCAGCCGTTCGTTGGTCATGTCGTACCCCTCTCTCAGGAGTTCTTCGCGAGGCTGCGCTGTGCGGCGGCCACCACGTTCTCGGTCGTGAAACCGAACTCTCGGAACAGCGTCTTGTAATCAGCGCTTGCCCCGAAATGCTCGATGGAAACGTTCTCGCCCGCATCGCCGGTGTACCGGTGCCACGGCATGGCGATGCCCGCTTCCACGGACACCCGCGCCTTGACGATGGGCGGCAGCACGGACTCGCGGTAGGCGCTGTCCTGCTCCTGGAACCACTCCATGCACGGCATCGACACCACGCGGGTGGACACGCCGTCGGCCTCGAGCACCTCGCGGGCCTCGACCGCCATCTGGAGCTCCGAGCCGGTGGCGATGAGGATCACCTGCGGCAGCCCGGACGACGCCTCGGCCACGACGTACCCGCCCTTGGCGACGCCCTCGTGCGACGTCCCCTCGAGCACCGGTATGTCCTGGCGGGTGAGTGCGAGCCCGCACGGCCCGGACGTGCGCTCCAGGATGGCCTTCCAGGCGCCCGCCGTCTCGGTGGCGTCGCCGGGGCGCACCATGGAGAGGCCCGGGATGGCGCGCAGCGCGGCCATGTGCTCGATCGGCTGGTGGGTGGGGCCGTCCTCGCCGAGCCCGATCGAGTCGTGCGTCCAGACGTAGGTGACCGGGACCTGCATCACCGAGGCCAGCCGCACGGCGCCGCGCATGTAGTCGGAGAAGATCAGGAAGGTGCCGCCGTAGGGCCGGGTCGGGCCGTGGAGCGCGATTCCGGAGAGGATCGCGCCCATCGCGTGCTCCCGCACGCCGAAGTGCAGGGTGCGTCCGTAGGGCTCGGCCGCCCACAGCCGGGTGGCGGTGCTCTTCGGGCCGAACGAGGGCTGCCCCTCCATCGTCGTGTTGTTGCTCTCCGCGAGGTCGGCCGAACCGCCCCAGAGCTCCGGCAGCACGTCGGCGAGCGCGTTGAGCACCGCACCGGACGCCTTGCGCGTGGACGTGCCCTTCGGGTCGGGCTCCCAGGACGGCAGGGCCTTCTCCCAGCCCGCGGGCAGCTGGCGCGCGGTCAGCCGGTCGAAGAGCTCCTTGCGCTCGGGCTCGCGCGCCGCCCACGC
>DATAOO010000275.1:0-4193 GCA_036265695.1 Pseudonocardia sp. | reverse complement strand
CGCACGCGTCATCGACCGCCTGGACTACGCCGTGGCCGAGCGCTGGCTCGGCGCGCTCGGCGGCGCGGCCGACGGCACGGCGTTCGGCGCCGCGGTGGCCGCGGGCACCTGGGCGTCCGCCGAGCCCGGCCCGGCCGCGGTCAGCGTGAACGACGTCTTGCCCGACACCGGGTGCCCGTCGGCGGACACCACCCGGTAGCCGATCTGGTAGACGCCCGCGGGCCCGAGCGGCAGCGCCTTGACCGTGACCGTCTGGTCGGTCTCGGTCGCGTCGCCGCTGTGGTAGTCCTTGCCGTCCGGCCCGATCAGCGTGATCACCGTGAAGCCGGGCTGGACGTCCTCGTTGAACGTGAGGGACACCGCGGGGGGCGACGTGGCGACGCTGGCCCCGTCGGCCGGGTTGCTCGCGTCGAGCTGGCTGTGCGCCCAGGCGGGCCCGGCGCCGAGGAGCAGCGCCGCCCCCACCGCCAGCACCAGCGCCACCACGCGGCGCATCAGTCCGACTTCCCCGCTCGCCGGGTCCGCAGCACCGCGCCCCCGCCGAGGCCGAGGCCCAGTGCGCCGACGAGCAGGCCCGCGCCGCCCAGCCAGCGGGCGGTGGTGTCCTCGGACGCGGGCGGGTCGGCGGCCGCGGCCGTCGCCAGCCCGCCGTGGTGGTCGCCCGTCGCCGCGCCGAGCGACACGGACGGCGCAGGGTGCGCGGGCTCGGAGCCGTCGGCGTTGGGCGGGTCGGCCCAGTTGACGACCTTGCCGTTGTCGTAGGTCTGCACGGTGGGCATCTGGAGGGCGTCGACGTCGTCGGGGAACGGGCCGAGCGAGAGGGGGAAGTCCAGGTACTGGCCCGGGCCGATCCGGCTGCCCGGGTTGGCCTTGAACGTGACCGAGCCGACGGTCTTCGTGATCGCGTTGCCGTCGTCGTCCTTGAGCGGCGGGTTGAGGGTGACCTCGTTCGGCGTGGCGGTCCAGCCCGCGATCGGGGTGGTGCGGACGGAGCTGAACGGGTGGTCGGCGGGCAGGTTGACAGTGACGGCCACCGTGCCCGCGCTGTCGTCCTCGTTGGGCACCCGGAAGGTGACGACGCCGTAGCCGCCCTTCTGGACGGTGCCGTTCGCGGTGACGTGGGCGAACGCGGGGGCCGCGCTCGCCAGGGCGACGAGCGCGGTGGTGCCGAGCAGGACGCCTGCTCGGAGCAGGGTTCGGGACATAGGAGTTCTCCGGTGATGGGTTACGGGTGTGGTGGCGGGTCAGGCCAGCACCGGAGGACCGCGCCGCACATGGGCGACGGCGAGGCGCCGCGCGCGGCGCGCGGGCACGTGGAGGGGGGCGACGGGCCGGGTCGGCAGCGGCCGGTCGGCGGGCGGCGGCGCGAGCCTGCGCGGCAGCACCCGGCGCAGCACGGCGGCCACCGCGAGCACGGCGGCGTCGGCGTACCGCACGGCGACGGCGGTGACGATCGTGGTGAGCACGTGCACGAGCAGCATCGGCCGCTCGCCGTCGGCGGCCATCGGGTGCAGCGCCGAGAGCGTGGCGTGCAGCACGAGCTGGCCGCTCCCCAACACCGCCACCGTGCCCGGGAAGCTGCGGGTGCGCTCGGCCAGCGCCACGAGCGCGCCGCCCAGCAGGGGGAGGACGACCACCAGCAGCGACAGGTCGGGCAGGCTCCCGCCCGCGCCGACGTGCCCGATCGTGGTGAGCAGGGCGACCAGCAGCGTCAGCGTGACGCCACGTAGCCGGGCCCGACTCATGGGGAAAGACGGTAGCTCAGGTGGCGATGCCCAAATGCATGAGGACGCCTTGCTCGATCCCGTCGAGCTCAGCGGCGATCGCCTTGAACGCCGTGCGCCGGCGGCTGGTGGGCATCTGCTCGGCCGCGCGCACGGCCGTGGCCAGCTCGACGAGGCGGGGCCGGGCCTGCTCGGCGAACGCGCGGGCGGCGGGGGTGCCGCCTTCCAGCTCCGTGAGCCGCTCGGCGAGGTGCGAGCAGCGCGCGTGCAGGCCGCCGCCGGGCCCGGTGAAGTCGGCGAGCTTGTCGGTGGTGACGCCGAGGCGGCCCGCCCGGTAGTTGTCCCAGGTGCCCCGCACGGCGCCCGCAGCGGCCAGCGCGTACGGCGCGAGCAGGGGCGCCACGGCGACCCCGATGCCGATCAGCCGCTTCGCGCGCGCCTTGGTCATCGGCTTGCGGGCCATGGGGCCTCCCTTCGTGGTGAATGGTGAGCTTAGGGGGAGGACGCAGGCCGCGGGGTGCGAAGGACTGTCGGTGTCGGGCTCTACCCTCGGATGCGTGACCGCGATCGAGCAGCCGGCGCCCTCCCGCGCAGGAGGTGTGGCGCTCGACGCCCGGGATCTCACGCGGTGCCGTCGGCGCATCCACCTCGACCACGATCCCGATGCCGTCGGCCTGCCCCAGGCGCTGCCCGATCCGGCGCTCGAGCAGCGGCGCGACGACGCGGCGCGGCACCGGGCTGGCGTCGCGACGGTGCTCCGCCGCGAGACCGGGTGCTACGTCGTGCCCGCCGATGCCGATGCCGAGCGGGCCACGGCCGAGGCGGTCGCCGAGGGCGCGGGGTTGATCTGGGGTGGGCTGCTGCCCGCCGCGCGCGGCACCCGACGCGCCCCGGTCGAGCTGCTGGTGCGCGTGCCGGAGGGCGGCTACGTGCCGGTCGTCGTGGTGCGGCACCGGATCACCGATCCCGGCGAAGGCGCGGTCACCACGTCGCTGGCGCGTCCGTGGCCCGCGGCGGCCGCCGTCGATCGGGCGCGGCGCGTGCGGTCGCACCCGCGGGATCTCCTACGGCTCGCCCACCTGCACCGGCTGCTGCGCGAGGCGGGTTGGGCCCCCGAGCGGGCCGCGCAGCACGGCGGCTGGGGCGGGGTGATCGGGTTCGACGCCGATGTCGTCGTGTGGCACGACCTGTGGTCGGGGCACTGGCCCGGCGGCAAGTCGACGTTCGCGGAGTACGACGATCGCGTCGCCGATCGCATGGCCGTCGCCACGGCGGCGGCGGAGCGGGCGCCCGCGCTGGCCCAGCCGTCGCGGATCACCGAGTGCCGCCACTGCCCGTGGTGGCCCACCTGCGAGGCCGTGCTCACCGCCCGGGAGGACGTGAGCCTCGTCGTGCGCGGCGAGGTGGCGGCCGGGCTGCGGGAGGCGGGCATCCTCACGGTCGGCGATCTGGCCCGGCAGGATCCGGCGGGTGAGCTGCCGGTGCCGGGGGTGCCGGTGGCCGACACGATCGCGCTGGCTCGCGCGTGGCGGCGGCACCTGCCCGTCGTGCGCCGGGTGCCGCGGGTGCCGGTGCTGCGGGCCGACGTCGAGGTCGATGTCGACATGGAGAGCTTCGGCGAGTCCGGTGCCTACCTGTGGGGCGCGCTGCTGGGCTACCCCGGCGGTCGGCGCGGCGGCGACCCGGAGCCCGGCTACCACGCGTTCGCCACGTGGGATCCGCTGCCGACGTCCGACGAGGCCCGCTCGTTCGCGGAGTTCTGGGGCTGGCTGTCGGGGGTGCGGGCGCGGGCCGCGGCGTCGGGTCGCAGTTTCGCCGCCTACTGCTACAACGCCCACGCGGAAAACCGCTGGCTCCTCGGGTCGGCACAGCGCTTCGGCGGGCGGCCGGGGGTGCCCACGGTCGCAGAGGTCGAGGAGTTCGTCGGCGATCCGGCGTGGGTCGACATCTACGCCGTCGTCGACGAGTGGTTCCTCTGCGCGCACGGCAAGGGGCTCAAGCGCATCGCCCCGGCGGCCGGGTTCCGCTGGCGCGACGACGAGGCGGGCGGGGAGAACTCGATGCGGTGGTACCGCGATGCCGTCGGCCTCGACGGCGCGCCGCCCGATCCGGCGCAGCGGCAGCGGCTGCTGGAGTACAACGCCGATGACGTCGCGGCCACCCACGCGCTCCGGGAGTGGATGACCTCGCCCGCGATCGAGGAGGTCCCGCTGGCCGCGGATCTGTGAGGTCGCCCAGCCCGCTATCCCCTTCAGCTGGAGCGGCCCGACCCCGTCCGGTGATCGTCGGTTGGTTGCGATGGCGGCCAGATCTGGCCGGGCGTGCAACGAAACGGTGATCATGGCCGCCGCTCGGCGGCCGGACATGGCCGCCGCTCGGCGGGCGAGGCCGGTCCGGGCGATGATCGGGGTATGGCGCCCAGGACGTCCGAGCGGCGTGGCACGCACGGCGCCGCGTCCAGCACCCACC
>DATAOO010000274.1:0-5638 GCA_036265695.1 Pseudonocardia sp. | reverse complement strand
GCCTGCTGGTGGTGCTGGCCGCGTGGACGGCCGCCCGCGCGGCGGGACTCGCCGACGGCCCCGACGCCCTCCACGGCCACCTCGGCGACGGCGCAGGCGGCGGACTGGGCGTGGCCGGCAGCGCCGATGGCGGCCTTGGCGCTGTCGGTGGTGTCGTCGCGGTCGCGGCCGGCGGCGGGGCCGGTGGGCCCGCTGGAGCGGGTGCGGGCGGCAACTGGCTCGGCGCTGCGGTGTGGGCTGGGCTGCCGATCATCGCGATCGCTGCTGTCGCGGTGGCCGTCGCAGGCTTGGCCGCCCGGGCCCGCGCGGTGCTGACGGCCGTGGTGATCGGCGCGGGCCTCTCCGTCGCCGCCACCGGCTGGGCGGGCGTCGCCTGGCACATCGAGCCGCTCGCCCTCGTCTCGTCCGGGCTGTGGCGGGCGTCCTCGACCCTCACCTACGCCAACGCGTCGGCGTCGTTCCTCGTCACCGCGCTGTTCGTGACCGCGGCGACCGCCGGGCGGCTCGGCCCGCGCCCGGCCCGGCTGGTGACGGCCGCTCTGCTCGTCGGGCTCCTGGCCACGATGAGCCGGGCGGGCCTGGTCGCGCTGGTGATCGGCTTGGCCGTCGCGGCGGCTCTACCTGGGCGCCGACCCCGGTTGACGCGGCGCCCGCTCGCCGCGCTGTGGCCTGCCGTACCCGGCGCGGCCATCGCCGCGGCGGGCCTGCTGCCCGGCCTCGCGGAGGAGTCGGTGCCGCGCCCGCTCGTCGCCGTCGCCGCGCTGGCGGCGGGTCTTGGCTTCGCCGCGCTCACCCCGCACCGCGCCGCCGCGGTGCCCACCCCAGACCACGCCGCGGCGGGGCGCGCCCCCGACCCCGCCGCGGCGCGGCACGCCTTTGACCCCGCGGCCGTGGGGCACGCCTCCGACGCGACCGCGGCGGGGGGCGCAGCCGCGACGGGGCGTCGGGTGCTCGTCGGGGCGGCCGTCGTGGCCGCGCTGCTGGCGGCCGTGCCGCTGGCCGCGGGGCAGCAGGCGGGGCCGGTGGGCGCGCTCGTCGCGAGCCGCCTGTCGGCCGAGTCCCCGGAGCGGGCGGACCTGCGCCGCGTCACCGCCGAGCAGTTCGCCACGGCCCCGCTGACCGGCGTCGGGCCGGGCCGCCTCGACCTCGTCTACGTCGACTACCTCGGCAGGCTCGTCGCCGCCGAGTACACCCACGACGAGTTCCTGCAGACCGCCGCGGAGACCGGCCTCGTCGGGGCGGGCCTCGCCGTGGCGGTGTTCGCCTGCCTCGGCGCGGCCGCGTTCCACCGCAGGCACACCGCGGTCAGCCCGTTCGCCGCGGCGATCCTCGCGGCGTTCGCGGCGCACAGCACGTTCGACTTCCTCTGGCACATCCCGGTGCTGCCGCTGCTCGTCACGGCCGCGGTGGTGCCGCTCCTCGACCAACCGTCACACCACGAAGAAGAGGTCACGCGATGAAGCTCGGCAACCGGATGCCGGTCGACCTGGGGATCGTCCTGGTCGCAGGCTTGACGATGGCCCTCGCGGGCTGCACGCCGGGCGCGATGACGCTGGCCGCGCTGAGCGCACCCGCGGCCGCCGCCAGCGCGCCCCAGTCCGTCAGCGCGCACAGCGCCCCGTCCGTCGAGGTGGTGGCCGAGCACAGCGCTCCGGTCGCCGCCTACAGCGCCCCGGCGTACTGCATGGACTTCACCACGCCGAACGGCCGGATCACCGTAGGGGAGGCCAGCGCGCCCCAGTGCGTCGTGATCAACGCTGCGCCGGTGGCGGACCACAGCGCGCCCGTCGCCGCCGCCAGCGCGCCGCAGTGCGTCGGCATCGTGACGCCGACCGTCGACATGCGACGGTGCTGAGGCCTCAGCGGCCGCCGAGGCGGCCCCGGCCCAGCCGCAGCAGGATCATGCCGAGCTCGCGGCCCTCGCTGCCGAGGTCGCGGAAGCGGTCGAGCACCGCCATCTCGCGGTTGTAGACGATGCGCGGCCCGCCCGCCGCCATCCGCGCCCGTCCGATCTGTTGCGACACCGCGCTGCGCCGTTTGATCAGCCGCAGGATCTCGGCGTCGAGGTGGTCGATCTCCTCGCGCAACGCCGGGATCTCATCGGCGGCGGGGATCTCGCTGTCGGGGGTCGTCACGCTCATGGTCTCCTCCTCGTGGCAGACCCCGGCACGACAAAGCCCCGGGGTCCGTGGACTCCGGGGCTTCCGTGGGGGCTGGTCAGCAGGCCACGGGCACCGGTGTCCGGTACCCGTAGAAAAATCGCCGCCGATCCAGCATGTGAGCAGTGTGCCACAGCCCGGGGCTGTCGGGGAACGGCGGTACGCTGTTTCGGCGATGAGCGCTCTTTTCGAACTCCCGGTCGACGGTTCCGGCACACCCACCACGAAACGTGGTGCGGCCCTGTTGGAGGGGCTCAACCCCCGCCAGCGGCAGGCCGTCACGCACGCCGGGTCGCCGCTGTTGATCGTCGCGGGGGCGGGCTCGGGCAAGACGCGCGTGCTCACCCACCGCATCGCCTGGCTGTTGGCCGAGCGGCAGGTGCACCCCGGCGAGATCATGTCGATCACGTTCACCAACAAGGCCGCGGCCGAGATGAAGGCCAGGGTCGACGCGTTGGTGGGCCGCCGCGCCAACGCCATGTGGGTGTCCACGTTCCACTCGATGTGCGTGCGGATCCTGCGCCGCGAGGCCAAGCACCTCGGCGTGCGCAGCGCGTTCTCCGTCTACGACGCCGACGACACGCGCCGCCTTGTCGGCCTGGTCGTCCGCGATCTCGACCTCGATCCGAAGAAGTTCAACGGCCGCCCCGTCGCCGCGCAGATCTCCAACCTCAAGAACGAGCTGCTCACCCCGGACGACGCGGCGGCGCGCGCCACCGTGGAGTTCGAGCGCAAGGTCGCCGAGATCTACGCCGTGTACCAGGCACGGCTGCGCACGGCCAACGCGTTCGACTTCGACGACCTGATCATGGAGACGGTGGCGCTGCTGCAGCGGCTGCCCGCCGTCGCCGAGTACTACCGGCGCCGGTTCCGCCACGTGCTCGTCGACGAGTACCAGGACACCAACCACGCCCAGTACCAGCTGGTTCGCGAGCTCGTGGCACCCGCGGCGCCCGGCGTGGCCCCGGGTGAGCTGTGCGTGGTGGGCGATTCCGACCAGTCGATCTACGCCTTCCGCGGTGCCAGCATCCGCAACATCATCGAGTTCGAGCAGGACTTCCCCGACGCCGTCACGATCCTGCTGGAGCAGAACTACCGCTCCACCCAGCGCATCCTCTCGGCGGCCAACGCGGTGATCGCCCGCAACCCGGATCGGCGCGACAAGCGCCTGTGGTCCGACCAGGGCGACGGCGAGAAGGTGATCGGCTACGTCGCCGACAACGAGCACGACGAGGCCGCGTTCGTCGCCGGGGAGATCGACCGGCTGGTCGATTCGGGCGAGATCCGCAACTCCGACGTGGCCGTCTTCTACCGCACCAACAGCCAGTCGCGCGTGTTCGAGGACGTGTTCCTGCGGGTCGGGCTGCCGTACAAGGTGGTCGGCGGCGTGCGCTTCTACGAGCGGCGCGAGGTGCGCGACGCGTTGGCCTACCTGCGGGTGCTGTCCAACCCCGAGGACACGGTCAGCCTGCGGCGCATCCTCAACGTCCCCAAGCGCGGCATCGGCGACAAGGCCGAGGAGCTCGTCGCGAGCTGGGCCGAGCGGCAGCGGATCTCGTTCGCCGCGGCCCTGCGGCAGGCCGAGCGCATCCCGGGGATGGCCACGCGGTCGCAGCGGTGCATCGCCGCGTTCGTCGAGATCCTCAGCGGCCTGGAGGAGCTCGTCGAGAGCGGCGCCGAGACCGCCGAGATCCTCGAAGCGGTATACGCCCGCACCGGCTACACGGCCGAGTTGGAGGCGAGCGAGGACCCGCAGGACGGGTCGCGGTTGGACAACCTGGCCGAGCTGGTCACGGTCGCGCGCGAGTTCGCGGGCGACGCGGCGGTGGCCGACCTCGCCGTGGCGCCGGAGATCGAGCCGGAGCCCGGCGTGCCCGAGCCGGGCTCGCTGGCCGCGTTCCTGGAGCGGGTCGCTCTGGTCGCCGACGCCGATTCGATCCCCGACAACGACGCGGGCATGGTCACCCTGATGACCCTGCACACGGCCAAGGGGCTGGAGTTCCCGGTCGTGTTCCTCACCGGCTGGGAAGACGGCGTGTTCCCGCACATGCGGGCGATGGGCGACCCGAAGGAGCTGGCCGAGGAGCGCAGGCTGGCCTACGTCGGCATCACCCGCGCGCAGCAGCGCCTCTACCTCTCCCGGGCGCTGATGCGTTCGGCCTTCGGCCAGCCGAGCGCCAACCCGGCTTCGCGCTTCCTCGCCGAGGTGCCCGACGACCTCGTCGAGTGGCGGCGGGTGGAGCCCGAGCGGTCGGCGCCGGTCGGCCGGTTCGGGTTCGGCCGCCGTCCCACCGCGACCGACCGGGGCGACTGGAAGGTCCCCGAGCGCAAGCTGGCCCCGGCGATGCACCTCGAGGTGGGCGATCGGGTCAACCACGACAAGTACGGCCTCGGCACAGTGATCGCGTCGGACGGCGCGGGCGTGCGCGCCACCGTCACGATCGATTTCGGCAGCGCGGGCACCGTGCGGCTGATGCTCATCGGCGGCGTGCCGATGCAGAAGATCTAACGCAGGCGCAGTGCGGCGGCGCGGGCGAGGCTCGCCACGTCGGTGCCGGGGTCGAGTTCGAGCGCCCCGTCGATGATCAGCGTGGCCATGCCGTGCACGAGGGACCAGGCGGCGAGGGCGGGCACGCGGTCGTCGTCCCCGAACGCGCGGCGCGCACCCCCGCGCAGCATCTCGGTCGTGCGGTCGCGGGCGGCGACCACCGCGGGGTCGTCGCGGTGGTAGAGCACCGGGCGGAACATCACCGCGAAGTGGCCGGGGTGGGTCGTCGCGAACCGGACGTAGGCCACGCCGGTGGCGGCGAAGTCGTCCGCTTCGGCCAAGGCCTTGCCCAGTAGCGAGAACCCCTCCGCGGCGACGGCGGTGAGCAGCCCGGCCTTGTCGCGGAAGTGGTGGGTGGGCGCGGCGTGCGAGACCCCCGCCCGCCGCGCGAGGTCGCGCAGGCTCAGCGCGGCCGCCCCGCGCTCGGCGATCGCCGTGACCGCCGCGTCCAGCAGCACCCGGCGCAGATCGCCGTGGTGGTAGGGCTTCTCGTCCACCGCACGAGCCTACCGCCATCTTTACGTTGACAAGACCGCACAAACTTGTCATCGTCAAGATATGCCGACCTTGCCTTGGATCTCCGTCCGTCCGGCGACGCGCCCGCCGTGGTGATGGCGTCCCGGTGCACCGGTCGACGATGGGCCGCTACCACCCCGTGATGGCCGACTCGGCGTTCCGGTTCTGGGAGGTGCCCCCGGAGGAGCTCCCGCCGAGCTGGGACGACGCCCGGCGCCGCCTCGGCTAGTTCACCCGGATCCCGTGCGACGCGAGCCACGGCAACGGGTTGATCTTCGTGCCGTCTGGGGCCCACACCTCGAAGTGCAGGTGCGGGCCGGTGGACTCACCGCGGTTGCCGATCTCGGCGATCTTCTCGCCCGCCCGCACCTGCTCGCCGACCTGCACGAACATCCGGTTGACGTGCCCGTACACG
>DATAOO010000273.1:0-8877 GCA_036265695.1 Pseudonocardia sp. | reverse complement strand
GAACGGCCAGCGGAACGCGAGCTTGAGGCTGTCGGCGAACGGCTTCACGAACGGCAGCTGCACGATCGCGAAGACCAGGATGATGATCACGTAGGGCGCGTAGGCCAGCCGGACGTCGGCGGGCGAGTCGGGCCGCGCGGCCGTGCCGGGGCCCCCGCCCGCCGCGATCGCGGGCTCGCGCTTCGCCCAGACCGCGTTGGGTCGCACGCGCGCCAGCACGATCACGGCTGCCGCGCCCAGCAGTGCCGCGACGATGTCGGTGAGCGGCACCGAGAGGTAGTTGGACGTGGCGAACTGGGCGAGTGCGAACACCAGGCCGCAGCCGAGCGCCGGCACCCAGGCCTCGCGCACGCCGCGCCTGCCGTCGACGATGAAGACCAGCACGAGCGGGACGAACACCGCGAGCACCGGCGTCTGCCGCCCGACCATCGACGCCACCTGGTTGAGCGGCAGGCTGGTGACCTGCGCCAGCGTGATGATCGGCACCGCCATCGCCCCGAACGCGACGGGCGCGGTGTTGGCCACGAGCGCCAGGATCGCCGCGCGCATCGGCGCGAAGCCAAGCGCGACGAGCATCACCGACGTGATCGCCACCGGCGCGCCGAAGCCCGCGAGCGCCTCGAGGAGCGCGCCGAAGCAGAACGCGATGAGGATCGCCTGCGTGCGCTGGTCGGCCGAGAACGCGCCGAAGCTGCGGCGCAGGATGTCGAAGTGGCCGGTCGCGACGGTCATGTTGAAGATCCACAACGCGTTGACGACGATCCACATGATCGGGAACAGGCCGTAGAACGCCCCGTGCAGCCCGGCCATCACCGCCATGCCCACGGGCATGGCGAACCCGAGTATCGCAACCAACAGCGCGGTGACGAGCCCGGCCAGCGCAGCCCACTGGGCGCGCACCTTGAACCCGCCGAGCAGGACCAGCACGACGGCCAGCGGCAGCAGCGAGACCAGCGCGGAAAGGCCCAGCGAGTGACCGATCGCGTCCGGCTGCTGTTGGTATGCGGCAAGCGACATCCCCGACATGCGGGGCAGTGTGCGCGCGGTCACAAGATCCGGCAAACGCTGGTGGTGCGGTGGCCACGTCCGTGGGCCGCTGCACTAGGTGCGGGGGACGGGCACCCCCCGGATGCTCGCGTCGAGGAGCTGCACGGGGTGCAGCAGCGGCACGTCCACACCGAGGTGCTTGCCGATCTGCAGCAGGCAGCCCGGGTTGGCGGTGACGACGATGTCCGGCCGGGTGGCCTCGATGTTGTCGGCCTTGCGGCGCCCGAGCTCGCCCGCGGCCTCCGGGGCGACCATGTTGTAGATGCCCGCCGAGCCGCAGCACAGCTCGGCCTCGGGCAGGTCGAGGAGCTCGACCCCCGGGATCGAGCGGAGCACCGCGCGCGGCTGCGCCCGCACCTTCTGGGCGTGCCCGAGGTGGCAGGCGTCGTGGTAGGCCACGCGGGCGCGCACCGGGTGGCGGGGGGCGCGGGGCTCGCCCTCGGCCAGCACCTCGTGCACGTCGCGCACCCGCGCGCTGAACGCCTTCGCCCGTTCCGCCCACTCCGCGTCGTCGTCGAGCAGGTGGCCGTACTCCTTCATCGACGAGCCGCAGCCCGCCACGTTGGTCACGACGTAGTCCACGGCCAGGTCGGAGAAGACGCCGATCTCCCGGCGGGCCCGGGCCAGCGCGGGCTCCTCGCGGCCGGAGTGGAACTCCAGCGCGCCGCAGCACTGCTGGTCGCGGGGCACGAGCACGTCCCAGCCCTCGGCGGCGAGCACCCGAACGGTGGCCGCGTTGACGCGGTGGAAGAACACGTCCTGCACGCAGCCGGTGAGCAGCGCGACCCGTCCGCGCCGGGTGCCGACCGCGGGGGTGTGCACGGGCAGGCGGGCGAACGCGTCCCGCACGGAGACCGGCGGCAGCAGCGACTCCATCGCCGCGAGCCTGCCCGGAAGCCGCTCGGCGAGCGCCCGGATCGCCGGGATCTTCCGCAGCGCCTGGTAGAGGCCGCCGGGCACGGCGGCCGCGCGCAGCCGCCGCTTGTACGGGAACAGCGCGAAGATGGCGTCGCGGAACAGCTTGTCGTCCTTGTCGCGCTCGACCCCGCGCTCCACCTGTGGACGGGTGGCTTCCAGCAGCCGGTCGTACTGCACGCCCGACGGGCACGCCGTGACGCACGCCATGCAGCCGAGGCAGCGGTCGATGTGCGTGGCGAACGGGCCTTCCAGCCCGATCTCGCCCCGCTCCGCCAGACTCATCAGGTAGATCCGCCCGCGCGGGGAGTCCATCTCCTCGCCCCACAGCTGGTAGGTCGGGCACGTGGGCAGGCAGAACCCGCAGTGCACGCAGTCGTCGAGCAGCTCGCGGGAGGGTGGGCGGTGGGTGTCGAAGGCACCGGGCACAGGGTCACATCCAGGGGTCGAAACGGCCGGGTCCGAGGCGGTCGTCGGGGTCGAAGGCGTGTTTGACGGCGCGAAGCACGCCGACCGCCGAGGGCGGCGGCCCCCAGGCGGGCAGGTGTGCCCCGGCCGGACGGGCGCGCAGCACGGAGGTGCCGCCCGCGGCGTGCACGCGCGCGTGGACGTCGGCGACGGCGCCCGCGGGCACCGTGACCGTCGCGACGCCCGTGCCCAGCCCCGCGGTGGCCGCCATCACGGGCAGCGAGGCGAGCAGCGCGGGCAGCCTTGAGGGCCGCACCCCGATCCGCACCACCCCGGCGTCCGGGTCGCCGCGGGTGAGGGCTGCGTGGCGGGCCCACGGGTCACCGCTGCCCGCGCCACCTGCGCCACCCACGCCGGCGGTGCCGCCGGCACCATCCGCGCCGCCTGCGCCTCCGCCCGCACCTGGCCCGTCGGCCACGACGGCACCCGGGCCGAGCAACTCGCGCACCCGCTCCGTCCGGGCTTCCAGCGCGGCGGCGGTGCCTTCGATCCGCAGCAGGAGCCGGTCGTCGCTGGTCCACTCCAGGGCCGCGGGCTCGGTGGGGCCGCCGAGCACCCGGGCGGCGACCTCCGCCGCCTCGGCCAGCGGGCAGGGCAGCTCCAGCGTGACCGCGGCCTTGGGCACGGGGTGCAGTCGCAGCACCACCTCGGCGATCACGGCGAGCGTGCCGTAGGAGCCGTGCACGACCTTGGCCACGTCGTACCCGGCCACGTTCTTGATCACGTGGCCGCCCGCGCGGGCGACCGTGCCGTCGGCCAGCACGAGCGTGACGCCGATGACCAGGTCGCGCAGCGAGCCGAACACCAGCGCGGCGGGCCCGGCGTCGGCCGTCGCTAGCAGGCCGCCGACCGTGGCGCCCTCGGCGATCCGCGCCGCGTCCAGCGACACGTGCTGGGCGTGCTCGGCCAGCTCGTCGTGCAGGGCCGCGAGCGGCGTGCCCGCCCGCACCGCCACCGTCATGTCGCCCGGGTTGTGGGTGATGACGCCGGTGAGCGCGGTGGTGTCCAGCACCGCGTCGACCGGCCCGAGCAGCCCGGCCCACGTGGCCGCCGTGCCCGCGCCCGCGATCTGGAGCGATCCCGTGGTGTCGCGGAGCGCGGCTTGCAGTTCGTCGAGGTCCTGCGGCCGCAACACCGTCGCTGCGCTGGTCATCTACACCCTTTCGACCTTGCCTGCGGCCTCCATCGGATGAGGCTCGTACTTGCCAGGGCGCTCCCCGCACAAACGCGGGGTCGGGAACACCTTGCCCGGGTTGCAGAGGCCGTCCGGGTCGAAGGCCGCGCGCACGCGCTGCATCACGGCCAGGTCGTCCTCGGAGAACATCCGCGGCATCGAGCAGGCCTTGTCGGTGCCGATGCCGTGCTCGCCCGAGAGCGAGCCGCCCATCTCGACGCACAGCTCCGCGATCCCGCCGGAGAGGTGCTCGGCCCGCTCCGTCTCGCCCGCGTCGGCGTTGTAGAGCACCAGCGGGTGCAGGTTGCCGTCGCCCGCGTGGAAGACGTTGGCCACCCGCAGCCCGGCCTCCTCGCCCATCGCGGCGATCCGGTCGAGCACCTCGGCGAGCCGCGTGCGGGGGACGACGCCGTCCTGCACGAAGTAGTCGGGGGAGATGCGCCCGACCGCCGCGAACGCCGCCTTGCGGCCGCGCCAGATCGCCGCGCGTTCGTCGACGGAGTCCGCGATGTGCAGCCGGGTGCAGCCGTGCTTCTCGCAGATCGCCTTGACCTGCTCGAACTGGACGCCGCACTCCTCGGCGGGCCCGTCGAGCTCGACGATCAGCGCGGCGGGCACGCCGACGGTGTACCCCGCGTGCACGGCCTCCTCGGCGGCCTCGATGGCCAGCGTGTCCATCATCTCGATGGCCGCGGGCACGATGCCCGCGGCGACGACGTCGGACACGACGTCGCCCGCCGCGGCGATCGACGGGAAGTCCGCCAGCAGGGTCTGCACCGACTCGGGCACCCGCAGCAGCCGCACCGTGACGCGCGTGACGATCCCGAGCGTGCCCTCCGACCCGAGCACCACGCCGCGCAGGTCCGGGCCGTGCTGCTCGCCGGTGTCCGCGCCGACCGTCACGGAGCTGCCGTCGGCCAGCACGACCTCCGCGGCCAGCACGTGGTTGGTGGTGAAGCCGTACTTGAGGCAGTGCGCGCCGCCGGAGTTCTCCGCGACGTTGCCGCCGATCGTGCACACCTGCTGGCTGGACGGGTCAGGCGCGTAGTACAGCCCGTGCGGCGCGGCCGCCTTCGTGATCGCCAGGTTGGTGACCCCGGGCTCGACGACGGCCCGCCGGTCGACCGGGTCGACCTCCAGGATGCGGTTGAGCCGGGCCAGGCTGATCACCACGCCGTCGGCCACCGGCAGCGCCCCACCCGAGAGCCCGGTGCCCGCCCCGCGCGCAACGAACGGCACCTTCCGCTCGTGGCACACCCGCACGGCCGCCGCCACCTGATCGGCGTCGCGGGGGAGCAGCACCAGGTCCGGCACCACGCGGTAGCCGGTGAGCCCGTCGCACTCGTAGGCGCGGCACTGCACGGGGTCGGAGATCACGTCCTCGGGGGACAGCGCCTGCTCGAACGCCTGCCGCACCGCACTGTCGAGCGCCATGCCTCGCCTCCCTAGGAGCGCCCTGAACACCTCAGGCCTACTACGCGGCGCCCCGGTATCGGCCCTCCTCCGCCTTGCGATGCGGCCACCTGGCCACCGCTCGCTACGGCCGGAGGTGTTCAGGACCCTCCTAGCCGCAGGACGACAGTACGTCGCCGCAGCGAATCCGGCCCACCCCAGCGCGACCCGATCGATGAGCCGTGCCACCATTTGCGCAGGCAAACTGACCGGCATTCGAGGAGGCGCGCGTGGGCCCACGGCGAACGCTCCAGCTCCTGCTTGTCCTCACGGCGCTCGCGACACTGGCGCTCGCGCTCACGGGAGTGGTCGGGCCCGCCTAGCTTGCCTATGGTTCCGGACGTGACCAGCGACCTGCGGATCGATCCGGCCCTGCGTTCCTTCGTCGTCGACGAGCTGCTCCCCGGGCTCGACATCGAGCCCGAGCGGTTCTGGGCCGCCCTCGTCGACCTCCAAGACCGGTTCGCGGGCCGGATATCGTCGTTGCTCGCCCGCCGCGACGAGCTGCAGGAGCAGGTCGACGCCTGGCACCGCGAGCACGGGCCAGGCGACCCGGACGCCTACGCCGCGTTCCTCACCGACATCGGCTACCTGGTGCCGGACACGGTCGCGCACCTCAGCGTGACCGGCGTCGACCGGGAGATCGCCGAGGTGGCGGGCCCGCAGCTGGTGGTGCCCGCCACCGTGCCGCGCTACGCGCTGAACGCGGCCAACGCCCGCTGGGGTTCGCTCTACGACGCGTTCTACGGCACCGACGCGCTCCCGCAGGACCACGACCTCGCGCCGGGCTACGACGAGCAGCGCGGCGCCCAGGTCATCGCGGCGGCCGACGAGCTGCTCGACGAGCTGTTCCCGCTCGCCGAGGGCAGCCACGCCGACGTCACCGAGTACCGCGTGGACGACGGGGCGCTGGCGCCCGCGCTGGCCGACCCGGGCCAGTTCGCGGGCTCGGCCGACAACCGGGTCCTGTTGCGCCGCCACGGCCTGCACGTCGAGCTCGTCGTCAACCCCGAGTCCCGGGTCGGGCGCCAGCACCACGCGGGCGTCGCCGACGTGGTGCTGGAGTCGGCGGTCACCACGATCGTCGACCTGGAGGACTCGGTCGCCACCGTCGACGGCGAGGACAAGGCGGCCGCCTACCGCACCTGGCTCGGCCTCATGACGGGCAACCTCAGCGCGACGTTCGAGAAGGGCGGGAAGACCGTCGAGCGGGTCGTGAACGGCGACCGCGAGTACACCGCCCCGGACGGCAGCACGCTGGTGCTCCCCGGCCGTTCGCTGCTGCTCGTGCGGAACTGCGGGCACCACATGACCACCGACGCCGCGGCCGTCGACGGCGTCGACGTGGCGGAGGGCGTGCTCGACGCGCTGGTCACCGCCACCGCGGCGCTGCACGACCTGCGCGGCCGCGGCCGGTTCTCGAACTCGCGCGCGGGCAGCGTCTACATCGTGAAGCCCAAGCAACACGGGCCGGACGAGGTCGCGCTCACCGTCGAGCTGTTCGGCGCCGTCGAGCAGCACCTCGGCCTGCCCGCGGGCACCCTCAAGATCGGGATCATGGACGAGGAGAAGCGCACGTCGCTCAACCTCGGCGCCTGCATCGCCGCCGCGGCCGACCGGGTGATCTTCGTGAACACCGGTTTCCTCGACCGCACCGGCGACGAGATCCACACCGACATGCAGGCGGGCCCGGTGGTCCGCAAGGACGACATGAAGTCCACGGCGTGGCTCACCACCTACGAGGACCGCAACGTGGACGTCGCGCTCGCGGCGGGCTTCGCGGGCGTCGCCCAGATCGGCAAGGGCATGTGGGCCAAGCCCGCGGCGATGGCGGACATGCTGGCGCAGAAGGGCGCGCAGCCGCAGGCGGGCGCCAACTGCGCCTGGGTGCCCTCGCCCACCGCGGCCACCCTGCACGCACTGCACTACCTGCGCACCGACGTCCGCGCGCGGCAGAAGGAGCTCGCCGGGCGCACCACCGACCGCCGCGGCCTCCTCGAGGTGCCGGTGCTCGCGGGCACCCTCTCCGACGAGGAGAAGCGCCACGAGCTGGAGACCAACGCGCAGTCGATCCTCGGCTACGTCGTGCGCTGGGTGGGGCTGGGCATCGGCTGTTCGACCGTGCCCGACCTCGAGGGCGTCGGCCTGATGGAAGACCGCGCCACCCTGCGCATCTCCAGCCAGCTCATCGCCAACTGGCTCTACCACCAGCTCGTCGACGAGCGGGATGTGCGGCTGACGTTCGAGCGGATGGCCGCGGTCGTCGACGAGCAGAACGCCAAGGAGCCGGGCTACCGGGCGATGGCCACCGACCTCGACACCAGCGAGTCCTTCCAGGCCGCGCTGGACCTGGTGTTCTCGGGACGCACCGAGCCGAACGGCTACACCGAGCGCGCCCTCACCCACTGGCGGCGCCGGGCCAAGGAGCGCGGCTGAGCGGAGCTCGCGGAGCGAGCGTCGATGCTGAGCGGAGCTCGCGGAGCGCGCGTCGATACTGAGCGGAGCTCGCGGAGCGAGCGTCGATGCTGATCGAACTCCGGCCCACGCCGCTCGACCACCCCGACGCGGCCGCGCTGATCGTCCTCCTGCAGGCGTACTACCTGGAGATCTACGGCGGCCACGACGACACACCGCACACCCCGGCCGAGTTCGTCCCGCCCGCGGGCTACTTCGTGGTGGCCTACGTCGACGACGTCGCCGTGGCGTGCGGGGGCTGGCGTGCGCGCGACGAGGACGCGCCGCCGCTGCGGCCGGGCGATGCCGAGATCAAGCGGATGTTCGTGCACCCGACGCAGCGCGGCCGCGGCCTCGCCCGTGCCGTGCTGGCCGATCTGGAGGCCTCCGCCGCGCGCGCCGGGCGCTTGCGAATGGTGCTCGAAACCGGTGACCGCCAGCCCGCGGCGATCGGGCTCTACGTCAGCGCCGGCTATGCGCCGATGGCGCCGTTCGGCACCTATCGCGACACCGAAGCCGGTCGCTACTACTCCCGAGCGTTGCCTGGCGCGTTCGCCGCCGATAGCGGATGATCCGCATCACCTACGACGGGTGAGGGGGCCGGACATGCTAGTTGCGGCGACTGATCTCCGACTGGACACGACGTGGATCGACTACGTACTCGTAGCTTTCTACTTCGTGCTGGTCTTGGGGATCGGGGTGCTGGCGCGCCGATCGGTGTCGTCCAGCCTTGACTTCCTACTCTCCGGGAGGTCGCTGCCCGCCTGGGTGACCGGTCTGGCGTTCATCTCGGCCAACCTCGGAGCGATCGAGCTCATCGGGATGACGGCCAACGGGGCGCAGTACGGCCTCCCGACCGTGCACTACTACTGGATCGGCGCCATCCCGGCGATGGTGTTCCTCGGCATCGTGATGATGCCGTTCTACTACGGCAGCAAGGCCCGCAGCGTCCCCGAGTTCCTGCAGAAGCGGTTCAACCACACCACGCAGCGGGTCAACGCGGTCACGTTCGCGCTGTCCTCGGTGCTGATCGCGGGCGTGAACCTGTTCGCGCTCGGCCTCGTGATGGAGGCGCTGCTGGGCTGGTCGCTCGCGGTCGCCATCCCGGTGGCCGCGCTGGTGGTGCTGAGCTACACGTTCCTCGGCGGGCTGTCGGCGGCGATCTACAACGAGGTGCTGCAGTTCTTCGTGATCCTCGCGCTGCTCGTCCCGCTCACCGTCGGGGGGCTCGCGCGGGTCGGCGGCTGGACGGGCCTCCAGGAGAAGATCATCGCAGCGGGCAACGAGGCCGAGCTCCATGCCTGGCCGGGCACCCCGCTGACCGGGATCGACAACCCGTTCTGGTCCGTCGTCGGCATCGTGTTCGG
>DATAOO010000272.1:0-4278 GCA_036265695.1 Pseudonocardia sp. | reverse complement strand
CCTACCTCGCCCAGCGCGACCACATCCCGCTGACGGCCAACCCCACCCCGCCGCAGACGCTCCAACTGGCCTGATCCCGAGACACACCGTCCGGGGATCGAGGACTCGCCGTCACAGGATTGAGGACTCGCGCCCGTCGGTTCGCCCAACTCGCGGTGTCGGTTCGTACGACTCGCGCCGTCGGATCGTGCGACTCACCGTGGGAGGCGGGCGCGTCGGGGGTGCGGGCGGGCCGGCGGTAGCCTCCGCGCCATGTCAGCCGCCGGTCCCGTTCCGGTCGCCGCCCCGGCCGCGCCCGTTCTGCCGCCGCGACCGCGCGTGGTCCACCCGGTCCCGCTCGGCGAGGTCGCCGCCGTCATCTCGACCGGTGATGATCGCCAGTTCGTTGCGGAAAGCGGCCAGATCCGGCCGGGTGTGCAACCAAACGACGATCATGGAGAGCCGGTCGTCACGGGAGTCACCTTGCGCGCCTCCGACGTGCGGCCCGGCGACCTGTTCGCCGCGCTGCCGGGCGCCCGCGCGCACGGCGCCGACTTCGCCGCCGAGGCCCTCGCCCGCGGCGCCGCCGCCGTCCTCACCGACCCCGAGGGCGCCAGCCGCCTCCCCTCGGACGCGGCGCTCCCCATCCTCGTCCACCCCCGACCCCGCGCGGTGCTCGGTGCGGTGGCCGCGCGCGTCTACGGCGACCCCACCGCGGACCTCGGCGTGATCGGCATCACCGGGACGAGCGGCAAGACCACGGTCGCGCACCTCGTCGAGGCGGGCCTGGCCGCCGCCGGGCGCACCACCGGGATGCTCGGCACCGTCGGCATCCGCGTGGACGGCCAGCCCCTGCCCAGCGCGTTCACCACCCCCGAAGCCCCGGACCTGCAGGCGCTGTTCGCGGTGATGCGCGAGGCAGGCGTCACCGACGTGGTCATGGAGGTGTCCAGCCACGCACTGGCGCTCGGCCGGGTGGCGGGCACGCGGTTCGCGGTCGGCGCGTTCACCAACCTCTCTCAGGACCACCTGGACTTCCACCGCGACATGGACGAGTACTTCGCGGCCAAGGCCACGCTGTTCGACGGGCGCGCCGAGCACGCCGTCGTCTGCGTCGACGACATCTGGGGCGCCCGCCTCGCCGCCCGCGTGCCGTCCGCCGTCACGGTGGCCACCACCGGGGCGTCCGCCGACTGGCGGGCCGCCGACGTCGGCACCGACCCCGACGGCGGCCAGCACTTCACCGCGCTCACCCCGGACGGCCAGGCGCCGGTGCGGCTGCGGCTGCCCGGGTCGTTCAACGTGGCCAACGCGCTGGTCGCGCTGGCGAGCCTGGCCGCGGTGGGCGTGCCCGTGGGACTCGCGGCGGAGCGGTTCGCCGAGGTCGCGGTGCCCGGCCGGATGCAGCGGATCGACGTGGGCCAGCCGTTCCTCGCGGTGGTCGACTACGCGCACAAGCCCGCCGCCGTGGCCGCCCTGCTCGACACGCTGCGCGCCCAGGTGCCCGGGCGGCTCATCACCGTGCTGGGCTGCGGCGGTGACCGCGACCGCGGCAAGCGCCCGCTCATGGGCGCCGCCGCCGCTCAGCGCAGTGACGTGCTCGTGGTCACCGACGACAACCCGCGTTCCGAACGCCCGGCCGACATCCGAGCTGCCATGCTGGCCGGTGCGCTCGCCGAGCCGGGCCACGGTGAGCTGCACGAGATCGGCGACCGGCGTGCGGCGATCGTCGCGGCGGTCGACGCGGCCCGGCCCGGCGACGCCGTCGTGGTCGCGGGCAAGGGGCACGAGACCGGGCAGGAGGTGGCCGGGGTGCGCCATCCTTTCGACGACGCTGTCGAGCTCGCCGCCGCTATCAGAGGGGTGATCACCGGCGTGCTCGGGGCCGCCCGTTGATGATCCACCCTCGCATGATCGGATGTGCACCGTGATCCCGCTGTCACTGTCGGAGATCGCCGCGGTCACGAACGGGCGGCTGCACGGCGCCCGCGGCACCGAGGTGGTCACGGCGGTCGAGTTCGACTCCCGCGCCATCCGCCCCGGCGGGCTGTTCCTCGCATTGCCCGGCGAACGCGTCGACGGACACGCCTTCGCCGCCGCCGCCGTCGAGCGGGGCGCGGTGGGCGTGCTCGCCGCGCGGGAGGTCGACGGGCCCGCGGTCGTCGTGCCGCCGGTCGCCCGTGTCACGGGCACCTACCTCGGCGACACCGACCCCGACGGCGCGGGCGCCGCCGTGCTCGCCGCGCTTGCGCGTCTGGCCGGGCACGTGGTGGGCGAGCTGTCCGGGCTCACCGTGGTCGGCGTCACCGGCAGCTCGGGCAAGACCTCCACGAAGGACCTGCTCGCCGCCGTGCTCGCGCCGCTGGGCCCCACGGTGGCGCCGCCCGAGTCGTTCAACAACGAGCTCGGCCTGCCCTGGACGGCCCTGCGCGCCGACGCCGACACCCGCCACCTCGTGCTGGAGTTCTCCGCGCGCGGCACCGGCCACATCGCCGCGCTGGCCGCAGCGGTGCCGCCGCGGATCGGGGTCGTGCTCAACGTCGGGAGCGCCCACCTCGGCGAGTTCGGCTCCGTCGACGCGATCGCGACGGCGAAGGGCGAGCTCGTGGAGGCCCTGCCGTCGAACGGGGTCGCCGTGCTGAACGCCGACGACCCGCGCGTCGCCGCCATGGCCAAGCGCACGGCCGCCCGCGTGCTCACCTTCGGCGCGCAGGCCGAGGTGCGCGCCGAAGACCTCACCCTCGACGCCGGGCGCGCCCGTTTCCGCCTCGTCACGCCTGCGGGGAGCGCGCCGGTGGCGCTGCGGCTCGTCGGCGCCCACCACGTCGGCAACGCGCTGGCCGCGGCCGCGGTGGCGGGCGAGCTGGGCGGCACCCCGGAGGCGGTGGCCGCGGCGCTCTCGGCCGCCGCGCCCGCGTCCCGGTGGCGGATGGAGGTGACCGACCGCGCCGACGGCGTCACGGTCGTCAACGACGCCTACAACGCCAACCCCGACTCGATGGCCGCCGCACTGCGCGCCCTCGCCGCGGTGGGCGGCGGCAGGCGCACCTGGGCCGTGCTCGGGCCGATGCGCGAGCTGGGCCCGGAGAGCGCGGCCGCCCACGAGGGCGTCGCGCTGCTGGCGAAGGAGATGGGCGTCGACGAGCTCGTCACGGTCGACAGCCCGGAGTACGGAGCAGGCCGCCCGGTGGCCGACGCCGCACAGGCCACCGCGCTGCTCCGGGCCGAGCTGGCGCCGGGCGACGTCGTGCTCGTGAAGGCCTCGCGCGCCGCCGGGCTCGACCGCGTCGCCGCGGCGCTGCTGGAGGGCGCCACGTGAGGGGCATCTTCATCGCCGCAGGGGTCGCTCTGGCGATCTCCATCCTGCTCACGCCGTACCTCATCCGCTTCTTCGCCCGGCAGGGCTTCGGGCAGGAGATCCGCGCCGAAGGCCCCCAGAGCCACCAGGCCAAGCGCGGCACGCCCACGATGGGCGGGGTCGCGATCATGATCGCGATATGGCTGGGCTACCTGCTCTCGCACATGGTCACCGGCGAGCAGATCAGCCCGTCGGCGATGCTGGTGCTGTTCCTGACGACCGCGCTGGGCGTCGTCGGCTTCCTCGACGACTTCATCAAGCTGCGGCGGGCGCGCAACCTGGGCCTCAACAAGACGTCCAAGATCGTCGGCCAGGTGCTCACCGCCACGGTCTTCGGGATCCTCGCGCTGCGCTTCGGCAACGCCGACGGCCTCACCCCGGGCTCGGACAGCCTCTCGTTCGTACGCGACATCGCCGTGCTCTCGTTCGGGCTGGTCGGCTTCGTGCTGCTGGCCAACTTGATCATCGCGGCCTGGTCGAACGCCGTGAACCTCACCGACGGCCTCGACGGGCTGGCCGCGGGCACCGCGGCGATGGTGCTGGGCACCTACGTGATCATCTGCTTCTGGCAGTTCCGCAACAACTGCGCGCTGGCCTCGGCCGCGGGCTGCTACCAGGTGCGCGACCCGTTGGACGTCGGCGTGCTGGCTGCCGCCGCGATGGGCGCCTGCATCGGGTTCCTGTGGTGGAACGCCGCCCCCGCCCGGATCTTCATGGGTGACACGGGCTCACTGGCGCTGGGCGGGCTCGTAGCGGGCCTTTCCATCGTCACGCGCACGGAGCTGCTGCTGGTCGTCATCGGTGGGGTGTTCGTGGTGGAGGCGCTCTCGGTCGCCATGCAGATCCTCGTGTTCCGCACCACGCGGCGACGGGTGTTCCGCATGGCGCCCTTCCACCACCACTTCGAGCTGGCGGGCTGGGCCGAGACCACGGTGATCATC
>DATAOO010000271.1:0-22732 GCA_036265695.1 Pseudonocardia sp. | reverse complement strand
GCTCGGGCTGTCGGGGCACGCGCTGCTCGCCGTGGTGGTCTGCGCGGCCCTCCCGACCGCGCAGAACGTGTTCGGCTACGCCGTCCGGTTCGGCCAGGGCGTGGTGCTGGGCCGCGACGCGGGGCTGGCGACCACGCTCGTCAGCGCCCCCGTCCTCTTCGCCGTGGTCGCGCTCCTCGACTGACGCCATGATCGCCGTCCGAGGGACATGAGGTGCACCTGCGCACCTCATGTCCCCCAGAGGGCGATCATGACACTAGGCGAGGCAGGTCAGGGGCAGCCCGCCGTTGTAGGCGACCATGTCGCCCAGCGCGGCGAAGACGTCGATGGGGCCGCCGCGTTCGGTTCCGTCGAGCTCCGCGTAGGCGCGGTGGAGGTTGCCCACGATGCGCTCGGCATCGGGCCAGTCGGCGAACCGGCCGAGGTCGGTGTCGCGGGCCGCGTCGAGCGGGCTGACCCCGGCGCTGCGACCCCGCTCGGCGACGTCGAGGACGAACCGCAGGTAGTCGAGCGTGGCGTGGATCGGGCCGTCGCCGGAGAACACCGGCCCGTGCCCGGGCACGACCGTCGCCGCGGCGAGCGGTGCCACGACGTCCTCCAGCACCTCGATCGCCCCGCTGACCGACCCCATGAGCAGGAACGGTGTGCCGCCGTTGAACACGAGGTCGCCGCAGAAGAGCACCGACTGCTCCGGCAGCCAGGCGATCACGTCGTTCGTCGTGTGCGCGGCGGTGCCGACGTGCCGCAGCTCGGCGCGCAGGTCACCGGCGTGCACGGCGACGCTGTCGGTGAACGTGAGGAACGGCGGGTCGAGGGTGAGGTCGCCCCAGTCGCCGTGGTCCCAGAACGGCAGGTCGCGCGGCGGGCCGAACGCGATGGCCTCCTCCCGAGCCCGCTCGTGGCCGACGATCGTGGCGCCGGGGAAGAGGCAGTTGCCGAACGTGTGGTCGCCGTGGTGGTGGGTGTTCACGAGCGTGCGGACCGGCGCGGGGGTGACGGCCTCGATCGCCTGGAGGTACGCCCGGGTGCGCCGCTCGGTGGAGCACGCGTCGATGCTGATGACGCCCTGCGGCCCGACCAGGAACCCGGTGTTGTTGATCCACCAGGTGCCGTCGGGCTGGATGTAGGCGAAGACGCCGTCGGCGACCTCCTGCGTCTCCGGTCTCCCCGGCTCGGTGATCTCGTCGACGAGGTGGTGACCGGCGCTCATGTGGTGGCCTCCGTGCGCAGGGGGACGGGTGGACGGGCGGGCAGCACGGCCGCGTCGATCGCGCCGAGCAGCTCCGCTTCGAGGTGCACGCGATCGCCCGCTTTCAGGTACGGGTAGCGCTCGGCGCCGTGCACCCGACCGAGCTCGAGGATGCAGCCGGTGCCGACGGTGCCGCTGCCGATCACGTCGCCGGGCCGCACCCGGGTGCCCCGCGACGCGTAGGCGATCATCTCGCCGAACGACCAGTACAGGTCGGAGAGGTTGCCCCGGCTGTAGTCCTCGCCGTTGACCGACGCGGACATGGCCACGTCGTAGCTGTGGCCCGCCGCGCGCTCGGCCAGCTCGTCGGTCGTCAGCAGCCACGGGCCGAAGCCGTTGGCGCCGTCCTTGCCCTTCGCGGGGCCGAGGTTGAGCGCCATCTCCGCGCCCTGCAGGTCGCGGGCGCTCCAGTCGCAGAACAGCACGAAGCCCGCGATGTGGTCGACGGCCTGCGCGGGGCTGAGGTCAGCCCCCGCCCGGCCGATCACGGCCGCGATCTCCAGCTCGTAGTCGAACGCCGCGCTGCCCGGCGAGATCGCGACGTCGGCGGCGGGGCCGATCACGGCGGCCGGGTTGCTGAAGTAGAAGACGGGCTGGCGGTACCAGAGCGGGTCGACGGTGAGCCCTATCGCCGCGCTCGCCGTGACGACGTGCTCCTCGAACGCCATGAAGTCCCGGATCGCAGGCGGCTCCGGCACCGGGGCCAGCAGCTCGACGGTGGCCGGGTCGACGGCGGCGGAGTGGCGGATGGCCGCGTCGCCCGCCGCCTCCAGGGAGTCGAACAGGTCCACGAGCCGCTCGGCGCCCGGCACGGGGAACAGGTCCTCGCCGCGCCAGACGCCGACCCCCGGCGCCCCGTCCGGCGTTGCGAAGGTGCTCCAGCGCACGTGGCGTCCCCTCTGTCTACGAGCCGATCTCGGAGCGCAGCTGTTCGGCCGCCGCCGCCATGGCTGCGAGCTTGCCGCGCGCGATCTGCCGGGGCAAGGCGAACTGGCCGCAGTCGGTGGTGAGGTGGATCCGCTCGGGGGCGACGTGCTCGAGCGCCTTCCGCACGCCCGCGATGATCTGCTCGGGCGTCTCCACCACGAGCCGCTTGATGTCGATCACGCCGATGCCGAGGCCCTTCTCGCTGGGGTAGCGCGACCACAGGGCGAAGTCGTCGGCGGGGAAGCCGGTCTCGGCGAACGCGTACTCCACGGCGTCCACCTGCAGCTCGTTCGCCACGAGCTCGTGGAACCCGGCGTAGGGCGTGATGCCGACGGGCGCGCCGCTGCCGAGGTGGCAGATGTGGAAGATCCGGAAGGCGTCGACGCCCTCGAGCGCGCGGTTGAGCGTGTCGATGACCAGCGGGTAGTCCTCGGGTGCGTGAAGTGTGAAGCCCACGTCGTCGAGCTGGAAGATCTCCACCCCGGCCGCGACGGCGTCCTTGAACTCGGCGTTGTAAGCGTCGGCGAGGTCGCGGTACAGCGCGGCCTTGTCGCCGTAGTGCCGGTCGGTGAGCCAGGCCCCGAGGTTGGCCGGGCCCATGCCGCTGCAGAACTTCACCGGGCGGGGGCTCACCGCGTTGGCCGCGCCCCACAGCTGGGCGAGGTGCATCGTGCCGCGCCCGACCGGCCCGGTGACCACGACGTTGTTCCAGGTGGCGCCGAACGCCGCGGCGGAGGCCGCGCCCGCGACCGCCATCATCGGGTTGGGCTCGGGGAGCACCTCGATGCCGTCGAGGTGGTAGGCCGGGTAGAGCAGGAACGAGGAGATCAGGCCCTCGTGGCGGTCGTACCAGAGGTGGCCGTCGGTGGGCACGTCGATGCCGCTCGCGACCTGGTCGCCGATCATCGCCCGCACGCCGTCGGCGTACGCCTCCGCGAAATCGGCGCGGCGCAGGGCCACCCGGATGTCCTCGCCGCCGAGGTCGAAAGCGTTCCAGCGCGGGCGCGGGTAGGAGCCCGTCTGCGTGGTCGGGAACAGCCTGCCGACGATGTCGCTGAGGGTGCGGGGCATGAGGACCGAGGATCGCAGCCTCGGGCGCCCGGTTCATGTGCCGGTTCGGTTGTGATCCTGCCGGTTGTGATCCTCGGACGAAGCGAGCGCGCGGGCTGCGCGGCGGAAGGCCGCGACCGCGGAGCGGCGGTCCCCCTCCCGGCTCACGACCGAGACGATCGCGTGCACGCCCGCCATCGGCACGTAGCACACCTCGGGGTGCGGGAAGAACCAGCGCGCGGGCGCGCCGTGGATGCCGAGCTGCCCGGAGAGCGCGACGGCGGCGGGGATCATGCTCGGGGTGCGGACCAGCGTGCTCGTGCCGCCGGTGGAGCCCGCCACGCCCGCCCAGTCCGCGAGGCCGGGGTGGCGGCCCACCGGCTTCACCCACTGCTCGGCCGCCACGTCGGCCTCGGTGAGCCACTCGGCGTCGGCCAACGCGGACCGGCGCGGCACGACGGCGTACCGGCCGACGTCCAGCACGGGGTCGAACGCGAGGCCGTCGGTCGGGCCGATGTCGTGCGCGATCGACACGTCGACCTCGCCGGACCGCACGGCGTCGTACTGCGAGTCCCAGTCCGTGTCGACGTAGGCCAACCGCAGCCGGGGGTGCTGCGCCGCGACGAGCTCGCACATCCGCGGCCACCGGTCGGCCAGCCCGAACCCAAGCACGCCGACGCGCAGCACGTCGGAGTCCGCGGGCGGGTCGTCCCCGGCGATCCGGGCCAACTCGTCGACCTGGGCGAGCACCCGCCGCGCGCGCCCGACGAACTGCTCGCCCGCGGTGGTGAGCGTGACCCGCCTGCTCGTGCGGTCGAACAGCCGCACGCCCAGCTCCCGCTCGAGGCGTTGCACCTCCCGGCCGAACGCCTGCGGGACGATGTAGTGCCGTCGCGCGGCCCGGCCGAAGTGCAGCTCCTCGGCGAGCGTGACCACGTACCGCAGTGACTGGATGTTCATCCTGACCCACCGTTCCGGCTGGCAGGCATCCTAGGCACAAGGTTCGGCTAACGGTGGAGCCTTCGGCGACGAGTCCCGGGGGGAGCGCTCGGACCCCTCCAGGGCGCTCTACCGTCTGCGGTGGTGCCCCACCGCGGACGGAGCTGTGCCCGCCCCGGACCAAGCAGGGCGGGCACAGCGCCAGTCGTGCGAGACGGCCGCGCGCACCCCGTTCCCCCTCCGAGACCGGGCGCACGCGGCTGTTCGCTAGTCAACAACCCGCGCCTTGCAGCGACCTTGCAGCCGCGGGCTCGATGACGCGCACGACGTCGGCCAGGTGATGCCCAGCTCCTCGACGAGGGCGGTCCGCGCTCCGATGCAGGCCGCCAGCGCCTCCGAGCGGCGCCCAAGGGCGCGGTAGGCGATCATCCGGGAGGCCCACAGCCGTTCGCGCAGCGGTTCGTCGGCGAGGGCGGTCTCCAGCTCGGCGAGCGCTCGGCCCCCGTGCCGAGCAGGGTGCCGACGTGCGTCTCCCGCAGGCTGCCGCGGATCTCCTCGAGCCGGGCGGCCGCCGCGCGGGCCCACGGTTGGTCGGCCACCGCGCCCGTAGGGCCGTCCGCGCCAGAGCGAGGCCGCTTCCTCGGCGCACCGGAGCGCCCGCTCGGCGTGCCCGTCCGCCAGCAGCTCGCCCGCTTCGGCGGCCATCGCGGCGTAGCGGATGGAGTCGATCTGGTCGGCCGCGACGACCAGCCGGGTAACCGCCGGGCTCGCGCAGCAGGACCGCAGGCGGTGACCCGGGCGTCCGCTCCGGCTCGAGCAGCTTGCGCAGCCGGCAGATGTGCGAGTCCAGCGTGGCCGCCGACCGCGCGGCGCCCTGCTCGCCCCACATGGCCTCGGCCAGCGCGTCGGCGCTCACGGCGTGGCCCGCGTGCATGAGCAGGAGCGCGAGGGCCGCTTCGAGCCGAGCGCCGCTGACCGGCCGCGCGGTGCCGCCGCGTTCGACTTCCAGCGGCCCGAGGTCGCGGAACCGCAGGTTCCCGTCATCCGGTCGCACTCCGGTCATGGTGGGGGAGAGCCACTGCGGAACGGAGGAGGTTCCGCGGGTCGCGGGCCGCGTAGGTGGAGGACGGCAGAATCGGGGACGTGGAGACCGTGGCCCCGCGTGCCGTCGTGCTGGTCGAGGGCGTGAGCGACCGCGCGGCGCTGGTCGAGCTGGCCCGCCGCCGCGGCGAGGACCTCGCCGCGGGCGGGGTCGCCGTGGTCGCGATGGGCGGGGCCACCAACGTCGGCCACTTCGCGCGGGAGTGGCGGGGGCGCGACGTTCGACTCGGTGGGCTGTGCGATGTGGGGGAGGCCGCGTGGTTCGCCCGGGCGCTGGGCGCCGAGCCCACGCCGCGCGCCGAGCACGGCGTCGGCGTGTGCGTAGCCGACCTGGAGGACGAGCTGATCCGGGCGCTCGGCGTTGCGGGCGTCGAAGCGGTGATAGCGCGCGAGGGGCAGCTGGGCTCGCTGCGGACGCTGCGCCGCCAGCCCGCCCAGCGCCACCGCCTCCCGCACGAGCACCTGCACCGGTTCCTGAGCGCGCGCAGCGGCCACAAGGAGCGGTTCGCCCGGTTGCTGGTCGGCGCGCTGGAGCTGGATCGGGTGCCGCCGGTGCTGCACGCCGTGCTCGACCACGCGCTGCGGTGAGCGGCGGTCAAGGGTTGCGCGCGCAGGCGAACGTCAGGGGGATCTCCGGGCCGAGGTCGACTACCTCGAAGCTCTCCGGGGCGATGGCGGCGAACGACTGGGCGTCGACGCCGAGCGTCGCCCACTTGGCGGTGGAGTGCCGGTCGTCGGCGAACGTCAGCGCGATCTCGCCGCCGTCGGACAGGAGCATCCCGTGCGTCTTGAGGGCGCGCAGGATCACCCGCTCCGCGTCGTTGAACGGGGTCTCGTCGAACGCCGCCTTCAGCCGGAACCGCGCGCCGTAGGGCGGGGCGTCCGGGTTGTCGCTGGTCGGGCCGCCCGCGTGGCTCGCGGGGTGGACGTAGACGCCGGACTTCATGCGGTCGTTCGGGAGGACGAACCGGAGCGCGTGCGCCACGTCGCCCGCGGTGACCTCGTCCGCCGTCGGGAGCAGCCCGGCGATGGGGAAGCCCGCCGCGTCGGCGGAGGTGCACTGCTCGCCGCGCATCGCGTCGGAGTAGGCCTTCGTCAGGTCCCAGACGAACGCGCCGCGCGCGGTGTGCGCCGCGCCGCTGCGCGTCGAGTTGTAGAGCTCGTAGAGCCGCCGCTCGGCGGGCTCGACGACGAGCACGTGGCAGTCGTCGGTGCTCGTGTTGCACGTGTAGTCGGCGCTGCCCTCGGCGTTGCCGTCGGCCGGGATCGGCATGTCGAGCGGCACCGGGTCGCAGTCGGGACCGCCGCCGCAGTAGCCGTCCGCGGGCGCGGTGATCGTCCCGCGCGGGGTGGCGGCGTCGGCGACCAGGAGCGGCATCGAGAAGTCGATCTGGAGCCGGTTGCCGTTGCCCCAGCCGCCGAGGCTGGTCAACGCGCCGACGACGGCCTTCGAGCGCTCTGATGGCGCGAGGCCCGACACGTCCTTGGTCCACGGTTGGGGCGCGGCGAAGAGCCCGGCGGGCGCCGCGGCCTCGGGCACGCCCCGTCCCTCGATCTTGACGTCGGCGCAGGCCGCGCATGAGATCAGGAGGGCGAGGGCGGCGGCCAGGCGGCGCCGTAGGCGGTTCACGGGCGGTGATCGTAATGACGGTGCACGATCCCTACGCGGGCGTCGCGCCGACGTGGGACGCCGACGCCGCGCGCGTCTACCGGCCGATCGCGGCCGACCTGGTCGCCGCCGCGCCGCACCCGCTCGCCGGGCGCCTCGTGCTCGACGCGGGCGCGGGCACCGGCCTGGCGGGCCGCGAGCTCGTGCGGGCCGGGGCGCGCGTGGTGGCGATCGACGCTTCGGTGGACATGCTCGCGTGGCACCGCGACGTCCGCCCGGCCGCCATCGCCGGTGAGCTGACCGCCCTCCCGTTGCGCGACCACGCCGTCGACGACGGGCTCGCCGCGTTCGTCCTCAACCACCTGACGGCGCCGGTCGACGGGCTCCGCGAGCTGGCCCGGGTCACCCGGCCCGGCGGCGCGGTGCTGGCCACGGTCTACGCCGCGAGCAGCGGCAGCCCGGCCCGCGACCGGGTCGACGAGACCGCGCTCGCGCACGGCTTCCGGTGGCCGCAGTGGTACCTGGAGGTCAAACGGGTGGCGGCGCCGCAGCTGGAGACCCCGGAGCGGATGGCCGCCGCCGCCCGCACGGCGGGCCTCGTCGACGTCGACGCCCACGAGTACGCCGCCGACGTCGGCATCGACCGCGCCGAGGACCTGGTCGCCTACCGGTTCGGCCAGGCGCATTGCCGCACGTGGCTCGACGGGCTCACCCCGGCCGAACGGGCCCGCGTGCGGGACGCCGCCGTCGCGGCGGCCGCGCCGGTGATGCAGCCCTACCGGCCGCGGGTCGTGCGGCTGGTCGCCCGGTCACCGGGTTGAGCGCCGCTTGCCGAACACCGTGACGAACGCGTAGTCCTTGCCCGCCGCGTGCGGCGAGAAGAACTCGATCACCTCGTCGTCGTAGGCGGTGGAGCCCACCGCGCCGAGCCCCAGCGCGTGGGTGCCCAGGTGCAGCTTGCCCGCGTGCAGTGCGCCTTCGAGCTGGGCGAGCCGGTAGCCGCGGTCGCCGTAGCGGTCGAGGATCGACGGCAGGTGCGCGAGGTAGTAGAGGTTCACGTGGGCGTCGCCCGGGTAGCTCTGGTCGGCCGCGATGCGGCGGGCCTGCGCCCGGAAGGAGCCCTCGCGGAGCAGCTCGACCGCGCCGAGCCGCGGGTGGTGCAGGTACACGCCCGGCGCCAGGCCCTCGACGCCGTTCACGATCAGGTACAGGTCGGTGAGCGGCGCGCCCGGGACGAGCACGTCGGACGCGACGCCGCGCGTGGAGCGGTCGAGCAGCGTGGAGAAGGCGTCGAACGGGATCTCCACGTCGGTGTCGTACCTCCGGGTCGAGCGGCGCCGGAAGATGAGCTGCTCCGGCGGCCGGGCGTCGAGCCGGTCGGCGGGCAGCGGCTGTAGCACGGTGAGCGGGCCGGTCGGGTCCGGCGGCGTCCGCTGCCACCGGCGCGACCGCCACCGCGCGGCGTCCGCACCCGTCGGCAGGCAGGTGGCGCGGTGCACGGCGGTGAGCGCGTGCCACGTGACCTCGGCGGACGACAGCGGCCGCGTGGGCAGGTCGAGCCGCTCGACCGGCGGCGCGGGCGGCGGCTCGGCCCCGGTGCGGCCCAGCGCGACGAGCGCCACCGTGGCCTCGCGGGCGCCGTCGACGTCGAGCAGCGCGTTGACGGGCGCGTCGGCGAACCCGAGCACGAGCGTGGCGGCGACCCGGGCCGACGCCGCGACGGCGAGCAGGTGCGAGAGCGACGTGCCGGTGTCCCAGAACGTGTGCCGGTAGGCGCGCTCCCGGTAGCGCCACGAGTTGCGCCAGAACGTGCTCGTCACGGCCAGCACGACGGGCGCGGCGGCGACCGACGGCTCCTGCCCGGTGGCCGCGGCGAGCGCGGCCCGGAAGTCGCCCGCGCGCACCCGGCGCAGGGTGTGGTCGATGGCGGAGTAGTGGTACACGCCAGCAGGCAGGTCGGCGAGGTCGCCGCAGACGAAGTACAGCTCGAGGTGGTAGAGCGCGCCCGTGCCACCCGCCGTCCGGTAGTGCTGCGTCCGGCCGTCCGGCGTGGTCAGGGTGCGGTCGAGCAGGCCGTTGCTGAGGAGGCCGAGCCTGCCGAGCAGGGCCTTGTCCGGGGTCCCCGTGGCCGTTCCGGTCGCGGCGATCGCCGCCAGCGCGGGCACCCCGGTGTCCGGCAGTTCGCGGGGGAGCTCGACCGGTGGGAGCGCCGTGTAGACCTTGGCGAGCAGCGGCTTGATGCCCCAGTCCTTCTGCCAGATCGCCGGGGTGTCGTCGGCCGGGTCGCCGATGCCGATCCGATCGTCGCTCGGCTCGGTGCCGCTGCGCGCGTAGTACTTCGTGGCGTTGTGGAAGGCCACGGCCTGCTCGTGCACTTACGCCTCGATGTGGTGCGCGACCCGCGCGGCGAACCGCTCGGCGAGGACGATCGTGTAGTGGTTCGCCTCGGCGACGGTCTCGACCACGAAGTCGGGCCGTCGGCGCTCGGCCTCCGCGACGATCTCGTCGGCGATCAGGCCCGGGGCCTGGCCGAACATGCCGAGGGGTGCACGCAGCACCGCGGTCGGCACGCGCAGGGCGTCCCACGCCGCGCGGAAGTCGGCGGCCTGCACCAGCACGTCGCGCCCGTCCTCGCGGACGGCCTCGCCGACGACGCGGGACCGCAGCTCTCCGGGCGGCCCGGTGAGGTCGTACCGGGCGTAGTTCGCGATGTCGTCGTTCCAGTCGGCGGTGAGCGCCGGGTGGGCGCGGAAGAAGTCCAGGTAGGCCTGCTCGGACGCGAACGTGGTGCTCAGCCGTTCGATCGCCGGGCCCAGCGTGGCCCGCAGCACGTCGTCGACGCTCACGCCCTCGGGCGGCGGCGGGAAGGGCAGGCCGCCGTCGACGAGCACCAGCTTGCGGAACAGGTCGGGCTCGGCGGCCGCCGCGAGCAGCGCGATGAACGCGCCCATGCTGTGGCCGACCAGAACCACGTCGGACCCGGCTTCGCGGGCGACCGCGCAGACGTCCTCGGCGTGCCGCTTCAGCCCGTAGGGCCCGGGCAGCTCGGAGGCGGCGCCGCGGCCGCGCAGGTCGGGCGCCACGAGGGTCCAGTCCGCGGACAGCTGACGGGCCACCGGGGGCCACGCCATCGCCGAGGCCGTGATGCCGTGGACGGCGACGACCTGGTTCCGGCCGCCGCCGAAGGTCAGCACCGGCAGACCGTTCGGTGAGCTCATACACGGCAGCGTGGCACGCCCGCGCCCCGCCGGGCCACCGTCACCAGGGCAGCATGCGCGCGAACTCCCGTTCCACCGCTTTGGGGTCGGCGCGCCGCGTCGGTAGCGGCTACCCAGGTATGCGCTCAACGCGTATCGGCGACCACCCGGACCCCGAAGCCGATCAGGACGACGCCGGAGACCCGGTCGACCCAGCGGCGCACGCCCGGCCTGCTCAACCGGCCCGTTCCGTTGCCCACCAGCCAGACGAGCACGAGGAGCCACAGCGCGGTCTCCACCACGAACAGGGCGCCCAGCAGGGCGGCCGTCGGGCCGACCGGGGCGCCCATGGGCACGAACCCGGGCAGGAACGTGATGAAGAAGACGCCGATCTTCGGGTTCAGCAGGTTCGACAACACCCCGCTGAGGTACGCGCGGTGCATCGGCAGGGGCGCGGCCTCCGTCGCCGTGGCGGGCGCGGTGCCGTGTGAACGCAGGGTCTGCACGCCGAGCCAGATCAGGTAGAGCCCGCCTGCGACCCGGGCCACGTTGTAGCCGACCTCGCTGGCCGCCAGCAGGGCGGAGAGCCCGAGTGCCGCGGCCACCGACCACAGCGCCAAGCCGGTCACCGTGCCCGCGGCCGTGACGAAGCCGCCCCTCCGGCCTCGGCGGAACACGTTGCGCGTGACCAGCAGCGTGTCGGGGCCGGGCGCGACGATGATCAGCGCCGCCGCCGCGAGGAAGGTCAAGAGCGCGACAGCCATGCCTTGAGCGTCGTCCGGTCTCCTGGCCAGATCAAGCGGTTTTCGGACATCGCGCACGCCGGGGCGCGCGGGTGCCGACCTCGGCGTCAGCGGATCGTCAGCACAGCCCCGCACCCTCTGGAGAACGGCCCATCGTCGGGCCGCACCTGGAGGGAGTACGTCGATGTCCGTGATCCACCGGCCGACCGAGGCGCGTTCGCCGTCCCGCGCGTTGCTGCGCTGGGCGCCGACGTTCGTGGCGTTCCCCGTCGGCGGACTGACCGCACACCTGCTCGTCGGGCCCGTCGACACCGTCCTGAGCGCCGCGGTCGGCGGCCTGGTGACGGGCGTGGCGATCGGCGCGGCGCAGTGGTGGGCCCTGCGCCCGGCCGGGCCGACGGCGGGGCGTTGGGTGTCCGCGAGCGCGTTGGGCTTCGCCGCGGCGCTCGCCCTCGTCACGGCGGTGGCGGGTCCGCCCACGACGGTCGGTGCGGTGGTCGTCCAGGGCGCGGTGTGCGGTCTCGGCCTCGGCGCCGCCCAGGCGGGCGTGCTCTACCGACGACTCGGTGCGCGAGCCCTGTTCTGGCCGGTGTTGCTCGCGTGCGCCTGGGCCCTCGGCTGGACGGTGACGGCGGCCGTCGGGGTGCGGCTCGAGGACGGCTGGACGGTCTTCGGGTCGAGCGGCGCCGTCGTGGTCACCGTGCTGAGCGCGGCGCTCCCGCTCGTCCTCCGCCGCAGCGCGTCGTGATGGCGCGCCACGTCGTCGTGGACGACAGCCGGTTCCGCGCCGCCTTCGGCGTTGGGGAGACGCCACTTGATGAGGCGGTCGCGGCAACCGTCGACTGTTACGCGCGGCGGTCAGCGGCGGCGGGTGTACCCGCGCACGTGGACGGAGCTGCCGACACCGGCCAGGTGCAGCGCCACGCACAGCAGGCCCGCGGTGATCAGCACAGTGGCGGTGATCACGGAAACGCTGAGGTTGAGCAGCTGGAAGAGCAATGCGAGTCCGAACAGGACAGCGGCGACGATCGCAGCCATGATGCCTACCTCTCCACGTAGAAACCGACACCGTGTCGGTGACAGGTGATACCCGTGGGTGTCCACGGTGAACCGCGCCGTGTGCAGACTGTTACACAACGTCGGGGAGGAAGCGCCGCTACGGCGCCGAACCGGGCGTGCGCGCTGGCCATAACGACGTCACGCCGGCGGCCCTCGTCGAGTCCCACCGGCTGAGCGTGCCCAGGGACCCGGTCCGTCGTATCGTCTGCACCCCGTGGACGACGTACGAGCCGTGCTGCTGGACATCGACGGCGTTCTGACGGTGTCGTGGGAGCCCCTGGACGGCGCCGTCGAAGCGGTGCAGACCCTTCGCGACGCCGGGCTCCCGTTGGTGCTGGTGACCAACACGTCGTCGCGTACGCGGGCCCGGATCGCCGAGCTGCTCGCGGACGCCGGGTTCCCGGTCGACGCCGACGCCGTGCTCACCGCGGCCGCCGCCACGGCCGCGCATCTGCGCGAGCACCGTCCCGGGGCCCGCTGCATGCTGCTGAACAGCGGGGACGTCACGGACGACCTGGAGGGTGTCACGCTGGTCGGGTCGGACGAGGAGCCCGAGGTGGTCGTGCTCGGCGGCGCCGGACCCGAGTTCACCTACGACGCGCTCAACGGCGTGTTCGCCCACCTGCAGCGCGGCGCCGCGCTGGTGGCGTTCCACCGCAACCTCTACTGGCGCACCGACCAGGGCCTCCAACTCGACACCGGGGCTGTGCTCCTCGGGCTCGAGAAGGCCGCCGACGCGGAGGCGACGATCGTCGGCAAGCCTTCCGCCGCCTTCTTCGCCGCCGCCTTGCGGGCGGCGGGCGTGTCGGCCGACCACGCGGTGATGGTCGGCGACGACCTCGAAGCCGACGTGCTCGGCGCCCAGGCCGCGGGCATCACCGGCGTGCTCGTGCGCACCGGCAAGTTCCGGGAGTCCGACGAGGAGGGGGCGCACGGCGAGCGACCGCGCCACATCGTGGATTCCGTGGCCGACCTGCCTGGACTGCTGGGAGTCTGATCCGCCGCCCGCAGCGCCTCCACCGCCTGGGCGAGCAGGCGGCTCGCAAGCCGGAGCGGGCCCGGCGGTGGCGTTCCGTCCTCTTGCCGACGAGTATCGCTGCGGGCAACTTGCGACGACGGGAGGCACGGCGATGCGGACGCGGGCGGCGGTCGTCGACGAGGGTTCAACGGAGTTCGAGGTCCGCGAACTGGAGGTCGACGAGCCCGGGCCGGGCGAGGTGCACGTGCGGTTCGTCGCCTCCGGCCTGTGCCATTCCGACCTGCACCTCGTCGACGGCGACCTGAAGCCGCGCTACCCGATGGTGGCCGGGCACGAGGGCGCGGGGATCGTGGAGGGGGTCGGGCCGGGCGTCACGAAGGTCGTGGTGGGCGACCACGTGGTCTGCAGCTTCGTCCCCAGCTGCGGCAGCTGCCGCTACTGCGCCACCGGCCGCTCCAGCGTGTGCGACCTCGCGGTCAACTCGGTGATCGGCCTGTTCCCGGACGGGCGCTCGCGCTTCCACCGCGACGGCCGCGACTACGGCGGCTTCTGCATGCTCGGCACGTTCTCCGAGCGCGCGACGGTGCTCCAGCACTCCGTGGTCAAGGTGGACGACTGGCTGCCGTTGGAGACCGCGGTGCTGGTCGGCTGCGGCGTGCCGACCGGCTGGGGCACCGCCGTCTACGCGGGCGGGGTGCGGGCGGGCGACACCGTGGTGATCTACGGGATCGGCGGGGTCGGGATCAACGCCGTGCAGGGGGCGGCGTACGCGGGGGCGAAGTACGTGATCGTCGTGGACCCGGTGGACTTCAAGCGGGAGACGGCGCTCAAGCTCGGCGCGACGCACGCGTTCGCCACCGCAGCCGAAGCGCAGGTCGCGGCCACCGAGCTGACCTGGGGGCACGGCGCCGACCAGGCGCTGGTGACGGTCGGCGTGGTCGACGAGCGGGTGGTGGCCGACGCGTTCGACGTCGTCGGGCGGGGCGGGGTCGTGGTGGTCACCGGGCTGGCGGCGCCCGACAAGCTGACCGTGCACGTGTCGGGCGCCGTGCTCACGAAGTTCGAGAAGACGATCAAGGGTTCGATGTTCGGGTCGGGCAACCCGCACTACGACATCCTGCGCCTGTTGCGGCTCTACGACGCGGGCAGGCTGAAGCTCGACGAGCTCGCCACCCGCCACTACACCCTCGACCAGGTCAACGACGGCTACCAGGACCTCCGCGACGGCAAGATCATCCGGGGCGTGATCGTGCACTGACGGGCGCCCACGCCCGCCGCTCAGGCGGTGGGCACCCCGCGGGAGGTAGCACTCGCCCGACGGGTCGGTGACCCGCTCGAACCGGCGCGCGTCGCCTGCCGTCGTCATGCCACAGGAGGTCCGAAGTGCGAGGTTTGCCGCGAACGCTCTAGATTCCGGCTGAGAGGAGGTGCGGATGAACCTCGAGAAGGTCATCTTCGGGTTCTTCGTGCTGCTCGCCGCCACGCTGAACTTCGGCTTCTTCATCGGCGACCTCGGCGACCCGAAGCTGCACAACGCCTACGAGCTGTACGCCGCCATCGTCGTGAACCTCATCGCGACGGTGCTGAAGTTCGGCGACCGCACCCAGATCGGCGCGGTGCACCTCGCGACGAGCCTCGTCGCGGACCTGCAGCTGATCTCGGCGGCGCTCGTGTGGGGCTACGTCAGCTACGTGTCGGTCGAGGGGCTCACGCGGGAGGCCACGGCCAGCGTGGTGTCGCTCTCGGGTGGCGCGCTGGTGGCCAACATCGTGTCGGTGGTGCTGCTCGTGGTCGAGACCGTGTCGTTCCACCGGCGCTGAGGCTCGGCATGGGCAACCCGTTGCTCGTCTTCTGGACGCGGCTGTTCGACGGCTCGGACGATCCTGGGCGCCCCGAGCGGCCGACCCGCCGTCGCTGGGTGCCGATGGCGTCGGCCACCCAGGCCTCGGCCACGATCTTCCTGGTACTGCGGCGCATGCGGGCGCCGCTGATCGTGCTCATCGTCATCTTCGCCGTGAGCACGCTGGGGCTCACGCTGATCCCCGGCCAGGACGCCCAGGGCCGCCCCTGGCACATGGGCTTCTTCGACGCCTTCTACGTGATGAGCTACACCGCGTCGACGATCGGCTTCGGCGAGATCCCCTACCCCTTCACCTACAACCAGCGCATGTGGGTCACGATCTCGATCTACCTCACCGTCGTGGGGTGGGCCTACGCGATCGGGTCGCTGCTGGCGCTCGTCCAGGAGCGCAGCTTCCGCAACGCGCTGGCGCTGCAGCACTTCTCCCGCAAGGTGCGGCGGCTGCGCGAGCCGTTCCTGCTCATCATCGGCTACGGGCAGACCGGCGAGCTGCTCGCTCGTTCGCTCGACGCGCTGGGCCGCCGGTTCGTGGTGATCGACCAGGACAACGCCCGCATCGACGACCTCTACCTCGACTCCTACCACGCCGACGTGCCCGGGCTCGTCGCCGATGCGCGCGACCCGGGCCAGCTGGGCGTCGCGGGCCTCGGCCACCCCTACTGCGAAGGGCTGCTCGCGCTCACCAACGACGACGAGGCCAACCTCGCGGCCACCCAGGCGGCCGCGCTCCTGCGGCCCGACCTGCCGGTGATCGTGCGCACGGTGGCGCCGTTGATGCGCGACCGCATGCGCGCGTTCGGCACCCCGACCGTGGTGAACCCCTTCGACCGGTTCGGCGACAACCTGCGCCTCGCCCTGCGCGCCCCGGCGTCCTACCAGCTGCTGACCTGGCTGGAGAGCGGGCCGGGCGAGCCGCTGCCCAAGCGCGGCGAACCACCGGTGCACGGGCACTGGGTGGTGTGCGGCTTCGGCCGGTTCGGTCGCGAGGTGGTGCACGACCTCCGCGCGGAGGGCTACGACGTGACGGTCGTCGAGCCGAGCGCGGCGGCGGTCGAGCGGGAGCCCGACGCGATCGTCGGGCTCGGCGAGGACCCGGAGGTGCTGGCGGCCGCGGGCATCGAGCGGGCGGCCGGGTTCGTCGCGGGCACCGACAACGACACCACGAACCTGTCGCTCGTCGCCGCCGCGCGCAGCGCCAACCCGGACCTGTTCGTCGCCGCGCGGCAGAACAAGCAGGCCAGCGCGCCGCTGTTCAACGCCGTCGACGTCGACGCGCTGCTCGTGCCCGCCGAGGTGGTGGCCCACGAGGTGTACGCGCAGCTGGCGACCCCGTTGCTCTTCCGGTTCATCCGGGAGATGCCCGCGCGCGGCAACGAGTGGGCCGACCGCGTCATCGGCAAGCTCACGCACCTCTGCGGCAAGCGCCTGCAGTCCATCTGGCGGGTGCAGCTGAACGACGTCGGCGCGCCGGCGCTGCGCGGCATGGGCGACCGGATGCCCCGGGTCGGGGAGCTGCTGCGCAGCCCCGACGACCGGGAGGAGCGGCTGTCCGCGGTCGTGCTGCTCATCGTGCGCGGGGCCGAGTTCCACCTCGCGCCGCCCGACGACTTCCGCCTGGCCGCCGACGACGAGCTGCTGCTGGTCGGCGCGCCGTCCGCGCGACGGCTGCTCGACTCCACCCTGCTCGTCGACCCCATCCGCGAGTACGTGCTGAACGGGCGGCACGTGCCGACGAGCTGGATCTGGCGCGTCATCACGGGCCGGAGCGCCTGACCCTGCGCCGGTAACGCTCTCGACCGGCTTCGACTCCGACGCCTGCTGCTAGAGCAGCCGCGAGCAGGGCGAATGGCGAGTCGTGCTGCGGCACGCCGATCCGATCGCGACGTTCCGGGGTCCGGAGTTCGCGCACGCGCGGTAGAACATCGTCGTGGACTACGGACGCACGACGCTGCCCGGCCTGCCGGAGCGGGTGACCATCTGCGAGGTCGGGCCGCGCGACGGGCTGCAGAACGAGGCCACGGTGGTCCCCGTCGAGGTGAAGGCGGAGTTCGTCGCGCGGCTCGTCGACGCCGGGCACACGGTCGTGGAGACCACGAGCTTCGTCCACCCGCGCTGGGTGCCCCAGCTGGCCGACGCCGAGGCGCTGCTGGCCGCGATCACCCCGGCTCCGGGCGTCCGTTACCCGGTGCTCGTGCCCAACGAGCGGGGTCTCGACCGGGCCCTCGCCCTCGGCGTGGCGGACATCGCGGTGTTCGGCTCGGCCACCGAGTCGTTCGCCCGCCGCAACCTCAACCGCAGCGTGGCGGAGTCGCTGGAGATGTTCGCCCCGGTGGTGGGCCGGGCGCGCGAGGCGGGCGTCTCGGTGCGGGCCTACCTGTCGATGTGCTTCGGCGACCCCTGGGAGGGGGAGGTGCCGATCCCGCAGGTGGTCGACGTCGCATCGCGCATGATGGCGTTGGGGTGCACGGAGCTGTCCCTCGGCGACACCATCGGCGTGGCCACCCCCGGCCGGGTGGTGGCGCTGCTCGACGCGCTCGCCGCCGAGGGAGTGCCCGTCGATGCGGTCGCGGTCCACTTCCACGACACCTACGGGCAGGCCCTCGCCAACACCCTGGCCGCCCTCCAGCACGGCGTCCGCACGGTCGACGCGAGCGCGGGCGGGCTCGGCGGCTGCCCGTACGCGAAGAGCGCCACGGGCAACCTGGCCACCGAGGACCTCGTGTGGCAGCTGCACGGGCTCGGCATCGCCACCGGGATCGACCTGCCGAAGCTGGTCGACACCAGCGTGTGGATGGCCGAGCGGCTGGGCAGGCCGAGCCCGTCGCGCACGGTCACCGCGCTGGCTGGGGCCTGAGCGCGGGCCGCTCCGTCTCGACGAGCACGGCGACGGCGATGAGCACCCACAGCACCTGCCAGCCCAGCAGTCCCGCGATCGCGGCGTACGCGGGCGGCCCGCCCGCGGCGATGATCAACGGGGTCAGCACGGCGAAGACGTACACGCCGAGCGCGAGCGTGACCCAGCGTCGCCAGCCCGTCCAGCGGCCGGTGCGCACCACGGCGATGCCCGCCAGGATCAGCCCGAGCCCGACGAGGTTGGGGGCCACGCCGAAGAGGGCCTCGCTGGTGGCGGGGGCGCTCAGCGTGAGCACCTCGGCGACGGCGAGCACCAGCGCGCCGAGGACGCCGAGGCCGACGCCGAGCCTGCCCAGCAGACCGGTGCCCGCCGCGCCGGAGAGCCCCAGCGCGAGCAGGGTTGCGAGCTCGCCGAGGTGGATGACGCCGCGCGGCAGGTAGGCCCACCCCGGGTCGGGCATCCCGAGCAGCAGGCCGACGGTGTAGACGACGGCCAGTCCGGTGACCACGCCCGCGGCGCAGGCCATGGTCCGAGGGTTCACGCCCGCGCCCCGGCCGCTTCGAAGGCGGTGATGTCCGTGGCGGCGTCGGGGGTGACGCCCGCCCGTTCGAACGCGGGGAAGAGCCGTTCCGCGGCGAAGCGGTCGGCGTCGGCGCGGGAGCGCCACACGTCGACGATCACCAGCTCGCCGTCGACCACGCCGACGTGGTGGCTGGTCTGGCCCTCGACCGGCGCGGGGCCCAGCTCGCGGTCGACCCGTTCGTAGGTGTCCATGTCGGTCCCCGCACTGCGGGTGATGTGCACGTAGCTCATGCGCAGCGACGTTAGGGACGCCGCCGGTGATCGACGTCGGGCGTTCTACTCATCCCGCTACTCATCTCGCCGCTTCTCCCACCCCGGGCGGTGACCCAGGCCGCGATCTGGCTCCGGTTGCCGAATCCGAGCTTGGTGAGGATGTGCTGGACGTGGTTGCCCACGGTGCGGTCGGACAGCACGAGCTGCTCGGCGATCTCGCGGTTGGACCGGCCGAGCGCGACCAGCTCGGCCACCTCGCGTTCGCGGGCGGTGAGCGGCCCGGCCCCGCGGCCGAGCAGCTGGTCGATGCGGTGCAGCCAGGGCGTCATGCCCATCCGCTCGGCCGCGGGCCGGGCACGGGCGAGCAATGCTGCGGCCGCGTCGGGCGCGCGCTGCCGCAGCCGCACCTCCGCGAGCTCGCACGCGGCCTCCACGCCGAACCCGGGTGCGCCGATGCGTTCGCACGTGGCCAGGGCGGAGCCGAGCGCGTCCGCGGCGGCGTCGAGGTCGTCGAGCGCGGCCGCGCACCGGCCCAGCACGAGCTCGACCGGGCCGCCGTAGCTCGCCGCGCCCCCGCCGCCCACCACGTGGCCGGACCGGTGGTCCGCCAGCCCGGCGCGGAACCAGGCGACGTCGGCCCGCAGGCCGAGGTGGATCGCCACGGACGCGCCGACGCCCAGCGCGGGCATCCGGAAGTAGGGCGGGATGTCCCAGCTCTGCGGCGCTCCGGCGAGGCGGTAGTGGTGGGCGGCCTCGTCGAGCCTGCCGCTCTCGGCCAGCGCCGCCGCGGGGCCCAGGCGGGCGAACAGGGCCGCGCGGAGCTGGGCGTCCACGGCGAGGTCGACGGGCGGGCCGAACGACTCCGCTGCGTGCCCCGCGTGGTGTCCGATCGCCCCGAGCAGCGACATCCGCGCGCCGAACGCGGCCGCGTGCCCGGTGCCCGCCACCAGCGCGAAGGCCTCGTCACCGAGCGCCGTGGCCTGCGCCAGCTCGCCCCGCGCCTGCGCCAGCGCCGCCCGGCAGACCAGCAGGTGCCAGCCCGGCAGCGGGCTGCGCTGCTGCTCGACGCACCAGCGCAGCCGGGTGATCTCGGCCTCGATCCCGGCGAGGTCGCCGTGCTCCCACAGCACGTCGATCGCCCAGAGCCTGCCCCACATCTCCACCGCGGGCCTGCGTTCCCGCTCGCCCAGCAGCGTCATGCGGCGGGCCAGCTCGGCCCGCCGGTCGCCGTGCTCGGGGCCGCTGTAGGTGAGCTGCCGGGCCCGCAGGGCCGCGACCAGCGCGTCGGGGTCGGCGCCCGCCTCGGCGAGCGCCAACGCCCGCGCCGCCGGGGCGTCCGCGCCCGCCACGTCGCCCGAGTAGAAGCGGGTCTCGGCCAGCCGGGCCAGCAGCCGCGCCTCGTTGTCGCCCGGGGCGTCGAGCGCGCGCAGGCACCAGCTCTGCACGGTCCGGTCCCAGGTGCCGTCGCCGACGGCGTCGAGGGTCAGCGCCGCCGTCGCGACGAGGTCGGTGCGCCCGGCGTACTCGGCCAGCTCCACCGCCTGGCGGCAGGCGGCGAAGGCGTCCGCGAAACGGCCCGCGGCGACCTCGACACCGGCCTGGCCGAGCAGCAGCTCCGCCCGCTCGCCCGCCGCCAGCGCAGCGCCGCCGTGGGCCAGCGCCGAGGCGTACAGCCGGGACGCGTCCTCGTACGCCAGCGCCCGGGCGGCGTCGACGGCCGCGCGCCGCGCCCACTCGACCGCGGGCCGGCGCTCGCCGGTGACCGCCACGGCCGCCCAGTGCCGCGCGATGTCGGCCGACACCTGCGCCAGGCCGTCGCGGTGCAGGTCCTCGAGCGCCTGCGCCGCCCGCATGTGCAGCACGACGGACTGCTGCAACGGCGTCTCCGCCGCCAGCACCGAGCGCACCAGGCCGTGGGCGAAGCGGAACCGGCCGCCGCCCGTGTCGACGAGCAGCCCCGCGGACAGCGCCTGGCTGGCGGCGGGCAGGCAGGCGGCGGTCGGCAGGTCCAACAGCCGCGCGACGACGGTGAGCTCGAACTCCTCGGCGAGCAGCGCCGCCGCCCGCAGGAGCCGTTGGGCGGGCGGGTCGAGCCTGCGCACCCGCGCCATGACGATCTCCGCGAGGCTCCCGCCCGCCTGCCCGGTGCCCGCGGCGAGCAGGCGGGCGAGCTCGCGGAGGAACAGCGGGTTGCCGCTGCTGGCCCGGGCGGCCTGCCCGACCTCGTCCGGCGTGAGCTCCCGGCCTGCCGCGGCCCGCAGCAGGTCGGCCACGGCGGGCTCGTCCAGCCCCCCGAGGCGGCGGCGCTCGACATCCGCGCCGCTGAGCAGGTCGGGCCCGACCCGCTCCCACCCCGCGCCCTCCTCGCCGGTGCGCCGGGTCGCGCAGCAGACCACGCCGCGGCAGGTGGGGTCGCGCAACAGCATCCGCAGCGCCAGCAGGGACGGCTCGTCGGCCCACTGGACGTCGTCGACGACGAGCAGGCACCCCCGCTCCGCCACCACCACGTCGCGCAGCGCGCCGAACAGCGCGAACCGGTCTTCGGCCTGGTCGGCCCGGACCTCCGGCACGAGCTGGCGCCACACCCAGAACGGGGGCGCGCCGTCGTCGGCGCCCTGGGCCCAGCGCACGGGCGTGGCGGTGGCCTCGGCGAGCGCCCGCACCAGGCTCGTCTTCCCGATGCCCGCTTCGCCTTCGACGACGACCAGCCGAGGGGGAGCGAGCGCGCCGGGATCGGCCACGGTCTGCAACCACGCGAGCTCGTCGGCGCGGCCGAACAGCCTGCCCGACATCGGCCGAGCCTATCGGCCGATCGGTGCTCACCCCGGTCGTGGACTTTCGTGACAATGAGGGCGTGGTCACCGTAGCGGACGTGCGCGCGCTGGCATTGAGCCTGCCGCGCACCACGGAGCACCTCGTCCACGACCGCGTGAAGTTCCGGATCAAGCAGATCGTCTACGTCTCCTTCAGCCGGGACGAGACGCTGATGGGCTTCGCGTTCCCCAAGGAGGAGCGCGACGCCCTGATCGCCGCCGAGCCCGCCGTCTACCAGCTGCCGCCGACGTCGGACCTGCGGTTCAACTGGGTGGTGGCACGGATGGACCAGCTCGACCACGTCACGATGGAGGAGCGGGTGTGCGACGCGTGGGCGATGTGCGTGCCGAAGTTCCTCGTGCGTGAGCGGTTCGGCCTGCGTTGACCGCGGCGAGTGGCACCTGACGCCGGTCGCGACCCTCGTGAGGTGCCATTCGGACCGATCTTCGCGGCTGACGGAACCAGCGGGGCCGCGCCACCGTCCGTCCTCGCATGGACCTTCGTTCGCCGTTCCGGGGCTCCGTTGCGGTTGCGTCGGGTGTGCTCACCCCTTCCGTGCTCGCGGGCCCGCGGTTTCGTCGCCTCTTCCCCGATGTGTACGTGTGCGCCGAGGTCGAGCCGGATCTCGCGGTGCGGTCGTTCGCGGCCGCCGTGCTCGTCGGCGACCGCGGCGTGGTGGGCGGCTACTCGGCGGCAGAGCTCCTCGGGGCGTCCTGTGCGCCGCTCGCCGCGCCTGCCGAGGTCGTCGTGCCGGGGCGGCGTCGCGCCCCGCCCGGCCTGGTCGTCCGCGTCGAGAAGGTGCCGTCGGCCGAGCGGTGGCGGGTGAGGGCGGCGGCGGTCACGTCGCCGGTGCGGACGGCGCTGGATCTCGCGTGCCGCGTGCCTCTGGTCGAGGCCGTGGTCGGCGTCGACGCGCTCGCCCACCGCTTCGGCTTCCCGCCGCACGACGTGATCCGCTGCGCCTACGACCACCCCGGCAGGCGCGGAGCCGCGCGCCTACCCCGGGTGGTGAAGCTGGCTCGCCCTGCCGCGGAGTCGCCGATGGAGACCCGGATCCGGCTCGCGATCGTCCTTGCGGGGCTGCCCGAGCCGCAGCTGCAGGTGCCGGTCGGCCCGTACCGGCTCGACATGGCCTACCCCGAGCTGCGGCTCGGCATCGAATACGACGGGCGGGAGCACCTCGACCAGGCGCGTGCCCTGCGCGACCTCGACCGCCAGGCCTACTTCACCGCTCGGGCCTGGCGCATCGTCCGGTTCCCGAAGCACGTGGTGCTCCACGAGCCCGCGCGCATCTCGTGGACGGTCCGCCGGGCGATGATCGCCGCGAACGGCACACCAGAGCGGTCGCGGGCGTCATGAGGTGCCACTCGCGGCGATCTTCGGCCTCGGCAGACCGCGGGCGACGGTCCACGCGGCCGCGCACCCCGCGAACCCGCGCCAGGCGATGATCTCCACGCCGCTCCGATCGCGGCGCGGTCGGGTTTGCCCTGCTCGGTGCGCGGGATGGCGGCGGCGAAGGCGAGGATCGGCAGCGTCACGCCGTGCTCGACGGACA
>DATAOO010000270.1:0-4754 GCA_036265695.1 Pseudonocardia sp. | reverse complement strand
CATCATCACCCATGACCTCGGCGTGGTCGCCGAGCTGGCCGACGACATCCTCGTGATGTACGGGGGCCGGGCGGTGGAGTACGGCGCGGCGCGCGACGTCTTCGCGCAGCCCCAGCACCCGTACACGTGGGGGCTGCTCGGTTCGATGCCGCGGATCGACCGCGAGCGCTCCGACCGGCTCCTGCCGATCCCCGGGAGTCCGCCGAGCCTCATCAACGTGCCGACGGGCTGCGCGTTCCACCCGCGATGCGCCTACGAAGAGCGCACGGAGGGGCGTGCGCGACGGGAGCGGCCGGAGCTGCGCGAGGCGGCGCCGGGCCACCTGGTGGCTTGCCATCTTCCGGTCGAGGAGCGCCGGAGGATCTTCGCCGAGGAGATCGGGCCCAAGCTGTGACTGAGGACGTGTTGCTCTCCGCCGAGCGGCTGCAGATGCACTTCCCCGTTCGACGGGGGCTGCTCCGACGCCAGGTCGGGGCTGTGCAGGCCGTCGACGGGCTGACCTTCGACGTGCGCCGCGGCGAGACGCTGTCGCTGGTCGGTGAATCGGGGTGCGGCAAGACGACGACCGGGCGGCTCCTCACCCGGCTGCTTGAGCCCACCGACGGCACCGTGACGTTCGAGGGCCGCGACATCTCCCACCTCGGGGTCTCCGACATGCGACCCCTGCGGCGCGACATCCAGATGGTGTTCCAGGACCCGTACTCGTCGCTGAACCCCCGGCACACGGTCGGCACGATCATCGGCGCGCCGTACAAGATCCAGGGTGTGGAGCCGAAGGGCGGGGTCAAGCAGGCGGTGCAGGACCTGCTGGCGCTGGTCGGGCTGTCGCCGGAGCACTACAACCGCTATCCGCACGAGTTCTCCGGCGGCCAGCGCCAGCGCATCGGGATCGCGCGCACGCTGGCGCTGCGGCCCAAGCTGATCATCGCGGACGAGCCGGTGTCGGCGCTGGACGTCTCGATCCAGGCGCAGGTCGTCAACCTGCTGGAAGACCTGCAGAACGAGATGAACCTGACCTACGTGATGATCGCGCACGACCTGTCCGTGGTGCGGCACGTCTCCGACCGGGTCGCGGTGATGTACCTCGGCAAGATCGTCGAGCTCGGCGACCGCACCGACGTCTACGAGCGGCCGATGCACCCGTACACGGTGGCGCTCCTGTCGGCCGTCCCGATCCCGGACCCCACCCGCGCCACGAAGCGCGAGCGCATCCTGCTCACCGGAGACGTCCCCAGCCCGCTGAACCCGCCGCCCGCCTGCCGCTTCCACACGCGCTGCTGGAAGGCGCAGGAGGTCTGCAGCGTGGAGGAGCCACCGCTGGTGGCGATGCGCGGCAACCACCAGGTGGCGTGCCACTTCCCGGAGAACGTCGGCGAGACCGACGTTTCCGGTGATCAGATCCCGGAAACGTCGATCTCGCGCTGATCACGGAACCCGCTGGCCCCGCATTCCGTCCGTCTGGGCGTGCATCCCTTCGTGGGGTCCGCCGCCGTTGCCGCGGGCCGGGTCACGGCGGACGAGCTTCGCGGGCCCCGGTTCACCCGGCTGTACCGGGGGATCTTCGTGTGTTCGGAAGCCCGGGTCGACTTCGCGCTCCGGTGCCGGGCGGCGGCACTCCTCGCGGGCGGCCGCGGCGTGCTGGCGGGGTGGGCGGCGGCCGAACTGCTGGGAGCGTCGTGTGCGCCACCCGGCGTGCCGGTCGAGTTGGTCGTGCCGGGCGGCGGTCGGTCGCAGCCCGGGCTGGTGGTGCGGTCGCACGTGCTGCCCCCCGAGGACATCGCACAGGTCAACGGGGTGCAGGTGACCAGCGCCGCCCGCACGGCGTTCGACCTCGGGCGGGTCTCACCGGCCGCGCACGCGATCATGGCTGTCGACGCGCTGCGCTCGGCTGTTGGCGGTCGAGCACGACGGACGGGAGCACCTCAGGCCTGAGCGGGCGCGGAGCGATCTGAACCGCCAGGCGTACGTCACCCGAGCAGGCTGGACCGTGGTTCGGTTCTCGGCGGCAGTGGTGCTGGGCGCGCCGTGGCGGATCGGGTGGGAGGTGCGGTCGACGTTGGGATGACGATGCGAGACCGACGTTGCCGGTGATCGAACCCCGGAAACGTCGCTCTCACCGCTCTTCTTCGTCGATCTCCTCGCCGCGGCGGCTGAAGAAGCGGAAGCCGGGGATGCCCTGGATGGCCTGGCGCACCTCGCGCAGCTGGTTGAGCAGCTCGTGGACGTCGGGCCCCACGCGGTCCAGGGTGGCCAGCAGCGGCATGATGTCCGACTCCATGTGCTCGGTGAGCCGGGGGAGCTGGTCGACGAGCCGGATCGCGGCCACCAGCTCCTCCTCGGAGAACTCCTGCACGAACCGCCGGGCCAGCGGGGCGGCCTGCGCCGCGATGGGCTCGTAGGTGTCGAGGAGCCCGCCCGCGCTCTCCGCGAGCCCGCTCGCCCGACCCACGAGCGCGTCGGCCCGCCCGGCCACCCCGCCCGCGCGCTCCACTAGCGCTCCGGCACCGTCGGCGACTCCGCCTGCGCGTTCGACCAGCTCATCTGCTCCGTCGGCCACGTTGCCTGCGCGTTTGACGAGGGCGTCGGCGCCTTCGGCGACCTCGCTGGCTCGGCCGACCAGGGCTCCGGCGCCGTCGGCGACTCCGCCTGCGCGTTCGACCAGCTCACCTGCTCCGTCGGCCACGTCGCCTGCGCGTTTGACGAGGGCGTCGGCGCCTTCGGCGACCTCGCTGGCTCGGCCGACCAGGGCTCCGGCGCCATCGGCCACCCCGCCTGCGCGTTCGACGAGCGCGGCGGCGCCGCGCGCGACGAGGTCGGCCCGCTCCACAAGCGCGCCCGCCCCGCCTGCGACGAGGCCGGCCCGCGCGACCAGCGCGTCGGCACGGGCGGCGACCGTGTCGACGCGGTCGACGACCACCGCCGCGGCGCCCGCGACCGCCTCGACCTCCAGCATCAGCTCACCGACGCGCCCGGCGAGGCCTTCGACGACGTCCAGCAGGCGGGAGACGCGTTCGGGCAGGTCGGCGACCACGCCGATCGCCTCGTCGGTCCACCCGAGGACCTCGCGGGCGCCCGCGACCAGCTCCGTGGGCCCCACCCACACGGGCAGCCCCGCGATGCGCACCACCATGGCGATGATCCTCGCACGGCGGCGCGCACCCCACGCGTCAGTCGGGCCAGACCGGCTGGCGCTTCTCCAGGAACGCGGCCATGCCCTCCATGGCGCCCGCGCTCTGCGACATGCTCGCCATCACCTCGACGGCCACCCCGTAGGCGTCGGCCTCCGGGCGGTCGAGCTGCGCGTACAGCGTCTGCTTGCCCACGCCCTTGGCGAATCGGCTGCCCCGGGTCGCGCGGGCGAGCAGCTCGTCGACGCGGGTGTCCAGCTCGGCGTCGGGGACGGCGTAGTTGATCAGCCCCCACTCCGCGGCGGTGCGCGCGTCGACCGGGTCACCGGTGAGCGCGAGCTCCATCAGCCGTTTGCGCCCGATGCTGCGCGCCACCGGTACGGCAGGCGTGTGGCAGAACCAGCCCCCCTTGCCACCGGGGAGCGCGAAGCTCGCCGACTCGGCGGCTACCGCGAGGTCGCAGCTCGCCACCAGCTGGCAGCCCGCGGCCGTGGCGAGGGCCTGCACGCGGGCGATCACCACCTGCGGCACGTCCTGGATGGTGCGCATGAGCGAGGTGCAGAGGCGCAGCAGGTCGCGGACCCCGGCCAGGTCGCGGGCGGCGACGTCGGCGAAGTCGTGGCCCGCCGAGAACGCCTTGCCCTCGGCGGCCAGCACGATGCCGGTGGCCTCCGACCGGCCCGCCGCCTCGAACGCGTCGAGCAGCTCGCGCAGGTGGCCCTCGGAGAGGGCGTTGCGGCGCTCCGGGCGGTTCATCGTGATCCGGACGGTGTCGCCTTCGGGCTTGACCAGCAGGTGCTCGTAGTCGGTCACATGAGCACGGTACGACGCGCGGGACCCCTCCCGCGCCCCCCGTGGTCCATTTCCCGTGACGCACGACACAGGGGAGGACGTACGGATGCCCGCGACCGAGTACCTGACGACGCCCACCCGGACCCCGCGCTCGGCGTGGGCCGCGGCGCTGGCCAACCTCACCGGGCTCGGGCTCGGCTACGCCTACCTGCGCCGTCCGCTGCGCATGGTCGCCGCCGTGGTCGGCTCGGTGGTGCTGGTGGTCGTCGCGTTCGTCACCGACGCGTCGAGCGCACCGTGGCTCTGGCGGGCGGTCGCGGCGGTGTGGCTCGGTGCCCACGCCGTCGACGCCGTGCGGATCGCCCGCCGCGGCCCGCGCCCGGCACGCGGCACCGCGCTGCTGCCCGTCTGGGGCGCCGCGGCGGCGGTCAGCGTGCTGGTCGCGGGCTACCTCGGCTACGTCGCCGCCGGGCGGGTCACGTACGCCGCGGCCGTCGGGGCGCAGGCCAGGGGCGACTGCGCGACGGCGGCACCCGCCTTCGACGCCGTGACCGGCCGCTACCGCCTCACCCTCGCCGACGACGTCCCCGAGGCGGCCGCCCGCCGGGCCGAGTGCGCCGCCTACACCGCGGCGAGCATTGCGCACGACACCGGGGCCGTCGCCGCCGCGGAGGACGCGCTGCGGGTGTTCTGGCGCGACCACCCGGGCTCGGTGCTGATGCCCTACGTCGACGAGCGCTTGGCGACGATCGCGCTGCGTCGCGTCGACACGGCGGTCGCGACGCTCGCGGGTCAGACCGGCGTGGCCCGGACGGCCACCGTCCGCACGGCGGT
>DATAOO010000269.1:0-4531 GCA_036265695.1 Pseudonocardia sp. | reverse complement strand
CGGGCTGGGTGATCAACGCGGCGCTGGTCGTGGGCCCGCTGGCGTGGATCGGGGCCGCGCTCGCGCTCGTGCCGGGGCTCACCCCGGCCGACCGCGGCGCGCCGACCGTCGACCTCGCGGTGCTGGGCTGCGCGGTCGGTGGTCTGGTGGTGGCCGCGGTGCTGTGGCAGCTGACCAGCGCCGAGACCGCGCTCGACGAGCGGGTGAAGCGGGCGGCGAGCCCGCTGCGCGTGCCCTCGGCGGTGCTCGTGCTGGCCGGGTGCCTGCTGGTGGTCGTGGGGGTGCCGTTCGGGAGCTGGTGGCTGCTCGTGCCGCTGGGGTTGGCCGTCCTGGGCTTCGTGGTGCGGCTGGCGGCGGTGCGGTGGGAGAGCGCGCCCGCGCAGACGGTGTCGACGGCGCTGTTCGACTCGGGCTGGGTCACCGCCGCGCTGTTCGTGGTGGGCGCGTTCGCCGACGGCGCTCCCGGCAACCCCACCACCCTCGCCGCGTGGCTCGCCGCGCCCGGCTGGCAGGTGGCGCTCGTCGCGGCGGCGGTCGCACTGGTCCTCGCCTTCCGGCGGCTGGAGCAGACGTGGTGGTCGCCGCACCCGATGTACAAGGCGCGCATCGCGTCGACGTTCGCCCTGCAACGCGGCCCCGGACCCGCCGAGGCGAGCCCGCTCGACCCCGAGACCTGGAGCTACCTCGACGAGTGGGGCCGCCCCGCGCCGTGCGGGCCGCAGCTGCTCGTCTGCGCGACCGCGAACGTCGAGGACATCTCGATCAAGCCGAAGGGCACGCGGGCGGTGCCGTTCGTGTTCGCCCACGACTACGTCGGCTCGCCCGAGCTCGGCTGGTGGACGACGACGGACTTCCGGCGCTGCCTCGGGCGGCGGCTCGCGGGCGACGGCACCCTGCAGGCCGCCACCGCGATCTCCGGCGCGGCCGTGGCCTCGGGGCTGGGCGTGGCGGGCCGGATCCCGACCGCGGGCACCGCGATGGCCCTGGCCAACCTGCGACTCGGGGTGTGGCTGCCCAACCCGCGTGCCGTCGGCGTCACGTGGCCCACCGCGGGCAAGGCCGCCGACCGGGCGCGGATGCGGGGGCCGGTCTGGCTGTGGCGCGAGGTCAGCGGGTTCCTGCCGAGCGCGCGCCGCTTCGTCTACGTCAGCGACGGCGGCCACCTGGACAACCTGGGGCTGATGGAGCTGCTGCGGCGGCGCTGCGCCACGATCCTCCTCGTCGACGCCAGCAACGACCGGCCCGGCACCACCCGCGCCCTGGACGGCGTGCTGCGCATCGCGGGGGAGCACCTGGGCATCACGTGCGACCGGGGGCCGTCGCCGGTGAACCGGGCCGGTGCGCGGCCGGGCACGGCGGCCGACTGCGTCGAGGTGTTCACGGTGACCTACCCGGACGGCCTGCGCAGCACCGTCGTCTACGCGAAGGCCCGCTTCGCCGACACCCTGCGCGACGACCCCGACGCACGCGACCTGGCCGCGGACGTCGAGCGGGCGGGGCGGCCGTGGTGGCCGTGGAGCCTCGGGTCGCTGCCGCGCACCGGCACCGGCAACCAGTGGCTCACCGACGCCCAGTTCGCGGGCTACGTCCGGCTCGGCCGGGCGGTCGGAGCGCAGGCGCTGGCCCGCTTGAAATAGACCGGGCCGTCCCGGTGTTGAGCCCAAGTAGTTGCGAGTTCAACAATCTGGACGGAGGGTCCACGATGCAGTTCGGTGTCTTCTCGGTGAGCGACGTGACGACCGACCCCACCAACGGGCGCACGCCGACCGAGACCGAGCGGATCAAGGCGATCGTCGCGATCGCGCGGAAGGCCGAGGAGGTGGGCCTGGACGTGTTCGCCCTCGGCGAGCACCACAACCCGCCGTTCTTCTCCTCCTCGCCGACGACCACACTCGCCTACATCGCCGGGCAGACGCAGCGCCTGCAGCTGTCCACGGCGACGACGCTGATCACCACGAACGACCCGGTGAAGATCGCCGAGGACTTCGCGATGCTGCAGCACCTCGCCGACGGCCGCGTCGACCTGATGCTGGGCCGCGGCAACACCGGGCCCGTCTACCCGTGGTTCGGCAAGGAGATCCGCGACGGCATCCCGCTCGCTATCGAGAACTACGCGCTGCTGCGCAGGCTGTGGGATGAGGAGGTCGTCGACTGGTCGGGGTCCTACCGCACCCCGCTGTCCGGCTTCACCGCCACGCCGCGCCCGCTCGACGGCGTAGCCCCGTTCGTCTGGCACGGCTCGATCCGGAGCCCGGAGATCGCGGAGCAGGCGGCCTACTACGGCGACGGCTTCTTCGCCAACCACATCTTCTGGCCCGCCGAGCACACCCGGCGGATGGTCGAGTTCTACCGGCGCCGGTTCGCGCACTACGGCCACGGCGGTGCCGACCAGGCCGTCGTCGGCCTCGGGGGACAGGTGTTCATGCGGCGCAACAGCCAGGACGCGGTGCGCGAGTTCCGGCCGTACTTCGACAACGCGCCGGTCTACGGCCACGGCCCGTCGCTGGAGGACTTCAGCCGGGAGACGCCGCTCACCGTGGGCAGCCCGCAGCAGGTCATCGAGCGCACGCTCGGCTTCCGCGAGTACGTGGGCGACTACCAGCGCCAGCTGTTCCTCGTGGACCACGCGGGGTTGCCGCTGAAGTCGGTGCTGGAGCAGCTGGACATCCTCGGCGAGGAGGTCGTGCCGGTGCTGCGCAAGGAGTTCGCCGCGCTGAAGCCCGCGCACGTGCCCGACGCCCCGACGCACGCGTCGCTCGTCGCGGGCCGCGCCGCTACCGAGAAGGCCGCCTGATGGCCACCGCGAAGCTGGCCGTGGTCAGCGCGGGACTGTCGGTCCCGTCGTCGACCCGGCTGCTGGCCGACCGTCTCGCCGACGCCACCGCGACGGCACTGCGCGGCCACGGCGTCCAACCCGCCGTGCAGGTCGTCGAGCTGCGAGAGCGCGCGCGCGACCTGGCCGACCACCTGGTCACCGGCTTCCCGAACGCGGCGCTGCGGCCCGTGATCGACGCGGTGGTCGGGGCCGACGGGCTCATCGCCGTCACGCCGATCTTCGCCGCCTCCTACAGCGGGCTGTTCAAGACGTTCTTCGACGTCCTCGAGGAGGACGCGCTCGCGGGCAAGCCGGTGCTCCTGGGCGCCACGGCGGGCACCGCGCGGCACTCGCTGGCCCTCGACCACGCGCTGCGGCCGCTGTTCGCGCACCTGCGTGCGGTCGCGGTGCCGACCGGCGTGCTCGCGGCGGCGGACGACTGGGGCGACCAGGGCCTCGCCACGCGGATCGAGCGGGCGGGCGGCGAGCTCGCCGACCTCGTCGCAGGCCGCGCCGCGGCCGCCCCGGCCGACCCGTTCGCCGACGTCGTGCCGTTCGAGGCCCTCCTGCACCGCGGCTAGCGAGTCGCCGTTCTCACGACGGCGAGTCCCCGTTCTCACGACCGCGAGTCCCCGTACTCACGACGGCGAATCGCCGTTTTCACCACGGCGAGTTGCGGTTTCCGGCGGCGGCGAGTCGCCGTCCTCACCGCGGCGAGTCGCGGTTCCGGCGGGGGCGAGTCGCCGTTCTCATGACGGCGAGTCGTGGTTCCTGCGGCGGCGAGTTGCCGTTCTCATGACGGCGAGTCGCCGCTCGCACGATGTCGCGGCGGCCCGGCGGGGCGGCGGCTCGGTCAGTCGCTGCGACTGGGCGGGGCGAGCGGGTCCGCGGTTGTGTCGCCGCTCCAGGCCGCGCGGACGAGCGCGAGCATCGACTCGTCCGTCACCGGCACGGGGTTGTCCGCGGGCACGGCGGGTGCCGTGAGCGCCGCGGCTTCCTCGACCGCGGCTTCGGACATCCCCAGCGCCTGGAGGCCCCGTGGGATGCCGTGCGCGTCGGCGAGGGCGCGCAGGCCCGTGACCGCGTCGTCGACGCCGAGGGCCCGGGCCACCCGGCGGGCCACGTCCGGCGCGCCGGGCACGTTGAACGCCAGCACGTGCGGCAGCACGACGGCGTGCGTGCGGGCGTGGGGGAGGCCGAAGGTGCCGCCGAGCACGTGGCACAGCTTGTGGTGCAGCCCGGCCCCGGCCACCGCGAACGCGGACGAGCCCAGCCACGCCCCGCAGAGCAGCTCCGCGGGGTCGCCCGTGCGCAGTCCCCTCGCCAGCCGTTCGACGGCCTCCCCGGCGACCGCGGTGCTCACCGGGTTGCGCCCGGGCGCCCACATCGCCTCGACGGCGTGCGCCAGCGCGTTGAACCCGCTGGCCGCGGCGAGGTCGGGTGGCAACGTGGCGGTGAGCGTCGGGTCGTAGATGACGACGCGGGGGAGCACCGCCGGGTCGACGCCGGTGGTCTTGCGGCCGTTCTCGGTGAGCCCCCAGATCGGCGTGATCTCCGAGCCCGCGTAGGTGGTGGGCACGGCGATGATCGGCAGCCGGGCGGTCATGGCCACGGCCTTCGCCGCCCCGATGGTCGATCCGCCGCCGATGGCGAGCAGCAGGTCCGCGCCCGCGGCGGCCGCGGCGTCGCGGGCCGCTTCCGCCGTGGGCAGCGGGA
>DATAOO010000268.1:0-14809 GCA_036265695.1 Pseudonocardia sp. | reverse complement strand
CCTGCCGGCCCAGCGCGGCGATCCGGCCGTCGCGGACCAGCACCGCCTCCCCGGGCCGAGCCGGTGAGCCCGTGCCGTCGATCACCGTGCCGCCGCTGATCAGGATGCTGCCGCCCACGGCGCCCCCTCGAACCTCGTCGTCCGCCGTCAGTCACCTGACGACTAATGGCCCTCCGGCCAGTCTCGCACACGGGATGAGGCCTTGGGGAGGACCGTGGACTCCTCGGCTGGAACGAAGTAGCGTCGTTAATCGACCAACGCCGTACCACCGTCGGAGGGTTGATGCACCGAACAATCGCGGTCGTCCCGTGCGTCGAGGTCGGCTGATGGACCTGGGCATCGCGGGACGCAAGGCCGCGGTCGCCGCCGCGACCGCGGGGCTCGGTCGCGCGGTCGCGGCCGCGCTCGCCGCGGAGGGCGTGGAGGTCACGATCTGCGGCTCCGACGCGGGCCGGGCGGAGGCCGCGGCGGCCGAGCTCGGCGTCGGGTGGACGACGGCCGACCTCACCGATCCCGCGGCGGCAGGCCGCTTCGTCGAGACGGCCACGGCGCAGATGGGTGGCCTCGACATCCTCGTCGTCAACGGCCCCGGGCCTGCGGCAGGCACCGTCGCCGAGGTGGCGCCCGACTCCTACCAGGCGGCGCTGGACCGCAGCCTGCTCGCGCCGGTGCGCATGTGCCTCGCGGCCGTCCCGGGGATGCGGGCGCGCCGTTGGGGTCGGATCGTCGCGATCACCTCGCTGGGTGTGCGGCAGCCCTACCCCACGCTCGCGCTGTCCAACACCGCCCGCAGCGGCGCCACCGGATTCCTCAAGACGCTCGCGCGTGAGGTCGCCGCCGACGGGGTGACCGTCAACTCCGTGCAGCCCGGGCTCCACGCGACGGCCCGGGTGACGAGCGTGTACGGCGACCGTCCGCCCGTCGACACCATCCCGGCCGGTCGACTGGGCGCTCCGGAGGACCTCGGTGCGGTGGTCGCCTTCCTCTGCTCGGCTCACGCCAACTACCTCACCGGTGTCGCCGTCCCCGTCGACGGCGGGGCCTACCAGGCGCTGCTGTGACCGCGCGATGCCCGAATGCGACCATGTGACGCCAGGGCGGCTGGCGCGGAGGGCGGCGACGATGTCCCAGCAGAGCGTGATCGAGGAGCTGCAGCACCTCGGCATGTCCGGATACGAGGCGAAGGCCTACGTGGCGCTCGTCGCCGCGGGCTCGCCGCTGAACGGCTATGAGGTCGCCAAGCATTCCGGCGTGCCCCGCAGCACCGTCTACGAGACCCTGGGCAAGCTCGTGGGCCGCGGCGCGGCGTACGAGGTGCGGGCGGGCGAGGCGAGCGTCGGCTACATCTCGCTGCCGCCGAACGCGTTGCTGGACCGGTTGCGCCGCGAGTTCGACCACTCGATCGACACGTTGCGCTCCGCGCTGCCCGAGGTCGCCTCCCCACCGCAGGTCCGCCTGGTGCACAGCCTCTCCGACCGGGCGTCGCTGCTGGCCAGAGCCGAGGACGTGGTCGCGGCGGCGCGCAACGACCTGTTCCTCTCGGGATGGCCGCAGGAGATCGCGCCGCTCAAACCGCTGGTGCGCCGGGCCGCCGACGAGGGCGTCGACGTGTCGGTGGTCTCCTTCGGCGAAGACCCCGAACCCATCGGCAACACCGTCGCGCACCAGTTCTCCAAGCCCGAGATCGTGCTGGAGAACCTCGGCTGCAGGCTCCTGGTGGTCTCCGCGGACCGGGAGCAGGCCGTGATCGGCGGTGTCGTCAATGGGGATGCCTGGGGGGTGTTCACCGACGACCCGGCCGTCGTGCTGGTGGCCGTCGAGTACGTGCGCCACGACATCGCGATGCACCTCATCGCCGAGAAGTTCGACCTCGAGGACTTCGAGCAGTTCTGGACGTCCGACCCGGCTCTGCGCAGGCTGCGCGCCGACCACGGAGCGCCTGCGGCGCTGCTGCGGCGCAGCGCGGGGAGCGCCCAGAAGAGCTCCTCGCCACGTCGCTCGCGACGCCGCCCGTCGACCTGAGCCGGGCGCTCAGGCGTTCGTGACGCCCAGCGAAAGGCCGCCGTCGACGGTCAGCACCGCTCCCGTGGCCCATTCGGCGCGGGCGAGGTACTCGACGGCCTCCGCCACCTCGTCGGGCGTGCCGCTGCGGCCGAGCGCGTGCGCCGCGTCGAGGCCGCGCATCCGCTCGGCGGCCTCGGCGTCGTCGAAGAGGCCCGCCCGCTGGTTGATCTCGGTGAGCACCCCGCCCGGCCGGACGCAGCTCACCCGGACGCCTTGCGGCCCCAGTTCGGCGGCGAGCACCCCCGTGAGTGTCTCCAGCGCCCCCTTGGTCGCGGCGTAGGGCGACGCGCCGGGGAACGCGCGCTGGGTGTGCACCGAGCCGAAGAACACCACCGCGCCGCGGCGTTCGCGCAGGTGGGGCAGCGCCAGGCCGGTGAGCAACATCGGCGCGATCGTGTTCGACGTGAACACCTCGACGAGCTGCTTCTCGTCGAGTTCTTCCAGCGCGCCGCGGTACATGTTGGCGGCTCCGTGCACCAGCAGTTCGAGCCCGCCGCCGTGCTCGACGGCGGCGTCGACCATCCGCTGCCGGTCCCGCGCGTCGGTGACGTCGCCCGCCACGGCGAGCACCGCCGGTCCGGCTGCGTCGGCGACCGCCCGTACGCGGTCGGGGCGCCGCCCGGACACCGTCACCCGTGCACCGGCGGCCGCGAGCCGCGCGACGACCGCGGCGCCGATACCCGACCCGCCGCCCGTGACCAGCGCTGACATGCCCTCGACCGACCGTGTCACGCTGTCTCCCCACCATCGGCTCCGGACGTCCACCGGATCGCCCTGCGCACGATCTCGCGATGCTCGGGAACGGCGTAGGACGCGGGGTGGTGGCCGAGGGCGTCGTACACGACCCGGCCGTTCCCGTGCGCGCGCGCCCACAGCAGCGGTTGGCCGTCGGCGACCAGGAGCGGCAGGGCGGGGTCGGTACCGCGGTCGAGGTCGCTGTAGCGCTCGTCGACGATCGTGAAGTCGGCCAGGCCCGCCACCAGCGGATGCCCCGGCGCAGCCACCTTCACCGCCATCTCGCCGAGCGGGGGGTGCGAGGAGCGGCCCCACCGCCAGGCGCCGCCGAGCGCCGCGGCCCACTCGGGCCAGTCGTCGAAGCAGATGATCGCGGTGTGCATCGCGAGCACTCCGCCGCCGCCCTGCAGGTGCTCGGCCAGCGCCGCCCGGGCATCGGGCGCGGGGCTGACGCCCTCGTCGTCGGCGCGCACCCGGTAGCGCTCCGGTGTGCCGGGGGAGCGCATCGTCCACCGCAGGGCGTTGACCACCAGCAGGGGTGCCCCGGGCAGCGCGCGCAGGCCGTCGTCCACGTCCTCGTAGGGCTCCGCGACCAGACCCTCTTCGCCCAGCAGGGTGGACAGGCAGCCGGTGGTGGCGGGGTAGTCGTGCGTCGGTCCTCCGGCGAGGACGACGGCGCGGGCGAACGCCATGGGCGAGTCCTCCCTCGGCTGTGCCAACCCCGACGTTAGGAATCTAACGCCGCTCTCTGGTCAGAGCAAGCGAGGCCAAGTAGCGTCGTTATCCGGACAACGTCGAGGGGGCTGCCGTGACGCGATGGGCCGTGGTCACCGGGGCGGGCAACGGGCTCGGGGCCGTCATCGCCCGCCAGGCCGTCAAGGCGGGCTACCGCCTCGCCGCCTGGGACATCGATGAGCAGAGCCTCATGTCCTCGGCCACGGAGTTCGGTGACGACTTCCTGCCCGCGGTCGTCGACGTGAGCGACGAGGCATCGGTGGCGGCGGCGGTGGCGGCGCTGCCCGAGCCGCCCGCGCTCCTGGTCAACAACGCGGGCGTCGTGCGGTTCGGCCCGCTGCTGTCGCTGTCGGCCCAGGACTGGCGGCGCGCGGTCGACGTCAACCTCACCGGCACGTTCCTCGTCGGCCGGGCGATCGCGGCGCGGATGATCGAGGCGGGCGGGGGCGCGATCGTCAACATCGCCTCCATCAACGGCATCGCGGCCGCACCGAACGCGGGCGCCTACACCGCCTCCAAGGCCGCGGTGATCAAACTGACCGAGCACATGGCGCTGGAGTGGGGACCGATGGGCGTGCGGGTCAACGCCGTCGCCCCCGGCCTGATCAATGCCGGCATGTCGGAGGCCGTCTTCGCCGACCCCGAGGTGCGCAGGCTGCGCCAAGGCCGCGTGCCGCTCGGCAGGCTCGGCACGGCCGACGACGTCGCCGAGACGGTGCTCTTCCTCGGTTCGCCGAGGGCGTCCTACCTGACCGGGCAGACCATCGCGGTCGACGGGGGCATCACGATCAGCGCGCTGCACAAGATGCCGCGCCCGGCGTCGGTCGACTCCGTGGGCATCGAGGACGACGTGCGCTGAGTCCGGCTTACTTGGCCCCTTGACCCGCGTCGACGCGCAGGACGTGGCCGGTGATCTGGTCGGCGTTGTCCGAGGCCAGGAACAGCACGGCGTCGGTGATGTGGTGCATCTCGGTGCGCCACTTCGGGCCCGGCATGTTGCCCGCGGCGGAGAACATCTCGTATGCGTCCTCCGGGGTCATGTCGACCTCGCCCGCGAGCCCGAGCACCATCCCGGATCCCTGTCCGGGGCCGGGCATGATCGTGGCGGGTGCCACGGCGTTGACGTTGATCCCGAACTCGGCCAGCTCGAACGCCCACGCCGAGGTGAGGCCCTGGATGGCGTGCTTGGCCGCGACGTAGTGCGACAGCATCGCGTGACCGGAGCCGGTGACCCCCGACGAGATGTTGACGATCTTGCCCGAGCGGCGCGCGATCATGTTCGGCACCACGTACTTGGCCACGTACATGTGGCCCTTGACGATCGTGTCGAGCACGGCGTCGAGGACGTGCCCGCGCATGTCCTGGATGGAGTCCAACGCCGCGACGCCCGCGTTGCAGACGAGCACGTCGATGCGGCCGTCGAAGAAGTCCAGCGCTTTGCCGACCGCGGCCTGCACCTGACCCTCGTCGCGGATGTCGCACGGCAGCGGGATCACGCGCCGGTCGCGGTCTTCGATGGCGGCGACCGTTTCCGTCATCATCTGGGCCGTGGCCAGCGGATAGATGTCCGCGATCGGCTCGGTGATGTCGAGCGCGGCGATGTCGGCGCCCGCGTCGGCGAACGCCTTGGCGTGGCTGAAGCCCTGGCCCTTCGCCGCGCCGGTGATCAGGACGTTCTTGCCTTCGAGCCCGCGCAGGGTTGCGGCCATGCTCGGTTCCTCCGGGTGATCGGTCGGATCAGGGGGTGACGGCGGGCTGCGGCAGGCTGCCGTGCGGCGCGGGCCCGTCGTCTGCGACCGGGAGCGAGCCGCCGTGGGCGTGCCGCTCGGCGGCCGCGCCGACGCCGCCGTGCTCGGCGGCCCAGCGCACCGAGTCGACGATCATGTCGTAGCCCGTGCACCGGCAGAGGTTGCCTTCGATCCCTTCGCGGATGGCGGCCTCGTCCGGCGCGGGTTCGTCCAGGAGCAGGCCGGTGGCGGCCATGACCATTCCCGGCGTGCAGTACCCGCACTGCAACCCGTGGCACTGCCGGAAGCCCTCCTGGACGGGGGAGAGCTCGCCGTCGGCCGCGAGCCCCTCGACCGTGAGCACCTCGCTGCCGTCGACGGCGACGGTGAGCACGGAGCAGGACTTCACGGTGAGGCCGTCCACCATCACGGTGCAGGCGCCGCAGTTGGACGTGTCGCAGCCGACGTGCGTGCCGGTGAGCCCGCGGACGTCGCGCAGGTAGTGCACCAGCAGCAGCCGCGCCTCGATCTCGTCGGTGCCGGGCACGCCGTTGACGGTGATCTGGACCTTGTGGTCGGACATGGGTCAGCTCCCGTTCTGGGTGGCGGCCTGCAGGATGCGCCACACCTTCTGCGGTGTGCACGGCATCTCGACGTCCCGGACGCCGAGGTGGGCGAGCGCGTCGACCACCGCGTTGACGACGGCCTGCGGCGCCGCGGTGGCGCCGGACTCGCCGAGACCCTTGGCGCCCAACGGGTTGAAGCTCGTCGGCGTGACCTGGTGATCGGTCTCGTAGTGCGGCAGGTCGGCGGCCGAGGGCAGGGTGTAGTCCACCAGGCTCCCGCTGCCGGGCTGGCCGTCCTCGCCGAAGGAGACCTCCTCGTACAGCGCCTGCGCGATGCCCTGCGCGACGCCGCCGTGGATCTGCCCCTTCGCCAGCAACGGGTTGAGCACGACGCCGCAGTCGTCGACCGCGACGTAGCGCAGGACGTCGACCCTCCCGGTGTCGCGGTCGATCTCGACCACGCAGCAGTGCGCCCCGGACGGGTAGGACAGGTTCGACGGCTCGTGGAACGCGGTCTCGTCGAGGCCGAGGTCGAAGCCCTCGGGCAGCAGGTGCGGCTTGAACGCGCGCAGCGCGACCTCACCCGTGGTCACGCCCTGGTCGGGGGCGCCCTTGACGCCGAAGCGCCCGTCGACGAGCTCGAGGTCGTTCTCGTCGGCCTCCAGCATGTGCGCGGCGATCCGCAGCGCCTTGGCCCGCACCTTGGCCGCCGCCTTGAGCACCGCCGAGCCGCCGACGGGGGCGCCCCGGCTGCCCATCGTGCCGATGCCCTCCTGGACGGTCGCGGTGTCGCCGTGCAGGACCGTGATGTGCTCGAAGGGGATCTGCAGCTGGTCGGCGACGATCTGGGCGAAGGTCGTCTGGTGGCCCTGGCCGTGCGGGCTCGTGCCGACCTTGACCACCGCCGAGCCGTCGACGTTGAGCCGGACGTTGGCCGACTCCCACCCGCCCACGTAGCCGAACTGCTCGAACAGCGGCGTGGGGCCGAAGCCGCCCATCTCGACGAACGTGGAGAAGCCGATGCCCAGCAGCGGGGCCGACGGGTCCTGGCGGCGGTCGGCCTGGTCCTTGCGCAGTCCGTCGACGTCGACGTGGCGCAACAGCGACTCGAGCGCGCCCGGGAAGTTCGCCTCGTCGTAGACGATGCCCTCGAACTGGGTGGAGTAGGGCATCTCGCCGGGCTGGATGAAGTTCCGGCGCCGGACGTCGAGCGGGTCGATGCCCAGCTCCGCGGCCACGTGGTCGATCACCCGCTCGATGAGGAACGACGCCTCGGGCCGCCCCGCGCCGCGGTAGGCCGCCACGGGCGTGGTGTTGGTGGCGATCGACCGGAAGCTCGGGGCGATCTTCGGGATCTTGTAGCAGCCACCGGACATGAACGCGGTGAGGGTGGGCAGCCCGACGCCTCCCGGGTCGGGCCAACCGCCGCAGTCCTGCGTGATCCGCACCCGCAGCGCGAGGAGGCGGCCCTCGTCGTCGAAGCCGACCTCGATGTCCTGCTCCTGGCCGCGGCCGTGGACCATCGCGGTCATGTTCTCGCTGCGGGTCTCGACGTACTTCACCGGGCGCCGCAGCCGTCGCGACAGCTCCGCGGTGAGCAGGTACTCGGGGTAGAACGACGCCTTCGCGCCGAACCCGCCGCCGACGTCCGGCGCGATGACGCGCACCTCCTGCTGCGCGAGCCCGAGCATCTGCGCGAGCTCGTTGCGCTGGTGGTGCGGGGTCTGCGTGGTCGCGTAGAGGGTGAGGCTGCCCGACTGCCAGTCGGCGATGCACACCGTGGGCTCCATGGGCACCGCGGCGCAGCGCTGGTTGCGCAGGTGGATGGCGAGCCGGTGCGGCGCGGCGGCGAGCTCGGCCTCGGCGTCGTCGGCGGAGAGCTGTTGCTCCAGCACGAGGTTGGACGGGAGGCCGTCGAGGATGGGTGTGGCGTCCTCGGCGGTCGCCGCCGCGAGGGAGGCCATGACGGGCAGTTGCTCGTAGTCGACGACCACGGCCGCGGCGGCGTCGGCGGCGAGGTAGGGGTCGGTGGCGACGACCACGGCGATGGGCTCGCCGACGAAGTGCACCTTCCCCGTGGCCAGGCACGGCCGCTCGATGCCGGGGAGCGACCGGCTCGGCGGCAGGCCCGGGAGGTCGTCGTGGGTCCACACGCCGAGCACGCCGGGCAGCGCGGTCGCCTCGGACGTGTCGATCGAGACGATGCGCGCGTGGGCGAGGTGGCTGCGCGCGTACGCCATGTGCAGCGTGCCCGGCAGGTGGATGTCGTCGACGAACCGCCCACGCCCGGTGAGCAGGGCCGGATCCTCCTTGCGGACCACCGCGGCGCCGATCATCGAGCCCATGTCCGGACCTCCTCGTTGCGGCGGACGTCGCCCGCGGGGTCGGGGCCCAGCACGCGACGCTAGGAACCTAACGTCGTGCGACGAGAGGGGGCAAGGTCGCGTCAGCGCCGGTCGGGGTCGATCGCCGTGGTGAGGGCGCGCGCCATCTGCTCCCCGAGCTCTTCGGGCCCGGACGCGCCGTCGGGCCGGTACCACTTGTAGCACCAGTTCACGGCGCCCAGGCACATGTTCACGTACACCTTCGGCGTCATCCCGGTGAGCGCGGCGGGGTGGGCCGCCAGGTGGTCGGTCAGCGCGGTGAGGAACAGGTCCTCGAACGCGCGGCGCCGCTGCAGCACCTCGGCGGCCAGTTCGGCGGGCAGCTCGTGCTCCTCCTCGAAGCAGACCTTGAGCAATGCCTGGTTGCGGCAGGTGTACGCGACGCGGGACGCGATGAGGTCGTGGATGGCGGCCAGTGGCGACGCCGCCAGGGTGACGGTCTCGCGGCCCAGCATCAGGCTCTCGTCCAGCACGTCGGAGTAGAGCCGGACCAGCAGCTCCTCCTTGCTGCGGAAGTAGTGGTAGAGCGTGGGCTTCGACAGGCCGACGGCCGCGGCGATCTCGTTCATCGACGTGGCGCGGAACCCGCGGCGGGAGAAGATCGCGGCCGACTCGGCGAGCACGCGGCGGCGCTGGGCATCGGCCTTGGTCGGGCCGCCGGGCGCGGTTCGCGTCATGTGCTCCTCCTCGTCGGCGTTCACGGTAACGGCACCTCCGCTTGACAGGGGACGAAGACTACGCGAAAGTTCGACCGCCCGGTCGGTCGGGGTTTGCGGGGGTGCGGCACGTGGGATGGGAGCTCGACGAGGAGCACGAGCAGTTCCGCGGCACGTGCCGGGCCTTCACGGATCGCGAGGTGCGCCCGCTCGTCGAGCGGGCGGAGGCCGACGGGCGGTTCCCGGACGAGCTGTGGAAGCCGCTGGGCGCGGCGGGACTGCTGGGGCTGGTCACACCCGAGGAGCACGGGGGAGCGGGCGGCGACGCCCTGACCGTCGCCATCCTGGCCGAGGAGCTGGCCAGGGCGAGCGGCGGTATCGCGGTGACCGCGCTGGTCAGTGCATACATGGCGGGCCCGCACCTGATCCGGCACGGCAGCGACGCGCAGCGCGCGCGCTGGCTCGCGCCGCTGGCCGCGGGGGAGGCGGTCGCCGCCATCGCCGTCACCGAGCCGGGCACGGGCTCGGATGTCGCGGGCATCAGCACCACCGGCCGCCGCACGGACGAGGGCTGGGTCCTCAACGGTCGCAAGATGTTCATCACCAACGCGGGCCTCGCCGATGTGCTGATCGTCGCCGCCCGCTCCGGTGGGTCCGGGCACTCCGGCATCACGTTGTTCGCCGTGGAGCGCGGCACGAAGGGCCTGTCGATGGGCCGCCCGCTGCGCAAGATGGGCTGGCACTCCTCCGACACCCGCGAGGTGGTGCTCGACGACGTGACCGTGCCCGCGGACGCGGTCGTGGGCACCGAGAACCGCGGCTTCCACCAGATCATGGAGGGCTTCCAGCTCGAGCGGATCGCGCTGGCCGCCATGGGCCTCGGGCACGCCGCCGAGTGCCTCGACCTCGCGCGCGAGTACGTCCGTGAGCGCGCGGCGTTCGGCGCCCCGCTCGCGCGCCTGCAGACCGTCCGGCACCGGATCGCGGTGATGGAGATCGAGCTGGACGCGGCCCGGCTGGTCACCCACCAGGCCGCGGCCCGGCTCGACGCGGGCCATCCCGAGGCGCTGGCGTCGGTGGCGCGGGCGAAGTACCTCGCCGCGGTCGCCGCCAACCGGATCGTCGACGACGCCGTGCAACTCTTCGGCGGCGCCGGGTTCGTCGAGGAGACGCCGGTGGCCCGGCACTACCGCGACGCCCGCATCCTGCGCATCGGCGGCGGCACCGACGAGATCCAACTGGAGATCCTCACCAAGGGGATGACCGGATGACGACCCCCACGGTCGACGACGTGCGTGCCGCGCGCGACCGGGCCGCCGAGGGCGGCGACCCCGCGCGCTGGCCGGACAAGATGCCCGTGCGCGACCGCCTCGCCGTGCTCTTCGACCCCGGCTCGTTCGTCGAGGACGGGCTGCTGGCGAGCGCGGCCGGTGCGGCGCTGCCCGCCGACGGGGTGGTCACCGGCGTCGGGCGCGTCGAGGGCCGCCCGGTCGCGGTCATCGCCCACGACTTCACCGTGAAGGCGGGCTCGTGGGGCGAGCTGACCTGCGAGAAGCAGATCCGCATCCTGGAACGGGCCGACCGCGACCTCCTGCCGGTGGTGTACCTGGTCGACTCCGCGGGCGGGCGGCTCACCGACCAGATGGGCTTCTTCCCCGGCCGCCGCGGCGCGTCGGCGATCTTCCACCTGCAGGTGCGGCTGTCGGGGCGGGTGCCCCAGATCTGCTGCCTGCACGGACCGTCGGCGGCGGGCGGGGCGTACATGCCCGCGTTCTGCGACTGGGTCGGCATGGTCGCGGGGAACGCGTCGATGTACCTGGCCAGCCCGCGGGTCGCCGAGAAGGTCACCGGCGAGCGCACCACGCTGGAGGAGATGGGCGGCGCGCTGATGCACGCCACCGTCTCCGGCTGCGGCGACGAGGTGTTCGACTCCGACTGGGAGGCGGTCGCCGCGGCCCGGCTCCTGTTGTCCTACCTGCCCGACGACTTCCGCTCGTCACCCGCGCGCTGCGACCCCGTTCCGCCGGAGCGGGTGCTCGGCGACGTCGTTCCCGTCGACCCCAACGCGGCCTACGACGTCCGCGACGTGCTCGACGGGATCGTCGACGCAGGCACGTTCTTCGAGATCAAGGCCCGGTGGGCGCAGGAGATCGTGGTGGGGCTCGCCCGGCTCGACGGCCGGGTCGTCGGCATCGTCGCCAACCAGCCGAGCGTGCGCAGCGGCGCGATCTTCGTCGACTCCGCCGACAAGGCCGCCCGGTTCGTCTCGCTGTGCGACGCGTTCGGCATCCCGCTGGTGTTCCTGCAGGACGTCCCCGGGTTCATGGTCGGCGTGGAGGTGGAGCGCCAGGGCATCATCCGCCACGGCGCCAAGATGATCGCCGCGATGTCGTCGGCGGACGTGCCGAAGTACACGGTCGTCCTGCGCAAGGCCTACGCCGCGGGCTACTACGCGATGTGCGCGCCCGGGTTCGCGCCGCGGGCCACGATCGCCCTGCCCACCGCCACGATCGGCCCGATGTCGGCCGAGGCCTCCGTCAACGCCGTGTACGCGAACAAGATCGCCGCCATCGCGGACGACGAGGAGCGCGCCGCGTACGTCGCCGAGCGCACGACCGAGCAGCAGGCCGACATCAACCTGCTGCGCATGGGCAGCGACCTCGTCGTCGACGCCGTCGTCGAGCCCGGGGACCTGCGCGCGGAGCTCGTCGCCCGGATGGCCGACGCCGACCGCTGGACTCGGAGCACCGGCCGCCGTCACCACCTGATCAGCCCCGTCTAGAGGAGCACGACGATGTCCGCTGACGACCCCCTCGCGCAGCTCATCGCGGCGCCGCTGCGCCCCCTGCCCGAGCGGTGGACGGTCCCCGAGCGCGCCGCGCAGCTGGCGCGGGCGCGCGCGTTCGACACGGCGGACGGCTACTGGGAGTGGGTCGCGCGGCAGCAGCGCTGGTCGCACCCGTGGACCAGCGTGCGCAGCGGCGGGCTGGAGGACTTCCGCTACTTCGACGGCGGCACGATCAACGTCGCGGACAACTGCCTCGACCGCTGGGCCGAGGACCCGGCCACGGCCGACAGGCGGGCCTTGATCTGGGAGGGCGAACCCGGCGACGTCCGCACGCTCACCTACGCCGAGCTGGCCGACGAGTCGAACCGGCTCGCCGCGGGTCTGCTCGACCTGGGCGTGCGCAAGGGCGACGTCGTCGGGGTCTACATGCCCAACTTGGTGGAGGCCTTTACCGCAATCCACGCCTGCAACCGCATCGGCGCGGTCTACACGGTGCTGTTCTCCGGTTTCGGGGAGGCGGCCGTCGCCGCGCGGCTGCGGTCCGCGCGGGCGTCCGCCGTCGTCGTGGCGGACGCGAGCTACCGCCGCGGCAAGCGCATCCCGCTGCTGGCGAACCTGCGTGCCGCGCGGGCCGAAGCGCCGTCGGTGCGCGCGGTCGTCGTCGTCGACCGCACCGACGACGCCGTCGCGCTGCAGGACGGCGAGCACGCCTACGCCGACGTGCTGGAGCGCGGCGCGGGCGGAACGCCCGCCGTGCCGCTCGACCCGAACGAGCCGTCGTTCCTGATCTTCACCAGCGGCACCGAGTCGCGGCCCAAGGGCGTGGTGCACTCGGTCGGCGGGTTCCTGCTGGGCACCTGGGCCAACGCCCACTGGCAGGTCGGCTACGCCGACGGCGACGTGTACTGGGTGGCCGCCGACGTCGGCTGGCTGACGTTCCCGATCCAGGCCGTCGTGGGCGGGTTGGCCTGCGGCATGACGATCGCGTGCTTCGAGGGCGCGCTGGACACCCCGACGCCCGCCCGGTTCTACGAGATCTGCGAGCGGCACCGGGTGACGAAGGTGCTCGCCGCACCGACGCTGGCCCGGATGCTGCGCAAGTTCGGCGACGACCTCGCCGCCGAACACCCCCTGGGCCTCAAGCTGATCACCATGCAGGGCGAGCCGCTCGACGCCGACACGTTCGCCTGGACCACCGACACGTTCGACGTGCCCGTCGTCAACGCGTACGGGCAGACCGAGACCGGCTCCACGTGGACGTACCCGGTGTACGGGGTGGAGGCGCTGAAGGCGGGCTCGGTCGGTACCGCGGTGCCCGGCCACGAGTACGCCGTCGTCGACGACGACGGCACGCCCGTGCCGCCGGGGGTGAAGGGCAACCTGGTGCTCACCGCCCCCTTCCCGACGCTCGCCCGCACCGTGTGGGACGACCACGAGCGCTACCTCGCGACCTACTTCTCCCGCTTCCCGGGTTGCTACGCCACCCACGACGAAGCCGTCGTCGACCACGACGGGCACCTGTGGGTGCTCGGCCGCACCGACGACGTGATCAACGTTGCGGCCCACCGCATCTCGACGATGGAGATCGAGGCCGTCGTCACCGCGCACCCGGCCGTCGTCGAGGCGGCCGTCGTGGGCGTGCCGCACGACACGAAGGGCACGGTGCCGATCGCCTTCGTCACGCTCGGGGCCGACGTGCCGCGCGCGGAGGTGGAGGCCGAGATCAGCACGCACGTGGTGGGCGCGTTGGGCGGCTACGCGCGGCCGGATCGGGTGTACGTCACCCCCGCGATGCCGAAGACCCGCACCGGCAAGACGATGCGGCGACTGCTGCGCGACCTCGTGGTGCACGGGAAGCCGACCGGCGACACCAGCGCCATGGAGGACCCGTCGGCGCTCGACGTCGTCGCCACCGCGGTGAAGGGCTAGGGACCGTGCGCGACCACCCCCTCGAGGACCGCACGATCGGCCGGGTGCTGGCCGCGAAGGCCGCGACCGTCGGCGAGCGCCCGTTCCTGCTGTTCGAGGGCAGGCGGTTCACCTACGCCGACGCGCACGCGATCACCAACGGCTACGCGGAAGGGTTCCGCCGGGCGGGCATCGGGCGCGGCGACCACGTCGCGCTGATGCTCGACAACCGGCCCGAGCTGCTGTGGGCGATGTGGGGGCTGGGCAAGCTCGGCGCGGTCGCGGTGCCGCTGAACACCGCGGCCAAGGGCGAGCTGCTGGCCTACCTCATCGACCAGTCCGACTCCGTGCTCGTCTGCGCCGAGGACGCCTACGGCGAACGGGTCCGCACCGTCGCCGGGCCCGCCGTGCGCGGTGTGCTCGGGCCTGCCGGGATCGCCGGGTTCGCCGAGCTGACCGCGGCCGATCCGCCGGAGATGCTCGAGGTGAAGCACTCCGACCCGCATCTGATCATGTACACGTCCGGCACCACGGGACCGTCGAAGGGCGTGGTCTCACCGCACTCGCAGGGCCATGCCGTCGGGCGGCAGATGGCGTCGCGGTCGGGGTACCGGCCCGACGACGTCCTCTACACCTGCCTGCCCGTCTTCCACGGCAACGCGCTCTGGTACACGATCTACGCCGCGCTCTGGGCCGACGCGTGCGTCGCGCTCTCCCGCGGCTTCTCCGCCCGCCGGTTCTGGGACGAGATCCGCGCGAGCGGCGCGACGGTGTTCAACGCGCTCGGCGCGATGGCCAACATCATCTGGCAGCTGCCGGAGTCGCCGCGCGACCGCGACCACCGCGTCCGCATCGCGATGATGGTGCCCACCTCGCGCGATCTCGCGGAGCGGTTCGACCGCCGCTACGGCATCCGCACCACCTCGGTGTTCGCGATGACGGAGAACTGCGCCGTGACCGTGTTCGGGCCCGACGACCCGGTCGCGAAGGCGGACTCGGCCGGGCGGGTGCGCGAGGACATGGAGGTGCAGATCGTCGACGACGACCGGCGCCCGCTCCCGGTCGGTGAGCTCGGCGAGATCTGCATCCGGCCCCGCGAGCGCGGCAGCATCATGCTCGGCTACTACGAGATGCCCGCCGCGACCGTCGCCGCGACCACCGACCTGTGGTTCCACACCGGTGACCGCGGCCGCCTCGACGCCGACGGCTACCTGTACTTCGCCGACCGCAAGAAGGAGGCGATCCG
>DATAOO010000267.1:0-2017 GCA_036265695.1 Pseudonocardia sp. | reverse complement strand
AGATGCGCGAGGGGGCGGTGCTGCTGGGCGACGACCCGGTCGTGCGGGCGGCGGGCGTGGCGGGCGGGGGCGCGCGCGACGTGCTGGTGGTGTTCGACTTCCGCCGCTACGAGCCCCGCCTGCACGCGCTCGCCCGGGTGGTGCGCGCGCAGGGCGGCGCGGTGGTGCTCGTGACCGACCGCTGGCTGTCGCCGATCGCGGGCACCGCCGACGCCGTGCTGTCCTGCGAGGTCGACGCGCCCTCGGCGTACGACAGCCTGGTGCCCGCGATGGCCGTGGTCGAGACGGTTGTGGCCGGGTGCCGGCCGCCCACGGCGACGAGGCCCGCGCCCGCATGGCGGCGTGCGAGCAGGTGGCCCGCGCCGCGGACCTGCTGGACTGAGCCCGCGGCCGTAGCGTGGGTCCGTGGCGGAACCGCTGTTCCCGGACTGGTTCTTCGACCGCGCCGACCCCGGGCCCGACGCCGCCTTCTACGGGCCGCCACGGCTGGTCACCCACATCGACGAGGGCGCGATCGCCGCGGTCGGCGACCTCTACGCCGCGCTGTCCGTCGAGGGGGAGGTCCTCGACCTCATGTCGTCGTGGGTGTCGCACTTCCGCGCGCCGCCCCGTCGCCTCGTCGGGCTGGGCATGAACGCCGCCGAGCTCGCGGCGAACCCGGCGCTGGCCGAGCACGTCGTGCACGACCTCAACGTCGACCCCGCGCTGCCGTTCCCCGACGCGACTTTCGACGACGTCACCTGCTGCGTCTCGGTGGACTACCTCGTGCGGCCGATGGAGGTCTTCGGCGAGGTCGCGCGGGTGCTGCGGCCGGGCGGTCGCTTCGTGGTGACGTTCTCCAACCGCTGCTTCCCGACCAAGGCCATCCGCGGGTGGCTGGCCACCGACGACCGCGGCCACCTCCAGATCGTCGCGGCGTACTTCGCCGCCGCCGGGGGGTTCGCCGACCTGCGCGGCGAGCGCAGGCCAACGCCACCGGGCGGCGACCCGCTCTACGCCGTGTGGGCACACCGGGCCTGAGGGCGCGTCAGGGCGGCGTGAGGTTGCGCAGGTCGGTGCCGTAGCGGGCGCGCACCCGTTCGCGCAGCTCGGGGTCGCCGCGCGGCACCGGCTCCAGGAACACCTCGTCGACGTCGGTGAACTCCTCGCGCAGCTCGTTGTCGATCCGCACGCAGGCCTGCTCGATGTCGTCCGACGACGCCCCCTGCGCGAAGTCCAGCCGCGCGCACACGAGCACCTTGTCGGTACCGGTGAGCATGGTGAGCAGGTCCACCACCTCGTCCACCTCCGGCTGCTCCGCGAGCTTCCGGCCGATGGCGCGCACGAGCCGCGGGTCGGCCTGGCGCCCGATGAGCAGCGCCATGTTGGTGCGGGTGAGGCCGTAGGCCACGGTCACCAGCAGCAGCCCGATCAGGAGCGACGCGACACCGTCCCAGACCTGGGAGCCGGTGAGCGCGGTGAGGCCGACGCCCGCGAACGCGATCACCAGCCCGGTGATCGCCGCGCTGTCCTCGTAGAGCACGGTGATGACGGTCGGGTCGTCGCTGCGGCGGAGGAACGTGCGCAGGTCGAGCTGCTCCTTGCTGCGCTCCGCGCGGACCTGCCGGATGGCCTGCGCGAGCGACACCCCCTCGATCGCGGCCGCGACCACCAGCACGATCAGCGCGACGAGCACCTCCTGCTTCTCCTCGGGCCCGCCCAGCAGGGTGTGCACGCCCTGGTAGATCGAGAACAGCGCGCCCGCCACGAAGATCGACACCGCGGCGAGCAGGGAGAAGACGTAGCGCTCCTTGCCGTAGCCGAACGGGTGCGTGCGGTCCGGCGGCTTGGCCGAGCGTTTGAGCGCGGTGAGCAGCAGGACCTCGGTCATGGTGTCGCCGACCGAGTGCGCGGCCTCCGACAGCATGGCCGCGCTGCCGGTGAGCAGCCCCGCCACGAGCTTCGCCACGCCGACCGCCAGGTTCGCGCCCATCGCGAGCAGCACGGTGAGCGTGCTCTCACCACCGGATTTCGCCAC
>DATAOO010000266.1:0-11602 GCA_036265695.1 Pseudonocardia sp. | reverse complement strand
CCTCGCGCACGCCTTCGCCAAGCTGGAGGTCACGAGCCGCGCCCAGCTCGCGGTCGTGGCCGCCCGCCGCAGCTAGTGCCCCACGCCAGGGGGTCCGGCGCGTCCACCCGACTCGGTCGACTGTCGAGCATGACGGTCCGGTCGGGCGCTCGCTCCTCGCTACGATGCGGCGATGGCCCGCCGACCGCCCGTCGCGTGACGGACGCGCTGCCCCTGCTCGGGTTCGGCCTGCCGGTCGCCGGGAGCTGGGCGACGCCGGACACGCTGCGGCACGTCGCCCGTCGGGCCGAGGAGCTGGGGTACGCGTCGCTGTGGACGTTCCAGCGCGTGCTGCACCCGGTCGACGCCGAGCTCGACCCGGCGCACCGCGCGGTGCTCGACCCCGTCGTCGCTCTCGCGCAGGCCGCCGCGCACACCGAGCGGATCGGGCTGGGGACGGCGACGATCTGCGCCCCGTTCACCGCGCCCGCGCTGCTCGCGAAGGCGATGACCGCGCTGGACGTGGTGTCCGGCGGCAGGCTCACCGTCGGGCTCGGCAGCGGTTGGCTGCCGCAGGAGTACGCTGCCGCGGGCGTGCCCTTCGCGCGGCGGGGCGCGCGGATGGAGGAGTACCTGCGCTGCCTGCACGCGCTGTGGACGCAGGACCCGGTCGAGTTCGCGGGCGAGTTCTACACGGTGCCGCGCTCGCACGTCGGCCCGCCGCCGGTGCAACGACCGCATCCACCGGTGCTGCTCGGTGGCACGGCGCCCGCGGCCCTGCGCCGCGCCGGGCGGCTCGCGCAGGGCTGGATCGCCGGCAGCCAGCACGACCGCACCCGGCTCGGCAGCGACATCGCCACGGTGCGCGACGGCGCCCGCGCGGCGGGCCGCGACCCGGACGCCCTGCGGATCCTCGTGCGCCTACTCCCGCGCGGGATGCGCGAACAACAGCTCGACGACCTCGCGGCGTTGCGCGCCCAAGGCGTGACCGAGGCCTTTCTCGACCTCAACTTCTCGCCGCACGTCGACGTCGCCTACGCCGACCGCGTGCTCGACGCGTTCGCTCCGACTTAGTTCTTGGCATTACAGGAAGGCCCGCCCAGGCAATGGAACGCCCGGGCGGGCCGACTGCTCACGGCGATGTTTAGAGCGGGTTTTCCACCTTGATGATGGGGCCCTCGGCGTAGCCCATCATGTCGTAGCCGACCGCGCCGAGGTTCGAGTCGAGGAACGTGGTTACGACGATCTTGTACGTACCCGACTGCGTCGGGTCACCGGGGTTCTCCTCCGGCAGCGTGAACGGGGGGACCGTGAGCTTCGCCGAGTAGGCCTCGTCGAGGGAGAACAGCGGTCCACCGACCGGCACGTCCACGCTGCCGAGCGAAACCTCGTCGCCCGGGCCCTGCGACTCCGCGTACGCCGTGACGACCCAGTTCGGCGAGCTGACGGACAGCGCCGTCAGCCACAGCGGCACCAGGTTGCCGAAGACGTGCCAGCTCACGTCGATGTCGAACGACTCGGCGCGGTTCACGACGAGGTTGGACTTGCCGAGCGTGGGCCGCTCGGTGATGGCCACGATGCCGGTGAACTCGCCCTCGATGGCCGGGTCAGTCGGCCCGGCCGGGGGGATGTTGGGGTCGAAGCGGTCGGTCATTCCATGCTCCTTTTACGCAGATGAGCTCGACTTTTCGAGTCGCGGGTCATCCTGCGCTCGGGAACTTAGCCCGCTCTTAGCCCGGAATTAATGGATCTTCTCATTACCGCACGGCGACGTCCCGCATAGTGATGCCACCGGTGCCACCGACGTGTCGCACCGCGAAGTCGCCTTTGTCGATGACCGTGAGGCGCGGTGGGACCTTCCCGACGACAACGCGGCGGCCGCACATCGCGTCCGTGCACACGAACAGCGCCTCGGTGGGCAGCTCGGCCTCGCACACCATCTCGTGCGTCGCGCCGGATGACGGAGTCCAGTCGGTCGCCATGAGAAGTACCTCTTTCGGTGATCAAAAGAACAACGTATCCGACATACCGAGTCGCCAGACGCTACTGCGCAATGTCCGCTCCCGCATGGCGACCTCGCCCTCGGGCAGCGCCCCAACGCTGCTGTTCCACTTCGGCGCTGACGTGCGGGGGCTGGCCGTCAGCCCGCCAGACCCGCCCGGTCGAGCGCGGCGGCGAGCCCGGCGGGCGCGCCGCGCCAGGCGACGTGGGCATCGGGCCGCACCAGCGTCCAGGGTGTGGCCGGGTCGGCGGGCGGCGCGAGCACGAGCCCGCCCCGCAGCTGCGACGCGGCGGCAGCGGGCGCGATCAGCACGTACTTGCCGTCGCGCAGCACCTCGTACAGCCGTCGCCCGTCGAGCAGCGCGACGTCGGCGGCCCGCGGAGCGTGCGGGTAGTCGATCCCGATGCCGGAGAGGGTGCCCGCGGCCTTGCGAGCTACCGGCGGGAGGCGCAGTGCGATGCCGCCGACGGTGTTGCGGGCCAGCCGCCCGACCCGCGACCGGACCATCGCCATGCGGATGATCATGCCGCTGCTGCGCAGCACGAGCTTGCCGACCGGGTGCCGCTCGCCCTCGTAGGTGTCGAGGAGGCCGCTCGGCGCCCGGCCCTGCACGGTGGCGGCGAGCTTCCAGCCGAGGTTGGCCGCATCCTGCAGGCCGGTGTTCATGCCCTGCCCGCCCGCCGGGGAGTGCACGTGCGCCGCGTCGCCCGCCAGGAACACCCGCCCGACCCGGTAATGCGGGGCCTGGCGCTCGTCGCTGTGGAACCGCGACATCCAACGCGCCTCCTGGAGGCCGAAGTCGGTGCCGAGCGAGCGCCGTGTGACGTCGCGGATCTCGTCGAGCGTCACGGGCGCGGTGTCGGGGAGCGGGTGGCGGCGGTCCCAGGCGAAGATGCGGTGCCAGCCGTCGCCGAAGGGCGCGACGAAGGCGAACGCGTCGCCGACCGCGTTGACGGCGAGCACGTCCGGCGGCGGCTGGGCCAGCCGCACGTCGGCGAGCATGATCGACGTGAGCACCGACTTCCCGGGGAACGGCAGCCCCAGTGCGGTCCGGACCGCGCTGTGCACGCCGTCGGCGCCCACGGCGTAGGCCGCGCGCACGGTGGCGCCGCCGACGGTGAGCTCGACCCCGTCCGCGTCCTGCCGCACGCCCGTCACGTCGGCCCCGCGCACGATGCGCGCGCCTGCCGCCGACGCCCGCTTCTCGAGCACCTGCTCCACGTTGTACTGCGGGGTGATCAGGAGGAACGGGAAGCGCGTCGGCATCCGCGACAGGTCGATCCGGATGTGGTCGAAGAGGCTCAGCCGGGCGACCTGGGCGCCCTCGCCGAGCAGCTCGTCGGCCAGGCCACGGGCGTCGAGGTGCTCCAGCGTGCGGGCGTGCACGCCGAACGCCCGGGTGAGGTTGGACTCGGTGTCGCGCCGTTCGAGCACGGTCACGTCCACGCCCGCCTGCGCGAGGTCGCCCGCGAGCAGCAGGCCCGTGGGCCCGGCGCCCACGATCGCGACGGAGGTCTGCACGTCGTTCATGATCATGCGTCCTTTCCTAGGAGTTCGGTGGCCTGCGATCGGAGGACCGCGGCGGCGATCGGCAGTGCGACGGCGGCGACCAGCAGGGGGACGAGCGCGTACCAGCCCACGACGGCGAGCGGGACCGTGCCGAGCAGGAGGAGCCCGACCCGTACCGCGGGGCGGGCGGGCAGCCAGGCGGCGAGGACGAGCGCCGTGCCGCTCACGGCGCCGACGGCCATGGTCCACGGCGCCGCGGCGGCCGCCATGAGCAGCTGGAAGCCGCCGAGCGCGCTGAGCAGCACCTGCGGCCAGTGCGCGGCGACCGCACGCGCCGAGTCGCCCGCCCCGTCGGCGACGGCCAGCACGGCCGCCGCCACGAGCAGCACGGCGGGCGCCCAGGCCAGCACGCCGACCGTCGAGAGGCACAGCAGGCCCGGCCCGGCCGACGCCAGCGCCCACGCGGCCCGCGGCTCGGGCGGCAGTTCCGTGCGGAACCGGCGGGCCGCCACCAGGGCGACCCCGGCCAGGCCGACGGTCAGCAGGCCCAGACCGACCGGGGCGAGCTTGGCGCCCGTCCAGTCCGGGATGACGGCGCCCAGCGTGGCCTGGACCAGGCCCGCGGCCCCGAGCAGTACCGCGCCCGCCGTGCCGATGCGGGCGGCGACCCGGGTCACCGCGTCACCATCGCGGCCGAGCGGCGGGGCGTCGGGCGGCCGTCGCGGACCGGATGGCCGACCCGGAACGCGAGCAGCGGGCGCGCGCCGTCGGGCAGCAGGGCGGCGAACCGGGGCGCGAACGTCGCCGGACCCCCCGCCGCGGCCTCGCGGTCGATCCGTTCGGTGATCTGGTTCATGGGGTGCAGGGCGAGGCCCGCCGCCGTCGCGCGCAGGTGCACGCGCTGCAGCAGGCGGCCTGCGTCGAGCTGGATGCGCCGGTCGTCCGGGGCGGGTGTCGTGATGACGCCGTACGCGGCGGCGGTGGCGGTGTGCACGTCGCGGGTGGCGTTCACCCAGAAGCGGTCGCCCGCGCTGCGCGACGACGGCGGCAGCAGCTTCGCGACGGCGAGCTGCACCGGGCTGAATCCCTGCCCGTCGAGGACGAGGCCGTCGCGGTGGCGCTGCTCGGCGTCGTTGTCCGGCCGGAACCAGGCGAAGTTGTCGATCGACTGCTGCTCGTCGGCGACCAGCGCCTCGGCCGCGTCGACGAGCAGCGCGCCGAGCTCCGCGCGCGGCCGCGGGTCGGAGATCCAGTGCAGCGCCAGGTCGTCCGGCGGGACCGGGTCGGCCAGCGCCGCGAGCGCGGCCGGGGCGACCGGGGTCGGCGCGTAGGGGCCGCGGTTGGTGTGCCGCCGGTCGATCGCGGCGTACAGGGGGTCGGTGCGCGCCGGCGCGGCCGTCAGCTCGACGTGGGCGACCCGGGCCCCGGCGGGCCCGTCCGGCAGCAGGGTGACGGCGGGCGCCAGCCCGCGCGGCGCGCAGGCCAGCATGAGGTTCTCCAGCGCGCACCCCATCCCGGCGTAGCGCTCCCGGCCGAACGGGTCGACCGATCCGGTGTGCCGTCGCGGGTCGGTGAACACGTCGATCGACCGGTCGGTGACGGCGAACTCCCACGGCTGCGTGTTGTGCGGGCTCGCGGCCAGGATCGCGGCGGCGACCGCGCCCCGCGGGCCGGGCAGCTCGCGCCACTCCCGCCACGGCGCGTGGGCGGGCCCGCCGCCTGCGTCGAGCACGGCGGTGTCGTAGGCCCGGTAGCTCAGCAGCCCCGTGCCGGCGACGACCGCGGTGACGCCCGCCCAGCCCAGCACGCGGCGCCGGGAGACCCGGCTCGGCTCCGCCTGGGGCTCGGTCGTGGTCATCGGCCGACCTCCTCGACGCGCGCCACGACGAGGCCGCAGTCCGCGATGCGCCGGAGCAGGTCGTCGAGCTGGGTCGGGTCGGGGAAATCGCCGACCAGCACGGTGTCCCGGTCGCCGCCTTCGCGGTCGAGCCCGGCGAAACGCGTCGCGAACCGCTCGCTGAGCCTGCCCTCGACGGTGATGCGGAAACGCTGTGCCACGGTGCTCCTCCTGCCGGTCGGCGCAGGGAGGAGTCTCCGGACCATCTGGGTGAGCCGTCCTCACCCAGCGCCCGGTTCACCCTGGGTGAGGGGCGGACCGGCCGATAGCGTGACCGCATGGTGGCGGACCGCGCGGAGGTGGGCGCGCGCCGCGTGCTGTCGTCCAAGGTGCAACCGCCGGTGCCCCGCCGCCGGGTGTCGCGCCCGCGGCTGCTCGCCCTCTGCACGGGCGCGCCGCGGAAGCTCACCGTGATCCGCGCACCCGCCGGGTGGGGGAAGTCCACCCTGCTGGCCGAGTGGCACGCCGCCGAGGTCGAGTCCCGCCGGTTCGCCTGGCTGACCCTCGATCGCGGGGACAACGACCCGGTGCGCTTCTGGACCTACCTCATCGAGGCGCTGCGCACCCAGCACCCCGGGGCGGGCGCGACCTCGCTCGCCACCCTCGAAGCGCCGCGCGTCGACATCGTCGAGGACGTCCTCCCGGCCCTCGGCGACGAGCTGGGCACCTCGGAGCACGGAATCGTGCTGGTCCTCGACGACTACCACCTGATCACCAACCCGCAGATCCAGGAGAGCCTCGCCGCGTTCGTCGACCACCTCCCGCGTGTGCTGGAGCTCGCGCTGGCCACCCGGTCGACGCCCGCGCTGCCGCTGGCGCGGCTCCGTGCCCGAGGCGAGCTCGTCGAGATCGACGCCGCGGAGCTCAGCTTCTCCGTCGAGGACGCCGAGGCGCTGCTCAACGACCTGCACGGCCTCGGGCTGGCGCACGACGCCGTCGGACGGCTACGGGAACGCACCGAGGGCTGGGCGGCCGGGCTGTACCTCGCCTCGCTCACGCTCCGGGGGCGCGGGCCCGCCTCCGTGGCGGAGTTCGTGCGGGAGTTCGCGGGCGACGACCGGCACGTCGTGGACTACCTCAGTGCCGAGGTGCTCAGCGGCCAGAGCGCGGAGGTCCGCGCCTTCCTCCTGCGGACCTCGCTGCTCGACCGCTTCTGCGCGCCGCTGTGCGACGCCGTCACCGGCGGCGACGACGCACGCCGGATCCTGCGCGAGATGGAGTCGTCGAACTTCTTCCTCATCCCGCTCGACAGCAAGCGCGTCTGGTACCGCTACCACCACCTGTTCGCCGAGTTGCTCCGCCAGGAGCTGGCGCTCACCGAGCCCACGAGCGTCGACGGGCTGCACCGGCGGGCGTCGGCCTGGCACCGCGACCACGGCACCCCGTCGGAGGCCATCCGGCACGCGACGGCCGCGGGCGACGTCGCCGACGCGGCGACGCTGATCCTCGACCACTGGATCCCCGCCCGGGACCGCGCCCGCATGGAGACGATCCTGGCCTGGCTGGCGGGCCTCCCGGCGGCCGCCGTGGCCGGGGACCCTCGGCTCGCCCTGGTCAAGGCGACCACCCTGCAGGAGATCGGGCGCACCGACGAGGCCGACCAGTGGCTGGAGGCGGCCGAGCGCGGCGACGTGTCGCCGGAGCTGCGGGCGGGCCCCGACTCCGTCGCCGCCGGGATCGCCGCCTGCCGGGCGATCAACCAGTACTTCCACGGCGACGCGGGCGGGATCCGGGCCACGGCGGCGATCGCGTCGGGCCGGGCCGACGGCAGCGGCTACTGGCACAGCGCCCTGCTCACCACCCTCGGCACCGCGCAGTTCGCGATGGGGCAGGTCGAGGAGGCGGCCCGCACCCTGGAGCGGGCCATCGACGCGGGCGTGGCGTCGAGCCACACCCTGGCGCTCGCGCACGCGCTGGGCTGGGCCGCGATTGCGCACGTCGAGAGCGGACGGCCGGACCGCGCCCGGCGCCTCGTGCGCCAGATCGACGACTACCTCGCCGCCCACCCGGGCCTCAATGCCTACTACGGCGCCGCCATGCCGCACATCGCCCGTGGCGTCGTGCACCACCACGAGGGGCGGCTGGCCGAGGCGGAGCACGAGCTGGCGCGGGGGTCCGAGCTCGCCCGTCGGGGGGCCGCCCGGTTCGAGGTCGTCTACGGGCTGGCCGCCCGGGCCCGGCTCACCACCGCGCTCGGCGACCACGACGGCGCGACGGCGATGCTGCGCGACGCGCGCCGCGCGCTGGCCCGCTGCCAGGACCCGGCCCGGCTCGCCGACCTCCTGACCCGGGCGGAGCGCGCCGCCCGGCCCCGCCCCGACGCGGGCGCCGCGGTCCCCGTCGAGGCGCTCAGCGACCGCGAGCTCGCCGTGCTGCGGCTGCTGCCGACCGACCTCTCCCAGCGGGAGATCGCCGCCCGCCTCTACGTGTCCTTCAACACGGTCAAGACCCACACGCGCAACATCTTCCGCAAGCTCGACGTCTCGACCCGCCCCGAAGCCGTCCGCCGGGGCCGCGCCCTCGGGTTGATCGCCTAGGTCGTGCCCGCGTTCGCCGTCAAGGTGTCACGCGGTGGCGGTCGCGGGGGAACAGCGTGGTCTTGCGGATGTTGTCGCGCTGCGCCAGTTGCGCGGTCCAGCGTTCCAGGCCGATGGCGAAGCCGCCGTGGGGCGGCATGCCGTGCCGGAAGGCGTCCAGGTACCAGGCGTAGGGCTCGACGGGTTCGCCGCGCTCGGCCAGGGCCCGCTCGTAGTCCGCGATCTCGTGCAGGCGTTGGCCGCCGGTCACCAGCTCCTGGCCGCGGAAGAGCAGGTCGAAGGAGTTGGTGGCGGTCGGGTCGCCGGGCTCGGGATGGGTGTAGAAGGGCCGCTTGCGGGCCGGGTACCCCTCCACGGCCAGGAAGTCCGACCCGTGCCGTTCGAGCGCCCACGCCCCGAGCAGGCGTTCGTGGTCCGGGGTGAGGTCGGGCTCGTCCGGCTCGGCCCCGACCATCCGCAGCGCGTCCCGGAAGTGCACCACCGGGATCCGGTCGGGCAGCGCGGGCAGTCGCACGCCCGCGAGGTGGACGTCCTCGGCGGTGCGGATCTCGGCGAGCATCCCGGCCAGCACGTCGCCCAGCACCGCCAGCACGTCGCGGTGGTCGTCGATGAAACCCAGCTCGACGTCGAGCGAGACGTACTCGGCGAGGTGCCTGCTGGTGTCGTGGGGCTCGGCGCGGAACACCGGCCCGGTCTCGTAGACCCGCTCGAACACCCCGACCAGGATCTGCTTGTAGAGCTGGGGGGACTGCGCCAGGTAGGCCGGACGGCCGAAGTAGTCCACGGTGAACACGTTGGCCCCGGACTCCGTCGCGCCACCCACCAGCTTCGGGGTGTGGATCTCGGTGAAGCCCCGTTCGTCCAGCACCCGGCGGAACCCGCGCACCGAGGCGGCCGCGAGCCGCCAGAGCGCCTGCCGGGTGCGGTGGCGCCAGACGACCGGCGCGTGGTCGAGCAACGTGGGCAGGCCGACGTCGAGGGTCGGTCGCCACAGCTGTACGGGCGGCGTGGCCGCGGGCGCGCTCAACGCCCGCACCCGCGGACCCGTGATCTCCACGCCGCCGGGGGCCTGCTCGCGCGCGGTCACCGTGCCCTCGACGGCGACCACGGTCTCCTCTGGCACGGTGTCCAGGACGTCCGCCGCGCTGAGCACGACCTGCGCCACGCCGCTGCGGTCGCGCACGAGCAGGAACGAGACGGCACCCAGCCGCCTGCGCCGGTGCACCCAGCCCTGGACCAGCACGCGCTCGCCGATCCGGTCGGACAACTCGCCTACCAGTGTTCGCAACACCGTCGACCACCTCCTCGGTTCCCTTCCCCGGGAGGTGTGGGCGATCGGGTGCTCGCGGTGCCACCACACCTTCACCGACCGCGCGGGTCGGCCTCTGGACCAGCAGGCGGCTCGAAGGTCGTCACTCTCGTCAACGCCGCTGCGCCAAGGCTACGCAGCCGCCGCAACCGGTTTCAGGCGGTGCGGGAGCGGTCGACCTCGCAGGCGCCGACGAGCGCGTCGAGCGGCAGGCGCAGTTCGACGGCCAGGGCCGCGACCGTGAAGAACGCGGGGGTGGGCACCCGGCCGGACTCGATCTTGCGCAGGGTCTCCACCGGCATTCCCACCGCCGCCGCGACCGACGTCATCGACCGGTCACCGCGTGCTTCCCGCAACACCGCCCCCAGCCGACGGCCGCGCTCGTGCTCTTCGGGGGTCAACGGCACACGCACCACGACCGTGATACTAATACCGGGATAGTTATCCCGAGTGACGGAGCGGCGCGATGATCGAGCTCAAGACCCCCACCGAGATCGAGCTGATGCGCCACGCGGGCCGGATCACCGCGGCCGCGCTGGCCGCCGTCCGGGAGGCCGCCGCGGTCGGCGTCCGCCTCGACGCGCTCGACGAGGTCGCCGCCGAGGTCATCGCGGCCGCGGACGCCGAGCCGCTGTTCCTGGGCTACCAGCCGAGCTCGGCGTCCTCGCCCTACCCCGGCGTCAGCTGCATCAGCGTGAACGACGCCGTCGTGCACGGCATCCCCGGCCGCTACGCCCTCCGCCACGGCGACCTCGTCTCCGTCGACTGCGGAGCCCGCTACCGCGGCTGGAGCGGGGACGCCGCCGTCTCCTTCGTCGTCGGCGAGCACCCCGACCCCACCATCGCCCGCAGCGACGAAGCGCTGATCGCCACCACCCAGGCCGCCCTGGACGCCGGGATCGCCGCCGCCCAGCCCGGCGCCCGCCTCGGCGACATCGCCCACGCCATCGGCCGGGTCGCCCGCACCGCCGGGTACGGGCTCATGGAGAGCCACGGCGGGCACGGCATCGGCCGCGAGATGCACGAAGCTCCGCACGTCCCCAACGAAGGCCGCGCAGGCCGCGGCCTCGTGCTGCGCCCCGGGCTGGTCCTCGCGCTGGAGCCCATGCTCATCAGCGGCGGCACCGACGCCTACCGCACCGACCCCGACGGCTGGACGCTGCGCACCGCCGACGGCAGCCGCGCGGCCCACATCGAGCACACCGTCGCCGTCACCGAGAACGGCCCCGAGGTCCTCACGCAGCCTGCCAGGACACGAGCGGTGCGCCTGTGCTGAGATCCTCCGAACGTCGTGGTCGAGGAGGGCGGGCTCGGATGGTGGAGAACGTGTTCGTCGTCGGACTCAACGACCACAGCGCGGAGATCCTCAACAGGCTCCCGGACGCCGACCGCTACCGCTTCCACCGGCTGCTGGACGCCGACGCGTTGCTGTTCAGCGACACCATCCCGTTGCCCGACCTGTTGGCCGAGGCGCAGCGCGAGGTGGAAGCGTTCGACGGCACGGTGCACGCGATCATCGGGTTCTGGGACTTCCCGGTGAGCACGATGGTGCCGATGCTGTGCGAACGCCTCGGCCTGCGCTGGGCCAGCCTGGAATCGGTCGTGAAATGCGAGCACAAGTACTGGAGCAGGCTCGAGCAGCGCCGCGTGATCGACGAGTACCCGCGGTTCGGGCTGGTCGACCTCGATGACGCCCCGGCCCTGCCCACGGGGTTGCGCTACCCGGTGTGGGTCAAGCCGATCAAGTCGGTCTCGTCCGCGCTGGCCTACCGGGTGGCGGACGACGAACAGCTCACGCGCGCGTTGGCGAACATCCGCGGCGGCATCGGACGGATGGGTGAGCCGTTCGACTTCGTGCTGTCCCAGCTCCAGCTCCCGCCCGAGCTGAGCGGCGTCGGCGGGCGCGCGTGCCTGGCCGAGGAGGCGGCGGTCGGGGCGCAGGTCACCGTCGAGGGCTACAGCTACCAGGGCGACGTGCACGTCTACGGCACGGTCGACTCGATCACCTACGCGGACACCTCGAGCTTCCTGCGCTACCAGTACCCCTCCGCGCTCCCCGCCGCCGTCACGCAGCGGATGGCCGAGCTCTCCGCGCGGGTCATCCGGCAGATCGGCCTCGACGGCCTCACCTTCAACATCGAGTACTTCTGGGACCCCGACCACGACACGATCTCCCTGCTCGAGGTGAACCCACGCCATTCGCAGTCGCACGCCGAGCTGTTCGAGCAGGTCGACGGCGTCGCCAACCACGACCACATGCTGCAGCTCGCCCTCGGCCGCGAGCCGCGACCACGCCACCGCGAAGGGCGCTACGACGTCGCCGCCAAGTGGTTCGTGCGCCGCATCGCCGACGGCGTGGCCCGCCGGGT
>DATAOO010000265.1:0-8226 GCA_036265695.1 Pseudonocardia sp. | reverse complement strand
CGTCATCGGGGTGCGCGACGACGAGGGCGAGGAGGTGCCGAAGGCGTTCGTCGTGACACAGGCGTCCGCCGACCTCACCGCCGACGAGGTGATGGCGTTCGTCGCCGAGCGGATCGCGCCCCACAAGAAGGTGCGGGTGGTCGAGTTCATCGAGGAGATCCCGAAGTCGGCGAGCGGCAAGATCCTGCGCAAGGACCTCCGGGCTCGTGAGACGGCCAAGGGGTAGCGCGGTCCGCCTCGCCGCGACCGGCTGCTGTGCCGCCCACATCGATCGGAGCCCACGTGACCCGGCCGTCGGGTGGGGTGGGTCCCTTGTTCGAGCATCCGCGGCGACGGCATGCTGGGGCGGTGAGCGAGGAATCTGTTGTGCTGGACGTCGATGATTCCGGGCTGGCGCGGAACCTGCCGCGCCCGGTGCACCGCAACGATGAGATCCAGGGCGTGCCCTATCGGCCGGTCGGGTTCCGGGACGACGACCTGCCCTCGGCGTTGGAGCGGTCCGCGCAGTGGTTGCGCACGGTCCAGGAGTGGTTGGGTGAGCCGGTCGACGTGATCGGGGTCCACCTCGACTACGACGACAGCGCAGGTGGCATCTACTACGAGGTCAAGCTGCTCTGCAACGACGAGGATCTCGCCGGGGTGCCGATCGCGCTGCGCGCTCGCGGTTCTTCGCCGCAGTGAGGTCCGTACTGCGTTCGGGGTCCTGACCAGGGAGCCGCGAGCCGCCCGTTCCCGCGGCGGTGGAGGCGCTGCGCCGCCCCCGCCGTCGACCACCACCGCTCACCGTCCCCGCGTGCGATCAGTTCGCGCGGTACCGGCTGTGGGTGACGCCCGCGCGGAACGAGCGGGAGTCGGTGAGCCGGAGGTGGGTCTCCGGGTAGCCGTCCGGGAAGAGCCGCCGACCCCCGGCCCTGCACCACGGGGTAGGTGTAGAGCCGGAACGCGTCGACGCCAGTAGCTGGAAGGTCCTCCGCCCGACCAGCAGCGCGTCGGACTGGGCGCTTTGCCCGCCGAACTCATCGCCCTCCTGCTCGGGCAGGGGCTGATCAGCGCACGACCGCTCGGACGGCGGCGTCGAACACCGGTTGGTGGCGTTACGTTGCTCGGCATGCCCACGCCGTTCTTCGACGCCATCCGTCGGCTCGCGGTCGAAGCGCCGGAGCGGCCGTCGCTCACCGTGGGCGAGGTGACGCTCACGCGGGCCGAGTTGGTGGCCGCCGTCGAGCGGGTGGCGGCCGTGTTCGCCGAGCGCGGGGTCGGCGAGGGGTCGTGGGTGACGCTCGCGGTGCCGAACGGGATCGAGTTCGTCGAGTCGGCGCTCGCCGCGTGGTTGCTCGGCGGCGCACCGCAGCCGGTCGCGCGCGGCCTTCCTCCGGCCGAGCGCGAAGCGATCATCGCGTTGGCCGATCCGGCGCTCGTCGTCGCCGCCGAGCCGACGGAGGCGGGCGGACGGCCGGTCCTGTCGGCCGCCGACATCGCCCGGATAGCGACGGACCCGGCGGCACCGCGACACGAGGACGCCGCGGTGCTCTCCCCCGAGTGGAAGGTCGTCACCAGCGGCGGATCGACCGGCCGCCCGAAGCTCATCGTCACCACGAGCCCGGCCGACGCCGACGCGCTGCGCGGGCTCGCGCTGCTCCTGCGCCTCCGGCCCGACGGGGCGACGCTCGTCACCGGGCCGATGAGCCACAACGCGCCGTACGTCCTACTCATCGGGGGCCTGCTGCTGGGCAACCACATGGTCGTCATGCCGCGCTTCGCCGCGGCCGAGACGCTGCGCCTCATCGCCCGGCACGGCGTCGACTGGCTGTACCTCGTGCCGACGATGATGCTCCGCATCTGGCGCCTCCCCGAGCAGGAGCGGCTGGGCTACGACGTGTCGTCGCTGCGCATCGCGTTCCACATGGCCGCGCCCTGCGCGCCGTGGCTCAAGCGGGCGTGGATCGACTGGCTGGGCCCCGAGAAGATCCTCGAGCTGTACGGCGGCACTGAGCTGCAGGCGATGACGGTGATCACCGGAACCGAGTGGCTCGAACACGAGGGCTCGGTCGGCAAGGCGGTGATCGGGGAGATCGAGTGCCGCGGCCCCGACGGCGCCCCGCTGCCGCCGCGGGCGGTGGGCGAGCTGTGGATGCGCCGGGCGGGCGGCGACGCCCCGATCCCGTACCGCTACGTCGGCGCGAGCGCCAAGTCCGCGGGGGACAACTGGGAGTCGCTCGGCGACATCGGCTTCCTCGACGAGGACGGCTACGTCTACGTCACCGACCGCGACACGGACATGATCCTGGTCGGCGGCGAGAACGTGTACCCGGCCGAGATCGAGGCGGCCCTGGACGAGCACCCGGCCGTGCGCTCCTCGTGCGTGATCGGGCTGCCGGACGAGGAGCTCGGCGCGGTGCCGCACGCCCTGGTCGAGCTCGGCGCGGACGTGCCCGACGACGAGCTCCTCGCCCACGTCCGCGCCCGCCTCGACCGGCGCAAGGTCCCCCGCTCGATCGAGCGCGTCGACGGCGCGCTCCGCGACGACGCGGGCAAGGTCCGGCGCTCGGCCCTGCGCGCCGAGCGGGTCGGGGCCTGACGCCGGGCAGGCGTCACGTCGCGCGGAAGGCGACCGCCTCGACCATGAACCGGGCGTTCTCGCCCGGCCTGCCGAAGTCGGACGCCTCGACCGCCGACCGCGCGGGGCGGTGCTCCCCGAACTGCTCGGCCCACACCTGGTTGAACAGCGGGCGGTCGCGCTGCAGCGCGCGCATCACGATCCCCACCCGCACGACGTCGCCGAGGCCCGCGCCCGCGGCCTCCAGGATCGCGGCGAGGTTCGCGAACAGCCGCTCGGCCTCGGCGCGGGCGTCGGCCGGGATCGCGTGCGTCTCCGGATCGGCCCCGAAGAGCGCCGAGACGTAGATCCACCCGCCTGCCTCGACGGCCTGCGGCACCGGGCCGTTGTGGGAGGGGGCGGCCGAGGTCTCGATGATGCGCACGAGGCGTCACCCTACGGCGTGCTCACCTCGCGCCAGCGCGGCGAAGAGGCCCGGCTCGATCGGCCGGGTGAGCGGGTCGGCGTGCCGGTGCACCAGGCGCCACTCCCCGTCTTCGCGACGGAACACCAGGGTGATCCGCAGCGACCACTCCTGCCTCGGCAGGTCGGCGAACGTGGCGTGCTGCCGTTCCACGGCGACGAGCACGGCGAGATCGCCCTCGACGTAGGAGTGGAAGACCTCGAGGTCGACCGATCCGCCGCGGAAGTTCTCCGCCGTCCACGCGACGGCCTCCTCCGAACTGTCGAACCCGTGGCGCGGGTTGCCGCCGTTCGGTGGGATCAGCGTGTAGTCCGCGGCGTGATGGGCCAGCCGGGCGTAGGTGCGCAGGTCGCCGTCGAGGTAGGCCCGGGTGGCGGTGGACCAGCGCTCGATGAGTTCGGTGCTCATAGCGGGCCACGCTAAGCGCGGGCCGGGGGGCAAACGTCCGTAACGGTTACCGATTTTCCCGGGGCGCGGCCCGGGGACCGTCGGTCTGGTGCGCATCCTGATGACCGCGGAACCTTCGTTCGGGCACGTCAACCCGGTGCTGCCGCTGGCGAGGGCCGCCCAACGGGCAGGCCACGACGTCGTGGTGGCGACCGGCGCCGAGCTGACCGACCACGTGCGACGACACGGCCTGCCGGTCTGGTCGGTCGGGCGCAGCCGCGCCGAGGTGGACGCCCGCTTCCACGCCGCGAACCCCGACCTCGACCGGCTCGGGTTCGAGGAGCGCATCGCCCGCATGGCCGACGGCCTGTTCGTCCAGGCCGCCGACGACCGCGTGCCCGACCTGCTCGCGCGCACCGCGGACTGGCGCCCGCACGTCGTGATCTCCGAGACCGGTGAGCTGGCGGGCCCGATCGTCGCGGCGCGCCGGGGCGCCCGGCACCTCGTCCACGGCGTCAGCGTGCCGCCGCCCCGTCCGCTCTGGGACGCCACGTTCGGTGCCGGCTACGCGCGGCTCTGCCGCTCGTGGGCGGTGCCCGATCGGCTCCTCGACGCCGTCTACCTCGACATCTGGCCCAAGAGCCTGGCCGCGGAACCGTGCGTGTGGCCGCGGACGCAGCCGCTGCGGCCGGTCGGCGGGCCTGCCGCGCCCGGTCAGCGCCTGCCCTGGGACGCGCTCCCGCACGCGCAGACCGTGCACCTCACGCTCGGCACGATCTTCGCCGACGCGCCCGGCGTGCTGGAGGCGGCCGTGGCCGGGCTGCGCGAGCTGCCGGTGAACCTCGTCGTCACGGTCGGCCCGCAGGGCGATCCGGCGCGGTTCGGCCCGCAGCCGCCGCACGTGCGCGTCGAACGCTACGTGCCGCACGAGCTGCTGCTGCCGGTGTGCGACCTGCTCGTGGACCACGCGGGCGCGGGCATCCTGCTGGCCGGGTTCCGGCACGGACTGCCGCAGCTGCTGCTCCCGCAGGGGATCGACCAGTTCGGCAACGCCGACGCCGCCCGCAAGGCCGGAGCGGCGCTGTCGCTCACCGAGGTGACCGCCGAGGGCGTCGCCGAGGCCGCGCGACGGTTGCTCGACGAGCCGGGCTTCGCCGTGGCGGCCCGGGCGGTGCAGGCCGAGATCGCCGACATGCCGTCCGCCGACGAGACGGTGGGGTTGCTCGCCCGATAACCGGTTTCGCGGCTGCGGGCTCTGGCACAAGCTGGGCCGGTGTTGACCCTGCGGCCTCCGGGACCGGGCGACGAGGACGTCGCCCGGGCCGCGCAGGCCGCGCTGCAGGCCGAGGGGTTCGACTTCGGGTTCCTGTCGCCCGGCGAGCGTTGGTCGGACTACCTCACCCGGCTGGAGCGCGACCGGCTCGGCCTCGACCTCCCGCCCGGCCGGGTCCCGGCGACGTTCCTCTACGCGGACGTGGACGGCCGGGTCGTCGGCCGGGCCTCGGTGCGGCACCGCCTCAACGAGCAGCTGCTGCGGATCGGCGGCCACATCGGCTATGCGGTGCTGCCCGCGTTCCGGCGTCGCGGGTACGGCACCGAGATCCTGCGGCAGAGCCTCGTCGTCGCGCGGGCGGCAGGCGTCGGTCGCGCGCTCGTGACCTGCGACGACGACAACCTCGGCTCCATCGCCGTGATCGAGCGGTGCGGTGGCCGTCGCGACGCGGAGTGGCCCGGCGACGACGGCGTCCGCCGCTACTGGATCGCTTGATGCGGATGCACGCCGACCAGGTCGACGTGACGGTGGCGGACGCCCGTCGGCTCCTTCCGGCCGAGCTGGCCGACCGCCCGGTGCGGCCGGTGGCGTCGGGCGGCACGGTGAACGCCGTCTTCCGCGTGGGCGACGACCTCGCCCTCCGCGTCCCGCTCCGACCGTTCAACGGCGATCTCCGCGAGCCCGCACTGCTGCGACGGCTCGCGCCGCACCTGCCGGTGCCGATCCCGCGGCCCTACGCCCACGACGCGGAGCGCGGCTGGACGATCCAGCAGTGGCTGCCCGGCGGCACCCCGAAGTCCGACGGCCGGGGCGGCCGCGCGTTGGCCGACGACCTCGTCGGGGTGCTCGAAGCCCTGCGGCGGGTCCCCACGGCGGGCGGGGTCGCGCCGCCGCGGACGCTGTGGACGCACGACGTCGTCCACGCGGCGATCGACGCCGCCGCCGACGAGCTCGACGCCCCCGCCACCCGCGCGGCGTGGGAGCGGCTCAGCGCGGCGGGCCCGTGGCGGCGGCCGGCGGTGTGGGTGCACGGCGACCTCCTGCCCGGCAACCTCCTCCTGCGCGACGGCAGGCTCGTCGGCCTGATCGACTTCGCGGGGGCGGGCGTCGGCGACCCGGCCTGCGACCTCATGGTGTTCTGGCACGTCCTCGGGCCGTCAGGGCGCGCCCACGTGCGCCGTCGGCTGGGGCTGGACGACGACACCTGGCACCGGGGCGCGGCGTGGGCGCTCGCGCAGGCGCTGGTCGCCCTGCCCTACTACCGGCACACCAACCCGTACATGACCGCGGGTGCCCGGTACGCGATCCGCGCGGTGCTCGGCCGATGAGTTCGGCGGCGCCCGCCGGTCAACCCTCCATGAGCCCGAAGACCTCGCTCGACGAGCGCTTCAGCGAACCCGGCACCGAGGCGGTGGCGTGGCCCGAGACGCAGCGGCTGATCGAGAACGCGGAGCTGTTCTGGGTCACCACCGTGCGGGCGGACGGCCGGCCGCACTCCACGCCGCTGGTGGCCGTCTGGCTCGACGACGCGCTGCACTTCTGCACCGGCGAGACCGAGCAGAAGGCGCGCAACCTGGCGGCCAACCCGCACGTCCTGCTCACCACGGGCGACAACGGGTGGCGGGGCGGCGTGGACGTGGTCGTCGAAGGTGTGGCGGTTCGCGTCACCGACGACGCGCTGCTCGGCAGGCTCGCGGCGGCGTGGCGCGCGAAGTGGGACGGGCAGTGGCAGTACGAAGCGCGCGACGGCGCCTTCCACCACGACGCGGGCGCCGCGCTCGTCTTCCGCGTCGAGCCCACGAAGGTGCTCGCGTTCGGCAAGGGCACGTTCACCCACACGCGGCACCGGTTCTAGCGGGGGCGCTGGCCGCTCACCCCCACGACCCTGGTGGCAGCGATCGGCGTGCGACGGCCCGAACGGGCGTGCCACGGGCGCGGCGTCGCACGCGAGCGTGAGCACCAGCCGCAGCCGTATGCCGGTGCTCGCGGCGACGTCAGGGGCGGCGGGCGGCGTCGGCGACGGCGCTCGCCAGCAAGGTGCGGCCCGTCAGGCCGGGGTGGACGCCGTCGGGGCCGAGCGCGCCCGGGTGGGCGGCGACGAGGGCGCCCCAGTCGACGAACTCGACGGTCGGGTGGGCCGCGGCGGCGGCGCGCAGCACGTCGTTGTTGCCGTCCTGCCAACGGCGGGGCACGTGTACGCCGACGAGGACGACGCGCCGGTCGCCCGCGGCGTCGATGACGGCGTCGACGTCGGCGGCCTGCACGGTGCCGTTCGCCCCGAGGTCGACGACGACTGGCCCGGCGCCCGGCCACCGGCCCACGATGGCGGGCGCCGCGGAGAACTGACGGCCCACCTTGGCGTCGACGACCGTGCCCGCGCCGAGCGCCTGCCGCAGCGAGTCGGCGCTGCCGAGCGCGATCGAGTCGCCGACGACGAGCGCGGGCCCCGCCCCGCCTGCCGTCGGGGCCGCAGGCGCAACGGCCGGGCCGGCCCCCACCGCCGGGCCGCACGCTGACGCGCCGCCTGCTGCCGGGCCGCCTGCCGCCGGGCCGCCAGCCGCACCTCCCGCCGCCGCACCGCCTGCTGCAGCCCCGCTCTCCGCCGCACCGGCCGCCGGGCACCCCGCCGGCCCGGCCTGCGCCCCGGCGGCGGGCGCCGCCGCCGGGTCGGGGGCCTGCGCGAGGCTCGCGGAGGCGCCGGATGCGGAGTCGGGGACGACGTCCGTCGAGGCGGCGGGCACGGTCAGCGCGATGACGGTGGCGACTACGGCGGCCGTCGACGCCCCGACCGCCACGACGGCGGCGGGCCGGGGCAGCCTGCGCATCAGCGCTCCCAACCCCCCGCGCCGCACGGGGGTCTCGATCCAGCGGTAGGACGCCTCCGCGACGGCCACCGTCACGAGCAGACCCAACAGGTTGATCTTCCACAGGGGGAGCGGCAGCTCGCGCCCGAGCACGAAGATCGGCCAATGGTAGAGGTAGAGCCCGTACGACCGCCGTCCCACGGCCACCACCGGCGGCCGCGAGAGCAGCTCGCCCACCACCCCGCGGCTGCGGGTCGCCGCCACGATCAGCACCGCGGCGATCAGCCCGACCCGCAGGAATCCGCCCTGCGTGTAGAGCCCCGCGTCGAACTCCGACACCGCCACGAACCCCACGACGAGCGTGACGAGCGCCATGATCCCGGCGGCGTCGACGCCCCAGCGCGCCACGCGCGGCAGCGGCGCGGACCACACGCCCGGCCGCCACACCCACGCCAACGCCCCACCGACCAGGAACCCCGACGCGCGGGCGTCGGTGGCGTAGTAGGCCAGGGAACCGCCGTCGGGGTCGTAGCGCAGCGCCATCAACAGCGCTGAGGCGAACGCCAGCAGCACGGTGACGAGTAGCGCGGTGGAGCGCCGCGCCGTCGCCAGCACCCCGACGAGCAGGAGCGGCCACAGCAGGTACAGCTGCCCCTCCACCGACAGCGACCACAGGTGCAGCAGCGGCGACGGCCGCGCGAACGCCTCCGAGTACGGCAGACCGGCCAGCACGAGGTGCCAG
>DATAOO010000264.1:0-5832 GCA_036265695.1 Pseudonocardia sp. | reverse complement strand
CTCGGCGCCCCGTTGGCCCGGCTGGAGGGCCGGGTCGCGCTGGAGGAGCTCACGAGCCGCTTCCACGGTCTCGCCGTCGATCGCGCCGTCGCCGTGCGGCACTTCCCGCGCGGCATCCTCGGCACGCGGGAGCTTCCGGTGGTCGCCACCCGCTGAAGACGGCATCCTGACGTCCCATGACGGAGATGGTCGACGTTGATCCCCGGCAACTGCGGCGGGTAGCGGTCGCGAGCTCGATCGGCACGACGATCGAGTGGTACGACTTCTTCATCTTCTCCACGGCCGTGCCGCTCGTGTTCAACACCCAGTTCTTCTCGACGCTCTCGCCCGCGTCCGGCACGCTGGCGGGCTTCGCGACGCTCGGCGTCGGGATCATCGCCCGTCCGGTCGGCGGGGTGCTGTGGGGGCACTTCGGCGACCGGCTCGGCCGCAAGGCGATGCTCGTGGCGTCGCTGGTGCTGATGGGCGCGGCGACCGTGGGGGTCGGCCTCCTGCCCACGTACGCCCAGATCGGGGTGCTCGCGCCGATCCTGCTGGTGGTGATGCGGCTCCTGCAGGGCGTCTCGGCCGGTGGGGAGTGGGGCGGGGCCGCGCTGATGGCGGTCGAGCACGCGCCGCCGGGCAAACGCGGGGCCTACGGGTCGTTCTCGCAGATCGGGGTCCCTGCCGGGTTGATCCTCGCGCAGCTGCTGTTCATCGCGGTCACCGCGACGACCACGCCGGAGCAGTTCGCGGCCTGGGGTTGGCGGCTGCCGTTCCTGTTCAGCATCGTGCTGGTGGTGGTCGGGCTGGTGGTGCGGCTGTCGCTGGCGGAGAGCCCGGTGTTCGCGGCGCTGCGCAGCGAGCAGGCGCGCAGCAGCCGACCGATCGTCGACGTGTTCCGGGAGCGGCCGCGCGAGCTCGTGCTCGCCGCGCTCAGCTTCGTGGCCAACACCGCCATCGGCTACATCTTCCTGGCCTACCTGCTCGCCTACGGCACGGCCGTGCTCAAGCTGAGTCGCAGCTTCATGCTCATCGTGGTGATCATCGGCTCGGTGGTGTGGCTGGTGTCGATCGTCATCGGCGCCCGCTGGTCCGACCGGGTCGGGCGCAAGCCGGTCTACCTCGTCGGGTCCGTGCTGCTGGTGGTGTGGTCGTTCCCGTTCTTCCTGCTGCTCGACACGGCCGTGCCCGCGTTGATCGTGCTGAGCGTGGTGGTGCTGACCGTCGGGCTCGGCCTGTCCTACGGGCCGCAGGCGGCGTTCTTCGCGGAGCTGTTCGAGCCGCGCTACCGCTACAGCGGCGCGTCGTTCGCCTACGCCGTGGGCGCCGTCGTCGGCGGCGGGTTCGCCCCGCTCATCGCGACGGCGCTGCAGACGGCGACCGGCGCGTCTTGGCCCGTTTCGGCCTACATGCTGGCGGTGGGGCTGATCAGCCTCGGTGCCGTGCTCGCCCTGCGGGAGACCCGCACTCTGCGCTCGGCGTAGCGGGCGGGTCAGGGGACCAGCACGAGCTTCCCGCGGACGTGGCCGCCGAGGCTGATGTCGTACGCCTCGCGCGCGCGGTCGAAGGGGAACGTCTGGATCTTGATGACGACCTTGTTGTCCGCCAGGAGGTCGGCGACCTCGGCCAACGCCGCGCTGCCCCGGGTGTTGGCGCCGCCCCCGGTGACCTGCGCCCCGGCCGCGCCCGCGCTGAAGTTGGCGATCGTGACGACCTGCGCGGGCTTCGGCACCAGACCGACGAGCTCGTCGACCGGGGTCTTGCCCGCGACGTCGTACACGCCGTCCACCTCACCGCCCGCCGCCGCCCGCACCCGGTCGGCCACACCGTCGCCGTAGACCACGGGTACGGCGCCCAGCTCGCGCAGGTAGTCCTGGTTGGACTCGCCCGCCGAGGCGATCACCCGCAGGCCCTGCGCCTGCGCCATCTGCACGACGACCGCGCCGACGCCACCCGCGCCGCCGTCGACGAACACCGTGTCGCCCGCGGTGAGGCCCAGCAGCCGCAGGCCGCGCTCGGCGGTCTCGCCTGCGACGGTCGCCGCCGCAGCCACCGCCCAGTCGACGGCGGCGGGCTTGCGCGCCCACGTGTCGAGCACCGCGTACTCGGCCTGGGTGCCCGTGCCGCCGCCGAACACCTCGTCGCCCACCGCGACGTCGGTGACGCCCTCGCCGACCTCGTCGACGACGCCCGCGGCGTCGTAGCCCGGGTAGCCCGGCCCGTCCGGCTCGGCGCCGCCCGCCATCGCGCCGGTCAGCACCTTCCAGTCGAGGGGGTTCACGCTCGCCGCGCGCACAGCGACGCGGATCTGGCCCGGCCCGGCGTGCGGCTCGGGGGCCTCGGCCCACTGCAACTCTTCCGTGCCGCCGTAGCGGTGAAACTGGATTGCCTTCATGCGCCCGCCACCCGGGCGCGCGGCGGGGCTATTCCCGGGCGGCGAGGAGATCCCGGTGGGCGTCCGACTCCCGCGCGGCCGCCTGCCCGACGGCGTGCAGCAACGCCTCGACGTCGGCCCGGGTGCGGTGCTCGCGGTCGTTCCACCGCACCAGGTCGCGCAGGTGCTGGGCCCGGATCTGCGGCGCCGGGCACCAGCGCACCCGCTCGGCCGGGCCGCGGTGGAGCGTGTGCCAGGTGAGGTCGAGCGTGCGCTGCACGAGCTGGGTGTCGGCGCTCGCCACCCCGCCCCCGGCGTGCAGGATCGCGCCCACCAGGCACGCCCGCTCCACGGGGACCTGCCCCATGCGCCGCGCCTGTGCGAGGTCGACGCGCCGCGCGTCGGGTCGGACGTACCACGCGTCCTGCACCCAGCCCGCCGCGACGACCTGCCGCGCGGCCTCGGCGAGATCGCGGATGCGGGTGAGCTCGGCCAGCCGTGCGCCGAGCGCATCCAGCTCGGCCAGCTCGCGTCGCGCCCGGCGCCGCGCGCGCCAGCCGAGGGGGGTGACGTCCGGAGTGCTCAGTAAGACCTTCACGCTGTGCTCCTCTACGCGGCGTCATCGTAACCCCGGCTCACGCCAACCGTCCGCACAATGCGGAACGCCAGCGCGACCAGCGCGAACCCGGCCCGACCGCGGCGTGCGCGGCTCGCCGGTGCGCACCACGGCCACCACGACGACGGCGACGAGCAGCAGGTACGCGAGCGATCACGCTGCCCGTGAACGCGACCGAGATGACCGACGCGACGGCGGCGACCGCGGGTGCGGCTACCCGCCTGCGCTCGGCCATCAGAGCGGCCTAACCGCGCGGACCCGGCGGGAAGCGGGCCCGGGGTGAGATCGTCGGGGCATGACGGCAGTGCAGGTGCGCCGGGCGGGCGACGTGGCCGAGGTCGTGCTCTCGCGCCCGGAGAAGCTCAACGCGATGAACATGGCGTGGGTCACCGGGCTGGTCGACGCGGTCGCCGAGCTGGAGCGGGACAAGCCGGGGATCGTCGTCGTGCGCGGGGAGGGGCGGGCGTTCTGCGCGGGCCTCGACCTGGACATGCTCGCCACCGAGAGCATGCCCGACGGCTTCTACGCCCTGCAGGAGGAGGCGTTCGTCGGGCTCGAACGGCTGGATCGCCTGGTCATCGCGCAGATACACGGGTACTGCCTCGGCGGCGGCCTGCAGCTGGCGTTGGCGTGCGACATCCGGATCCTCGCCGAGGACGCCGTGCTCGGGCTGCCCGCCGCCGCCGAAGGCCTGCCGCCGGGGATGGCGACCTGGCGGCTGCCCCGCTACGTCGGGCTGGGCCGCGCGATGCGGCTGTCGGTCGGCGGCGAGCGCGTCGGCGCCGCGGAGGCGCTCGCCATCGGGCTCGCCGACCACGTGCTGCCCGTCGCCGGGTTCGCCGACGCGGCCGCCGGGCTGGTCGCGCACTACCTGGCGGTGCCGCAGGGGGCGGCCCGGGCGACGAAGGAGCTGGTGCGCTCGGCGTTCGACACGGACTTCGCCACCGCCCACACCCGGTCGCGCGCGCTGGTGGCCGAGTGCCTGGCGGGGCCGGACGTCGCGGCCGCCCGGGCGGCGTGGGCCGCGCGCCGCTGAGGTCGTCAGTACGTCCGGTGGTCGTAGACCCGCTGGGTCTTGCGTTCACTGCGGGGCAGCGTGCCCGGGGCCACGACGTCGATCTCGGCCCGCAGGCCGACCTCCCCCCGCAGCAGCTCCGCGATGCGCCCGGCCAGGCCCGGCCGGTCGGGCGCCTCGGCCCGCACGAGCACGCGCTCGCCGGTGCCGTCCCGGTCGATCTCGATCCGGTACTCACCGGTGGCCCCCTCGACCTGGCCGAGGACGTGCTCGACGTGGGCGGGGAAGAACATCACGCCCCTGGCTTTGATCATGTCGTCGCTGCGGCCGCGCAGGCGGGCGATGCGCGGGTAGGGGCTGCCGCACGCGCACGGCGAGAGGTCCAGCGCGGTGAGGTCCCGGGTGCGGTAGCGCAGGAGCGGCGTGGCCTCCTTGCGCAGGGTGGTCACCACCAGCTCGCCCTCCACCCCGGGCGGCACCGGCTCCAGCGTGGCCGGGTCGACGACCTCGACCAGGAAATAGTCCGTCCACACGTGCATCCCGGCGTGCTCGCCGCACTCGATGCCCGCGCCGGGACCCCACAGCTCGGTGAGCCCGTAGATGTCGAAGGCCGTGATGCCCAGCAGGCCCTCGATCCGGGCACGGGTCAGCTCGCTCCAGCGCTCCGAGCCGAAGATCCCCACCCGCAGGCCGGTCGGCGGCCCACCGTCGGCCGCCACGCGTTCCCCCATCGCGAGCGCGAACGACGAGGTGGCGCACAGCGCCGTGGTCCCGAGGTCGGCCATGAGCTCCAGCTGCAGGTCGGTCTGACCCGGCCCGGACGGGATCGCCATCGCCCCCACCCGCTCGACGGCGGCCTGGAACCCCCAGCCCGCCGTCCAGAGCCCGTAGCCGACCATCAGCTGCACGCGGTCGGCGGCGGTGATGCCCGCGTACTCGAGGCAGCGGGCGAACATCGCCGTCCACTCCTCCAGGTCGTGGCGGGTGTAGGTGCAGAGCGTGCGCCGCCCGGTGGTGCCCGACGACGCGTGGATGCGCACGACCTCCCGGTCGGGCACGCACGTCCAGCCGAAGGGGTAGGCCGCGCGCAGCTGCTCCTTGGTGGTGAACGGGAGGCGGGCGAGCTCGTCGACGCCGTCCGCGCCGACCCCGGCGGCCGCCAGCGTGGCCCGGAAGAAGTCCGAGCCCGCGTACGCCCGGCGCACCGTCTCTCGGAGTTCGGACCCCACGGCGGCAGTGTTCCCCTACTCCAGGAACTTCTCCACTACCGCGTTGAACGCCGCCGGGTTCTCCAGGAACGGGAAGTGCGAGTTCGCCACGTCGCTCCCGAAGACGTGCAGCCGGGCGCCCGGGATCTGCTCGGCGATGAAGCGCTGCGAGCTGGGGGCGACGTGGCTGCCGTCGCAGCCGATCACCAGGGTGGGGACGTCGATGCGGGGCAGCACGTCGCGCCAGTCCTGCGCGCAGTGGTCCCACAGCAGCGGCACCCCCGCGTACGGCGGGGTGTTGGTGATCTCCTGCGCGACGAACGCCCAGACCTCCGGGTCCGGCTCGCCGGAGAACATGCTGCGCACGAACTCCTCCGTCGCCTTCGCCGACTCCGGCCCGGCCAGCGCGGCGCCGAGGCCGAGCAGCACCGACACGTCGAAGATCGCGCCGCTGTCGGCCTGCTCCTGCGCCGACATCCACGGCACGGCGGCCACCGCGGCGGGCTGGTCGACGGCCACGAACCGGCGGATCCGGTCGGTGCCGAACTGGTCGATGAAGCTCCACCACACCGACACGCCCATCGACCAGCCGAGCACGTCGGCGCGGTCGATCGCGAGGTGGTCGAGCAGCTCCTGG
>DATAOO010000263.1:0-14473 GCA_036265695.1 Pseudonocardia sp. | reverse complement strand
CCCGGCGCCGGGTCCCGCAGGCCTGGTGCTCGTGCTCAGTGGCGGCGCGCTCACCGGGCTCGACGCGGGCGACGGCGCGGCCGTCGTCATGCGGATGGCCGCCCAGCTGGACCACGCGGGCCGGGGCGCCGTGCTGGCGGGCTCCACGGGCTCGGCCGACACCACCGGCGCGGTCGGCGTCGCGCGGGCCGACCCCACCGTCACCGCGGTGCTGTCCACCGTCGACAACGTCGAGACCGGCGCGGGCCAGATCAGCACGGTGCTGGCGCTGCGCGAGCAGGTCGACGGCCGCGCGGGCCGCTACGGCACCGCCACCACGGCCGCCGACGGCGCCGCGCCCCGCACCTGACGACTCGCGGAGAGACAGGACCAGGAGGCCGCGGGCCCGCGCGGTTATGTACCCTGAAGCTCCGTGCAGCCTCGCGCCACGCGTCATCTGTTCGTAACCGGCGGGGTAGCGTCCTCGCTGGGCAAAGGCCTCACCGCGTCGAGCCTCGGCCAGCTCCTCACCGCCCGCGGCCTCCGGGTCACGATGCAGAAGCTCGACCCCTACCTCAACGTCGACCCCGGCACGATGAACCCCTTCCAGCACGGCGAGGTGTTCGTCACCGAAGACGGCGCCGAGACCGACCTGGACGTCGGCCACTACGAGCGCTTCCTCGACCGGGACCTGCACGGCCAGGCCAACGTCACCACCGGCCAGGTCTACTCGACGGTGATCGCCAAGGAGCGCCGCGGCGAGTACCTCGGCGACACCGTGCAGGTCATCCCGCACATCACCAACGAGATCAAGGACCGCATCGTCGCGATGTCGGCCCCCGACGAGGACGGCGCAGCGCCGGACGTCGTGATCACCGAGATCGGCGGCACGGTGGGCGACATCGAGTCGCTGCCGTTCCTCGAGGCGGCCCGGCAGGTCCGCCACGACGTCGGCCGCGACAACTGCTTCTTCCTGCACGTCTCGCTCGTGCCCTACCTCGCGCCGTCCGGGGAGCTGAAGACGAAGCCGACGCAGCACTCCGTCGCGGCGCTGCGCAACATCGGCATCCAGCCCGACGCGCTCGTGCTTCGCGCCGACCGGGAGATCCCGGACGAGATGAAGCGCAAGATCAGCCTGATGTGCGACGTCGAGGTCGACGGCGTCGTCGCCGCGCCGGACGCGCCGTCGATCTACGACATCCCGAAGGTGCTGCACCGCGAGGGCCTCGACGCCTACGTGGTGCGCCGGCTCGCGCTGCCGTTCCGCGACGTCGACTGGACGGTGTGGGGCGACCTCCTCGACCGCGTCCACCACCCCGACGAGGCCGTGCGGATCGCGCTGGTCGGCAAGTACGTCGACCTGCCCGACGCCTACCTCTCGGTCACCGAGGCGCTGCGGGCGGGCGGGTTCGCCCACCGCGCCCGCGTCGAGATCGACTGGGTGCCCTCGGACGCCTGCCGCACGCCCGCGGGCGCGGCCGCCGCGCTGGACGGGGTCGACGGCGTGCTCGTGCCCGGCGGATTCGGCGTGCGCGGCATCGAGGGCAAGCTCGGTGCGGTGCGGTACGCGCGCACGCGCGGCATCCCCACCCTCGGGCTGTGCCTCGGCCTGCAGTGCATGGTGATCGAGGCCGCCCGGTCGCTGGCCGGGCTGGAGGACGCCAACTCCACGGAGTTCGACGAGCGCACCCCGCACCCGGTGATCTCGACCATGGCCGACCAGCGCGACGTCGTGGCGGGGGAGCGGGACATGGGCGGCACCATGCGCCTGGGCGCCTACCCCGCCGTCCTCGGCGCCGACACGCTGGTCGCCGCGGCCTACGGCACCCGCGAGGTGTCCGAGCGGCACCGGCACCGCTACGAGGTCAACAACGCCTACCGGACCCGCCTCGAAGAAGCGGGCCTCGTGTTCGGCGGCACCTCGCCGGACGGCACGCTCGTCGAGTTCGTCGAGCTGCCCGCCGCCACCCACCCGTTCTTCGTCGGCACGCAGGCCCATCCGGAGCTGAAGAGCCGACCGACCCGGCCGCACCCGCTCTTCGCGGGCTTCGTGCGCGCCGCGCTCGCCTACCGGGCGGCCGAGCGCCTCCCGTTCGACCAGACCACGCGCGAGCCCGCGACGGCGGGCGTGAACGGAACCCCGGCATGACAGCATCGAGTCGGTCAGCACGGCACGACTTCCCGGTCGCCGAGACCACCGACATCTACCGCGGCAAGGTGATGGCCTTGCGCGCGGACGAGGTGGTGATGCCCGGCGGCGGCGCCGCCCGGCGGGAGATCATCGAACACCCGGGCGCGGTGGCGATCGCCGCGCTCGACCCCGACGACCGCATCATGATGATCTACCAGTACCGGCACGCCCTGGGCAGGCGGCTCTGGGAGATGCCGGCCGGGCTGCTCGACGTCGCGGGCGAGGACCCCCTGGAAACCGCCCGCCGCGAGCTGCGCGAGGAGGCGGGCCTCGAGGCGGCGGAGTGGGCGGTGCTGATCGACGTCGCGCCGTCGCCGGGCTTCTCCGACGAGTCCGTGCGGGTGTACCTCGCGCGGGGGCTCACCGAGGTCGACCGCCCGGAGATGGGCGACGACGAGGAGGCCGACCTCACCACCCGCTGGGTCACGCTCTCGGTCGCCGTGCGGATGGTGCTGGCGGGCACGATCGTCAACGGGGTCACGGCGGCCGCGGTGCTCGCCGCCAACGCCGTCGCGGGCTCGCCCGCGGCGCTGCGCCCGCCGGACGCCCCCTGGCCGGACCGACCCACCCGGTTCGCGGCGCGCTAGTCGGAGACCCGTCCTAGGGTCGAGGCATGCGCTTCGGACTGTTCGTCCCCCAAGGCTGGCGGCACGACCTCGTCGGGATCGAGCCCGCCGACCAGTGGGACGTGATGAAGGGACTCGCCCAGCACGCCGACGCGGGCCCGTGGGAGTCGATCTGGGTCTACGACCACTTCCACACCGTGCCCGCGCCCACCGACCAGGCCACGCACGAGGCGTGGTCGCTGATGGCCGCGTTCGGCGCCGTCACCGAGCGGGTGCGGCTGGGCCAGATGTGCACGTGCATGAGCTACCGCAACCCCGCCTACCTCGCGAAGGTGGCCGCCACCTGCGACATCGTGTCCGGCGGTCGCGTCGAGATGGGCATCGGCGCGGGCTGGTACGAGCACGAGTGGCGGGCTTACGGCTACGGCTTCCCGCCCCCGCCCGAGCGGCTCGGGATGCTCGACGAGGGCGTGCAGATCATGCGCCAGGCCTGGACCGAGGGCGTCGCGACGTTCAGCGGGAAGCATTACCAGGTCGACGGCGCCCGCGTCTTCCCGCTGCCCCTGCAGGAGGGCGGCATCCCGCTGTGGATCGCGGGCGGCGGCGAGAAGGTCACGCTCAAGATCGCCGCGAGGTACGCGCGGTACACCAACTTCGACGGCACCCTGGAGGGCTTCACGCGCAAGTCCGACCTGCTGCGCGAGCACTGCCGCGACGTCGGCACCGACTTCGAGGCCATCGTCCGCTCCGCCAACTACAATGTGGCGATCGGCCGCGACGAGGCCGAGGTGCAGGAGCGGATGCAGGCGGCCAAGGCCCGCCTCGTGCCCTACGTCGGCGAGGATAAGGCGGAGGGGTCGCTCGGCGCGGTCCGCGGGATGCCCGCGTGCGGCACGCCGGAGCAGATCGTCGAGAACCTCCGCGCGCTGGAGAAGGCGGGCATGAGCTACGGCATCTTCAACTTCGCCGAAGCCGCCTACGACCGCAGCGGCATCGAGCTGTTCGAGCAGGAGGTGATCCCCGCTCTGGGGGGCAATATCCGGTAGATCCCGGATGGCTGCGGGGTTGGGCTGCGGGAGTATGGCGTGATGCGCGTCGCCATCGTCGGAGCCGGGCCCACCGGCCTCTTCACCTCGCTTGCGCTCGCCCGCCGCGGGCATGCCGTCGTGGTCGTCGACCGCGACACCGGGCCCGCGCCGGACGGACGGTGGCGCCGCGCCGGGGTGATGCAGTTCCACCACCCGCACGCCTTCCGCGGCCAGGTCGTGGAGGCGTTGCGGGCCGAGGCGCCCGAGGTGCTCGACGCGCTGCTCGCGGCGGGCGCCGAGCCCGCGGTGCTGCCGGACGCGCCCGACCGGATCCTCGGGCTGCGGTGTCGGCGCATGACGTTCGAGCGCGTGCTGCGCGCGGCGGTCGTCGCCGAGCCCGGCGTGACGCTGCACCACGGCCACGCCGAGGAGGTGCTCACCGAACGCGGCCGGGCGGCCGGGCTGCGGGTCGACGGGCAGCACATCGAGGCCGACCTCGTGCTCGACGCCTCGGGCCGCTCCGGTCGCCTCGGGCGTGGCTTGCGCGCGCCCGAGGTGGGCGCCGACTGCGGCATCGCCTACGTCTCCCGCCAGTACGTGCTGCGCCCGGGCGCCGAGCTCGGCCCGATGCAGTCCCCGATTGCGAGCGCTGCGGTCTACCCGGGGTACCTCACGATCGTCTTCCCGCACGACAACGGGGTGTTCTCGGCCCTGATCGGCCGCTCCACCCAGGACCGCGCCCTGGTCGGGCTGCGGGAGAACGCGGCCTACGAGGCGGCCGCCGCCGCGATCCCGCTGATCGCCGAGTGGACCGACCCCACCCGCTCCCGCCCGCTCACCGACGTGTTGCCGGGCGGCCGCCTGTACAACACCTACCGCGGCCAGCTGAACGCGGCGGGCGCGGTGCCGGTGCCGGGGCTCGTGTTCGTCGGCGACGCCGTGTGCACCACCAACCCGGCGGCCGGGCGCGGGATCACCACCTCGCTCCTGCAGGCCCGGCGGCTGATCGAGCTCATCGACGAGCACGGCGCCGACCACGAGACGACCACGCTCGCGTTCGACGCCTGGTGCACGGAGGCGATCCGGCCCTGGTTCGAGGACCACGTCGCGAACGACACCGACCTCACCCGCCGCTGGACGGGCGGCGACGTCGACCTCGACCGGCCGCTGCCGTCCGACCTGATCACCGCTGTCGCCGCGGTCGACCCCTCGCTGATGCGGGTGATCGGGCCCTACTTCGGGATGCAGGCGCTGCCCTCCAGCCTGCGGGCGATCGAACCGCGGGCCCGGGAGATCTACGCAGGGGGGTGGCGGCCGCCGGTGCCCGACGGGCCCGACCGGGCCGAGCTCGTCGAGCTGGTCGGCGGGGTCGCGGTCGCGTGAAGGTGGCCCAGGCGGTCGAGTCCTTCCTGCACCACCTGGCCGTCGAGCGGGGGAGCGCGGCCAACACGCTGCGCTCTTACGCCGCCGATCTGCAGCGCTACGTCGAGCACCTCGGCGACCGCGACCTGGCCCAGGTGCGCACCGCCGACGTCACCGCGTTCGTGGTCGCGCTCCGTGAAGCGCAGCTGGCCGTGTCCTCGACCGCCCGCGCCCTGGCCGCCGTCCGCGGGCTGCACCGCTTCGCCGCCCGCGACGGGCTGGTCGCCCAGGACGTCGCCCGCGACGTCAGCCCGCCTGCGCAGCCGGTGCGGCTGCCGCGCACCCTCACCACCGACGAGGTGGAGCAGCTCCTCGCGGGCTGCGTGGGGGACGGGCCGGTGGCGCTGCGCGACCGGGCCCTCCTCGAGTTGCTGTACTCGACGGGCGCGCGGATCTCCGAGGCCGTCGGCCTGGACGTCGACGACCTCGACGACGAGCAGCGCGTCGTGCGGCTGCACGGCAAGGGCGGCAAGGACCGCATCGTCCCGGTCGGGCGGCCCGCGCTGGCGGCCGTCGACGCCTACCGGGTGCGGGCGCGCCCCGACCTGGCCCGCCGCGGGCGTGGCAGCCCGGCGCTGTTCGTCAACGCCCGGGGCGCGCGGCTGTCGCGGCAGAGCGCCTGGCACGTCCTGCGGGGTGCCGCCGACGACGCCGGGCTCACCACCGAGGTGTCGCCGCACACGCTGCGGCACTGCTTCGCCACGCACCTGCTCGCGGGCGGCGCGGACGTGCGCGTCGTGCAGGAGCTGCTGGGCCACGCCTCGGTGACGACGACGCAGATCTACACCCACGTCACCGTCGACACGCTCCGCGAGGTGTACGCGACCTCGCACCCCCGTGCGGTGTCACCCCGTCGAGGGGCTCGTCCCACGCCCAGCTAACATCGATGGAATTCGACGGCCGCTCCACGGCGGGGCGCGTTGCCGGTCGTCGTCACGTGCTCTTACTCTGCCCGCATCGTCCCTGTACAGGACGCCCGCGACAGACCCGGAGCGCCGGCATGCAGACCCCGCGGCCCTTAGCCCCCCGCACTGAGCCGCTCGACGAGGAGGAGACGGCCGCATCGGCCGACTCCGTGGGGAGACACCGTTTGAAGGTTCCCGAACCGGCTCCGTTGGCGGAGCACGGCCCGGCCCGGGTGATCGCGGTGGCGAACCAGAAGGGTGGCGTCGGCAAGACCACGTCCACCATCAACCTGGGCGCGGCGCTCGCCGAGTACGGCCGCCGGGTGCTCCTGGTGGACTTCGACCCGCAGGGCGCGCTCTCGGTCGGCCTCGGGGTGCAGGCCCACGAGCTGGAAACCACGATCTACAACCTGCTCATGGAGCGCGGCGTCGAGATCGACGACGTGATCCGCCCGACCTCGGTCGAGGGGATGGACCTCCTCCCGTCCAACATCGACCTGTCGGCCGCCGAGGTGCAGCTGGTCACCGAGGTCGGCCGCGAGCAGGCGCTCGGCCGGGCGCTCAAGCCGGTGCTCGACCGCTACGACATCATCCTCATCGACTGCCAGCCGTCGCTCGGGCTGCTCACGATCAACGCGTTGTCCTGCGCCGAGCGCATCCTCATCCCGTTGGCCTGCGAGTTCTTCTCGCTGCGCGGCGTCGCGCTGCTCATGGACACCGTCGACAAGGTGCAGGACCGGCTCAACCCGGACCTCAAGATCATCGGCATCCTGGCCACGATGTTCGACCCGCGCACGATGCACGCGCGGGAGGTGCGGAACCGCGTCATCGAGGCGTTCGGTGACCTCGTGTTCGACGCGGTGATCAATCGCACCGTCCGGTTCCCGGAGACCACGGTGGCGGGCGAGCCGATCACCACCTGGGCGCCGAACTCGGCCGGGGCGCAGGCCTACCGCCTGCTGGCCCGTGAGGTCCTCGCGCGGTGAGTGAGCTTGCGAGCGAGCCCATCGGACACAGCGACCGAGGTCACGAGGCCAACCGAGCGCAGCGAGGGCGGCACGCGTGACGGTTGTCGACGACAGCACCGCGCCGCCGCGCTTCACCGTTCGGCTGCACAACTTCGAGGGCCCGTTCGACCTGCTCCTGCAGCTGATCGGCAAGCACGAGCTGGACATCACCGAGATGGCGCTGCACCGCGTCACCGACGACTTCATCGCCCACCTCGCGGCCCTCGGCGACGACGCGGACCTCGACGAGACCACGGAGTTCCTGGTCGTCGCGGCCACGCTGCTCGACCTCAAGGCCGCCCGCCTGCTGCCCGACGCCGAGGTGGAGGACGCGGAGGACCTCGCCCTGCTCGAGGCCCGCGACCTCCTGTTCGCGCGGCTGCTGCAGTACCGCGCGTACAAGCAGGTCGCAGGCCTGTTCGTCGAGCTGGAGGCGGGCGCGGCGCGGCGGTTCCCGCGCTCGGTGGCGCTCGAAGAACGGTTCGCCGTGCTGTTGCCGGAGGTGTTGCTCGGCGTCGACCCCGCGGCCTTCGCCGAGCTCGCGGCCAGCGTGTTCCGGCCCAAACCGCCACCCACCGTCGGCGTCGACCACCTCCACGCCCCGCAGGTGTCGGTCGCCGAGCAGGCCGCGCTGCTGGCCGAGCGCCTCGCCACGCTGGGCAGCGCCACGTTCGCCGCGCTCACCGCCGACTGCGCGGGGCCGCTCGAGGTCGTCGCCCGCTTCCTCGCGGTGCTCGACCTCTTCCGCAACGCCGCGGTCGAGCTGGAGCAGCCGGAGGCGTTCGGGGAGCTGACCGTACGCTGGACACCCTGATGACCGCCCCCGACGACACCCTTCCCGCCCTCGACGACGCCGCGCTCGACGCGGCACTGGAGGCGTTGCTGCTCGTCGTCGACGCGCCGACCGACGAGGAGCAGCTCGCCGCCGCGCTGGAGCAACCGGTCGAGCGGGTGCGCACCGCCCTGCTGCGGCTGTCCGACTCCTACGCGGTCGGCGGCCGCGGGATCGACCTGCGCCGCACCGGCGGCGGCTGGCGCTTCTACACCCGCGACGCCTACGCCCCCTACGTCGAGCGCTTCCTGCTCGACGGCCAGCGCGCCCGGCTCACCCGGGCCGCGCTGGAGACCCTCGCGGTGATCGCCTACCGCCAGCCGGTCACCCGTGCCCGGGTGTCGGCGGTACGGGGCGTCAACTGCGACGGGGTGCTGCGTACGCTGCTCACCCGCGGCCTCATCCAGGAGGCGGGCACCGAACCGGCCACGCAGGGCACCCTGTTCGCCACTACCGAGCTTTTCCTCGAACGGCTGGGCCTCACCTCGCTCGCGGATCTCCCGCCGCTGGCCCCGCTGCTCCCCGACATCGACGCGATCGACGAGCTGTGAGTGATCTGATGACCCAGGCGCACCCGGACGGCGTCCGGCTGCAGAAGGTGCTGGCCCAGGCCGGCGTGGCGTCCCGGCGGGCAGCCGAAGAGCTGATCTCCGCCGGGCGGGTGACCGTCGACGGCGAGGTCGTCCGCGAGATGGGGCGGCGGGTGCACCCCGACAAGGTGGTCGTGCACGTCGACGGGCTGCGCATCGTGCTCGACGACACCCTCACCTACCTCGCGCTGAACAAGCCCCGCGGCGTGCTGTCGACCATGCACGACGACCAGGGCCGCCGCTGCGTCGGCGACCTCCTCGTCGAGCGCGGCGCCATGGACGAGCACTTCGACGGCGGCGCGCGGGCGCGGCTCTTCCACGTCGGACGCCTCGACGCCGAGACCGAGGGCCTGCTGCTGCTCATGAACGACGGCGAGCTCGGCCACCGCCTCATGCACCCCTCGTTCGAGGTGGAGAAGACCTACCTCGCCGAGGTGCAGGGCTCCATCCCGCGCGACCTCGGCCGACGGCTGCGCGAGGGCGTCGACCTGGAGGACGGGCCCGCGGTGGTCGACCGGTTCCGCCTGGTCGACTCGCACGCGGGCCGGTCGATGATCGAGCTGGTGATCCACGAAGGCCGCAAGCACATCGTGCGGCGGCTGTTGGAGGAGGTCGGCCACCCGGTGCTGCGGCTCCTGCGCACCGCGGTGGGCGAGGTGCAGCTGGGCAACCAGCGACCCGGCCGGTTCCGCAGGCTCAGCCACGCGGAGATCGGAGCGTTGTACCGGTCGGTGGGGCTGTGAGGCGTCGGTGAGCGTCCGCGCCATCCGAGGGGCGATCCAGGTCGACGCCGACACCCGCGACGCCGTGCTGGAAGGCTCGGCCGAGCTGGTCACGGCGGTGCTGGAGCGCAACCACCTGTCGGCCGACGACATCATCTCGATCTTGTTCACCGCCACCCCCGACCTCACCGCGGAGTTCCCGGCCTACGCCGCCCGGCTGTTGGGGCTCACCGACGTGCCGCTCATGTGCGCGTCCGAGATCGCGGTGCCCGGGGCCATGCCGCGGGTGCTGCGGCTGCTCGCGCACGTGGAGACCTCGCTCGGCCGCGCCGACGTGCGCCACGTGTACCTCCGGGGCGCCGCCGCCCTGCGCTCCGACCTGCCCCGCTGATCCCCACCCCACGGTGAGTCGTACATCTCACCGTGCCGAGTTGGGCGGATGACCGGGCCCGGCGGCCGGCCTCGGTCGCGTGCGACGCCCTGAGCGCACGTCGGTGGTGGGCCGCACGGCATGATGGGCGCGGTCCGCGCGCCGCGGGCCGGAGAGGGGCACCGGTGGCGGGCAGGTTGCACGGGGTCGTCGCGATGGACGGGCCATCGGGCACGGGGAAGTCCACGGTGTCGCGGCGGCTCGCCACGGCCGTCGGAGCCGCCTACCTGGACACCGGCGCCATGTACCGCGCCGTCACGCTCGCCGTGCTCCGCGCGGGCGTCGAACCCGACGGGCCGGACGCCGACGAGGTCGCCGTCGCGGCGGCGAAGACCGTGCGCTCGGTCACCGACCCGGCCGCGCCGGTGGTGCTGCTCGACGGCGAGGACGTCGAGGCCGAGATCCGCGGGCCCGAGGTGACGCGCGCGGTGAGTGCGGTGTCCGCGAAGCCCCCTGTGCGGAGCGCGCTGGTCGAGCAGCAGCGGGCGATCATCGCGGACAACCCGGGCATCGTCGTGGAAGGCCGCGACATCGGCAGCGTCGTCACCCCGGACGCCCCGCTCAAGGTCTACCTCACCGCCTCGGAGGAGATCCGGGCCGCGCGGCGCGAGGCGCAGGACCGCAAAGCCGGGCGCGCCGCCGACCACGCCACCGTGCTCGCCGACGTCCGCCGCCGCGACCAGCTCGACTCCACCCGCAAGACGTCCCCGTTGCACGCCGCCGCCGACGCGCTCGTGCTCGACACCGACGACCTGCCCGTCGACGACGTCCTGGCCGAGCTCCTGCGCCTGGTGGAGGAGCGGGGCCTGCTGCGGTGACCGGGCGGTACACTGGAGACCTGCCTGTCGGGTCGTGGCCACGGATGCACGATCTCGCCCGCTGGATCGGCACCTGGCTCTTCCGCCCGATCTACCGGCTGCGATTCCACCATCGCGACCGGGTCCCGGCGCAGGGTCCGGTCGTCGTCGTCGCCAACCACAGCGCGTTCGTCGACGGGCCCCTGCTGTTCGGGCAGTTCGGACGACGCACGGTGTTCCTGGTGAAGCAGGAGATGTTCCACGGGCTGCTCGGTTGGGCGTTGCCGCGCATCGGCCAACTGGCCGTACGGCGGGGCTCGGCCGATCGACGTCCGCTCACGCAGGCGTTGTCGGTGCTGCGGGCGGGCGGGCTCGTCGCGGTGTTCCCGGAGGGCACCCGCACCGACGGCGAGGTCGCGGCCGCGCAGCACGGGGCGGCGTGGCTGGCCCGGGCGGGAGGGGCGGTCGTGGTGCCGGTGGTGTGCCGCGGCACCCGTCGTCCGGCGGGCGCACGGCGGCGGTTTCGGCCTCGCGTCGACGTACTGGTGGGGGAGCCGATCACCCTGCCGCAAGGGAGCGGCCGCGCCGGGTTGGGGGCGGCCACCGAGACCATCCGGGCCGCGCTGGTCGGACTGGTCGCGGATCTTGACGAGCTACGGAGAACGACGTGAGTGCACGACAGGACGACCGGGCCGCGATGGCGGAGCTCGGGCTGGACCCATCCGATTTCACCGAGGCACCCGAGACGGCGCCCCCCGCGCCGGTGCTCGCCGTCGTCGGGCGTCCGAACGTGGGCAAGTCCACGCTGGTCAACCGGCTCATCGGGCGCCGTGAGGCCGTCGTGCAGGACGTGCCGGGCGTCACCCGCGACCGCGTCAGCTACGACGCGCTGTGGAACGGCCGCCGGTTCACGCTCGTCGACACCGGCGGCTGGGAGCCCGACGCCACCGGCCTGCGCGCGGCCGTCGCGGCCCAGGCCGAGTACGCGATGCGCAGCGCCGACGCGGTGCTGCTCGTCGTCGACGCGACCGTCGGGGCGACTGCCACCGACGAAGCGGTCGCGCGTGTGCTGCGCCGTTCCGACTTGCCCGTGCTGCTCGCGGCCACGAAGGTCGACGACGAGCGGCTCGTCTCCGACACGGCTTCCCTGTGGCGGCTGGGGCTCGGCGAGCCGCGCCCGGTGTCGGGCCTGCACGGCCGCCGCACGGGTGACCTGCTCGACGCCATCCTGGAGGTCCTGCCGGAGAGCCCGCGGGACGACTTCGGCGCCGCTCCCTCCGGCCCGCGCCGCGTCGCGCTGATCGGCAAGCCCAACGTCGGGAAGTCGAGCCTGTTGAACCGGGTGGCGGGGGAGACGCGTTCGGTCGTGCACGAGGTGGCGGGCACGACCGTCGACCCCGTCGACTCCCTGGTCGAGCTCGACGGCGAGGTGTGGCGCTTCGTCGACACCGCGGGCCTGCGCAAGCGGGTCAAGACCGCCAGCGGGATGGAGTACTACGCCAGCCTGCGCACCCAGGCCGCGATCGAGGCGGCCGAGGTGGCGCTCGTGCTGATCGACGCCAGCGAGCCCATCGCCGAGCAGGACCAGCGCGTGATCACGATGGTCGAGGAGGCGGGCCGCGCGCTCGTCCTCGTGTTCAACAAGTGGGACCTCGTCGACGAGGACCGCCGCTACGCGATGCGCCGCGAGCTGGAGCGCGACCTCGTGCGGGTGCCGTGGGCGGAGCGCGTGAACGTCTCGGCGCTCACCGGGCGGGCCGTGGCGAAGGTGGCCCCCGCGATGCGCCGGGCCTTGGCGTCCTGGGACCAGCGCATCTCGACCGGCCAGCTCAACTCGTGGCTCTCCGACGTGATCGCGGCAACCCCGCCCCCCGTGCGCGGCGGAAAGCAGCCGAAGATCCTGTTCGCCACCCAGGCCAGTGCCCGCCCCCCGACGTTCGTGCTGTTCACCAGCGGGTTCCTCGAGGCGGGCTACCGCCGCTTCCTGGAGCGCAAGCTGCGCGAGGAGTTCGGCTTCTCCGGCACACCCGTCCGGATCTCGGTGCGGGTGCGGGAGAAGCGCGGCCGCAAGCCCTGACCCCGCACCCACGTCCCGCGACGTCGGTGCGGTAGGCTCGGCTGGCCCCGTTGGGGTGCCGGGACGTGGCGCAGTTTGGTAGCGCACTTGACTGGGGGTCAAGGGGTCGCAGGTTCAAATCCTGTCGTCCCGACGGCGAGATCGGGCGGTGTCTCTTTCAGAGATGCCGCCCGATTTGCGTCCTGACCTGGGCAAAGGGTTGCTACAGCTGATCATTAGTGGATCTTCGATTGATCTTGCTGGATGGCCGATTTCCGCTTGTGCACGCTTATCTGGAGCAAATCTGGAGCACGGCGTCGAAACCCGGCGAAATAGGGTCAGGTTTTGCTCCAGACTTCTGAGCCGGTTGGCGACGGTTGGTGACCGTTGGGCGCAGTCCGGGTCGGATAGGTTGGGGTGATCTTCACGGGCTGGTGATCGTTTGCCGCGTGGTCAAGGGGTCAGGGTCCAGCGCGGCGATCGTGCGGGTTGTGGGGCGAGAGGGACGGTCTTGACTCGCACGGCAAGATCCTTTCGACGCGGAGCCGACATTTGCAGTCAAAGGGTCAGGGGTTCGAATCCCCTCAGGTCAACTCTTGCGCTGGTGTCGCCCTGCAGCGCGTTCTCACAGTTCAAGCCGGGTGTTGAGGCCCGATCGTCGATCTTTGAGTGATCGACTATTCAAGGCTTGTGCACTGATACTGGAGCAAAACTGGAGCACGGCGTCCGCGGGCACGAAATACTGTCGACGGTCTGCTCCAGTGATCGGAGCCCGTTCAGCGCAGTTGGGTGCAGTTGGGAGCAGTACGGCACCGTTCGCGGCAGCTGGACTTCGCGATCGCGCCTGCCAACGCTACGGGCAGCCCGGTGGTTAAAGGGTCGGGGACGGGCGGGCGGTCGTCTGCGGCCCGGTTGTGGCGTGCCGGAGGCCAGCCGCGGCGTGCATTGGCTGTGCTCGCCTGCGGCAGGAGTCGATCTGCGGGGTGCGGTGGCGAGCGACGTAGGCGACGTCGACGCCGGAGCCGCGGGCGAGCCTCGGCAGGCCGTCGACGCAGCCCTGTCCGACGGTGCGGAGTGGCCAGGTTCCGTCCCGCCGGCAGAGCTTGAGGAGGCGAGCGCGCGGTGGGCAAGAGTCACCTGCGCGGTGGCCGGGCCGGTAGCGAGGCGAACGATTGAACTAGCCTGAGGTCAAAGGCGTGTCTTCTTCGGCGCGGTTCGATCCAGTTCGACGCGGCTCGACGTCGTGCCGACGCCTGCGCCGGTGGCCAATAGCCGGATAGCTATTTATGTAGCCGCTATGAACCTTGATGCCTCGTGGCCTGATGGAACAAGATCCATTGGCGGCAACGAAGTGCGAAACCGCAGCGTTTCCAGTTCCTGACACCGGATACCGGCCGATCCCGTTCCACCTTTGATAACTCCCTAAGCCTTCGTAGCCGGGAGCTCGCAACGACGTGAGGACCGGGTGGCGATGAAATTTTTGAGGTGTTCAAGGGTGGTCTCACTCGGACACCGAGGTGACCCGTCTCTAGAAAGTTAGCCTGGCCTAAGCTCTCGCTCGCCCTCGCGGTGGTCCGGCTGGGTGCGACCGGGACGGTTGCGGACACTCCAGCGTTTCCGTACGGTAACGGGCCGTGAGCGGGTCCTGGGGGCCGCATGCTGCCTCGGTGTCGTATTGCTCCCCGAGGTTGATCGACAAGGCGCCATATCGTGGGCGTCGCAGCCAAGCCGGTCTCCCGCGGAGGCCGAACGACATGCATCCGTTAAGCAGCCCGGGTCTATGTCGGCACCATCGGCTCGATGGCAGCGGGTCGGTGCGCCCTCGCTTGATGAGGAGGTGACGAAGGGCAATGCAGGCGGTGGACTGTGACGTCTGGGAGGCGTCGACGGCCAGTAGCCCCGATCGGTCGTGGGCCGAAGAGCTCCGGCGGGTTACGCCGTTGCCGAC